>NZ_DASVOK010000262.1:0-3587 GCF_036383415.1 Rudaea sp. | reverse complement strand
GGATCGCGGCGCAGCGCGGTGAGTTCTTCGCGCACGCGTTGCAACGGACGCAGGCCGAGTTGTACCTGTACCCACGCCGCGCCGAGCAACACGGCCCAGAGCAAAGCGAGGAACATCGCCAGTTCGCGGCCGAACTCGCGACGCACGCTGCTCAGTTGCGCCTCGTCGACCGCGACCTGCACGAGCACGCCGTCGCCACTGCGATCGGGACGCACGTTGCGTTCGATCAGGAATACGCGGCGGCCGAACGGTCCCGGCGCGTAGCGCGACGCCCAGCGTGCGGACGCGGTCGCCTGCACGGCGGCAGCCGCAGCGGGCGATGGCAGCGATTCGTCCCAGAGCGAGTGCGAGCGCAGTGCGCCCTGCTTCGTCGTCAATTGCCAGTAGTAGCCGCTGTCGGCTGTCTCGAAGCGCGCGTCGTGCGGCGGGTCTTCGGCCACGGGCATGCCGTCCGCGCCGATGCCGAGTTTGGAGACGAGTTCGACCGCATCGTAGGTCAGCTCGCGCGCCGCGCGCCGTTCGATGTGGTGGGCAAACAGCACCGACATGACCACCCAGGCCAGCAGCATCGCGACGAACACCGCGACCGCTGCACCGAGGAGCAGGCGCAGACGCAGCGAACGCGTCATCCGGAGGCGCTCGCGAGCACGTAGCCGAAACCGCGCCGCGTCTGCACCACGTCGGCACCGAACTTGCGCCGCAGCCGCATGACCAGCGCCTCGATCGCGTTCGTGTCGCCCGACTCGGCGACGCCGTAGAGATGTTCGGCGAGTTCGCCAGCGGACACGGCACGATCACCCTGGTGCGCGAGATAGTCGAAGAAACGGAATTCGAGCGGCGACATCGCCACGGGCTTGCCGTCGAGCGTCGCCGACATGCGCCGCGTATCGAGCGTGAGCCGGCCGCAGGTGAGCACGGACGAAGTACGGCCCGCCGCGCGCCGCACGAGCGCGCGCACGCGCACGATCAGCTCGCCCATCTCGAACGGCTTGGCCAGGTAGTCGTCGGCGCCGGTTTCGATGCCCTGCACCTTCTCGGTCCAGTCTCCGCGCGCGGACAGGATCAGCACGGGAAAATTGCGTCCGCCCGAGCGCCAGCGGCGCAACACGGAAAGTCCATCGAGGCGCGGCAGGCCGAGGTCGAGCACGGCGATTTCGTAATCCTCGACGTCGCCCTTGAACCAGGCCTCCTCGCCGTTCGTGCACAGATCGACGACGAAGCCGGCGCTGCGCAACGCATCGGCCACGTCGGCGCCGACGTCGGGATCGTCCTCGACCAAGAGTGCCCGCACTACTCGTCCTCGATCTTGATCACGTTGCCGTTCCGCGCGTCGAGCACGACCTCGCGCACGCGGCCGCTTGCGGTCAACACCTTGACCTCGTAAACCGGGCCGCCCTTGAACTCGACCTCGACCACGTCGCCCGCGATCCGGGATTGCGCGATCGCAAGGATTTTCGTCAGCGGCAGGATTTCGCCGCGCTGCATCGCCGCGAAGGCTTCCTGCTGCGCCTGTTTCTTGCGTGCCTTTGCGTCGGCCTTGTCGTGCGCGCCGCCGTCCTGCGCATGCGCGACATTCGCGGCGAGCAAGAGTGCGGGAAGCGAGGCGATGAATGTTCTGCGTGTCTTCATGGCGCGCACCCTGCCAGCGGAGCCCTGACAATTGCCTGACGCCGGCCACCGACTTCGCGTCAGCTTGGTTTGGTCAGGATGGCGTCGCCGTCATCGGCATCCACCCATGCAGAGGAGTTTAGCCATGCTCGCCATCAATACCAAATTCATCGCTTATACCGTTTTCGGCGCCCTCGTGCTCGTGTTCGGCGCCGGCGTGCAGACCTCCGCTTCGGCGGCCGCCCCGGGACTGCTGAGCCTGGACGAGATCGAAAGCCGCGCCAGCGCCGAAGGCGTCCAGGTCAAGGACATCGAGGTGCAGGATCGCCTCGTCGAAGTGAAAGGCCGCGATGCCAGCGCGCAGAAGGTCAAGCTGGTGTACGACCGCAAGACGGGCGAAGTGCTGTCGCGCGAGGTGAAAGCGCCGAAACCTGAAAATTCGGTAATCAAACGCGACTAGTTCGCCGAGCGCGGCACGAGTATCTTGCAAACGCGCAGTGCCTCCTCTCCGCGCGGCACTGCGTTCTCTCCCAGTCACAAACCTTGCACGCAGCAATGAAGAAACCGTCTCGCCTCATCCTTGGCATCGCCGCAGTCGTCGTGGCTGCAGCAGCAGGTCTCGCCTGGAAGCAATGGGCGCCTGCCGCCACGGCCAAGTCCGGTGGCAAGCCGCCGCCGCTGGTCGGCGTGACCACTTCGCGCACGCTCGACTTGCCTGTGCGCTTCGCCGCGCAGGGCCACATCGTGCCGCTGAACCAGGTCGACATCCGGCCGCAGGTGACCGGCGTGATCCGCACGGTGAATTTCCGCGAAGGCGACGAGGTGAAGCCGGGGCAACTCCTGTTCGAACTCGACGCGAGCGACGTCGTCGCCCAGATGCGTCGCGCCGAGGCACAGGCCAACCAGATCCACGCCCAGCTCAACGAAGCGACGCGCGATCTCAACCGCACGCTGCAGCTGGTCAAGTCCGGCTTCATGTCCGCGGCGGTGGTCGACACCGCGCGCAGCAAGGCGGAATCGCTGCAGGCGCAGTTCAAGGCTGCGCAGGCCGATGTCGAAAGCGCGCGCGTACGTGTCGGCTACATGCGCATCGTCGCGCCGATCGCGGGCAAGACCGGCGCCGTCGTCGTGCACCCGGGCAGCCTTGCCCAGATCGGTGACGCGGCGCCGCTCGCGAGCATCGTCCAGTTCGATCCGATCGCGGTCGAGTTCACCCTGCCCGAACGCGACCTCGCCGCGGTGCGTGACGCCCATGCCGCCGGCGACACCGAAGTCAGCATCGACCTCGGCGGCGACACGCGCACCGGTACGTTGAGCTTCATGGACAACCGCGTCAACACCGGCAATGGCACGATCGGCCTCAAGGCTAGCTTCGCCAATGCCGACCGGCATCTCTGGCCCGGCGCCTACGTGCGCGTCGCGCTCAGCGCGGGCACGACGAAGAACGCGGTCGTGCTGCCGCCGCAGGCCGTGCTCGAAGGGCCCGACGGCAACTTCGTGTTCCAGGTGGACGCCGACAAGCATGTCGTGTCGCAGCCCGTCACCCTGCTGCGCATCCAGGACCACAACGCCGTCGTCGACGGTCTGCGCAGCGGCGAGACCGTCGTCGTCGAAGGCGCGCGCAGCCTGCGCAGCGGCATGACGGTGGCGATCGACAGCGCGGCTGCCGCGAGCGCGGCGACCAACGGAGCGGCGCGATGAACATCGCCGCGTTGGCGCTGAGCCGTCCGATCGCGACGACGATGCTGTGGCTCGCGGTCGTCGTCGCCGGCGTGATCTGCTGGCTCAACCTGCCGATCTCGGCACTGCCGCAGGTGGAATCGCCGGTAATCGAAGTCTCGGCCAAGCTGCCTGGAGGAAGTCCCGAGAACATGGCGATCTCGGTCGCCACGCCGCTGGAGAAGGAGTTCTCCTCGCTGCCCGGACTGGTCGGTTCGATGTCGGAGAACATCCAGGGCCAGACCAACATCCAGCTCGAA
>NZ_DASVOK010000261.1:0-14531 GCF_036383415.1 Rudaea sp. | reverse complement strand
CCGGTCGGGCCGGTGACGAGGACGATGCCGTGCGGCCGCTCGACCAGGCCGCGCCAGATCAACTCCTCGTCCATCGAGAAGCCGAGCTGGCGGAACTCCTTGACCACGATGTCCGGGTCGAACACGCGCATGACGACCTTCTCGCCGAACGCGGTTGGCATCGTCGACAGGCGCAGCTCGACCTCGCGGCCGCCGCTCGAGCGCGTCTTGATGCGCCCGTCCTGCGGGCGACGTTTCTCGGCGAGGTCCATGCGGCCGAGGATCTTCACGCGCGCGGTAACCGCGGTCATCACCGGCGTTGGCAGCTCGAACACCTTGTGCATCACGCCGTCGATGCGGAAGCGTATCGGACTCGTGTCGCGGCGCGGTTCGAGATGGATGTCGGAGGCGCGCTGCTCGAATGCGTACTGCAGCAGCCAGTCGACGATGTGCACGACGTGGCGATCGTCGGCGCCAACGTCGCCGGACTTGCCCAGTTCGAGCAGCTGCTCGAAGTTGAGGATTGCGTTCGCGTCGGTCTTCGCGTCGCGCGCCTTCTGGATCGAGCGCTGCACACCGTAGAACTCGACCAGATAGCGTTGCAGGTCGATCGGATTGACGACGACGCGACGTATCTCGCGACGCAAAATATGACCGAGGTCGGCGAGCCAGCGCGTGTCGAACGGTTCGCAGATCGCGATCGTCACATGCTGCGCGCTGACCTCGACCGGCAGGATGCGGTAGCGCTGCGCGTACGCGTGCGAGATCACCTGGGTGACCGCGGCGACGTCGATCTTCATCGGATCGATCTTGAGGTAGGGCAGAGCAGCTTTCTCGGCGAGCCACAGGCTCAGCACTTCGAGGCTGAGCGGTTTCTTGTCGCGCGCGTTGGCCAGCTTCAGATTGGCGATCAGCACGAGCGGATGCAGCTCGATCTGGTTGCGCGCCGAGCGTGCGTCGGAGCGAACCTTGACCATATCCTCTTCGCCGAGGATGCCATCGCGCTTGAGCGCGCCGAGCACGGTTTCGAGATCGAGCTTGCGATGCAGCGAGAGCTCCGGGTCGGGCTTGTGCGCAGGCACCGCGGCCGGCGTATTGCGTTGTGGCGCGATGGCCATGAAAACTCCCCGATTCGCTTTGCTGGCGCGGCGTACGCGCGCTCCAGCCGATATACTAACGCGCTTTCCGCCAGCAACTGCGTAGATAGTGTGAATCCAATGGCAGGCCCGACTTTCCAGGACATCATCCAGACCCTGAACCGCTACTGGGCCGAGCAGGGTTGCGTGCTGCTGCAGCCGCTCGACACCGAGGTCGGCGCGGGCACGTTCCATCCGGCCACTTTCCTGCGCGCGCTTGGTCCCGAGCCTTGGGCCGCGGCCTACGTACAACCCTCGCGCCGGCCGACCGACGGCCGCTACGGCGAGAACCCGAACCGACTGCAGCATTATTACCAGTACCAGGTCGTGATGAAGCCGAATCCGGACAACATCCTCGATCTGTACATCGGCTCGCTCAAGCAGCTCGGCGTCGATCCGCTCGTGCACGATTTGCGTTTCGTCGAGGACAATTGGGAATCGCCGACGCTCGGCGCCTGGGGCCTCGGCTGGGAAGTCTGGCTCAACGGCATGGAAGTCACCCAGTTCACGTATTTCCAGCAGGCCGGCGGCCTCGAATGCCGGCCGGTGACTGGCGAGATCACCTACGGCCTCGAGCGTCTTGCGATGTACCTGCAGAACATCGACAACGTCTACGACCTCGTCTGGACCAAGGCGCCGCACGGCGTCGTCACCTATGGCGACGTGTTCCACCAGAACGAAGTCGAGCAGTCGACGTACAACTTCGAGCACGCCAACGTCGAGAAGCTGTTCGCGTGGTTCGACACTTGCGAGGCCGAGGCGAAAAAGCTCGTCGAGGCGGGCCTGCCGCTGCCGGCCTACGAACAGGTGATGAAGGCCAGCCACACGTTCAACCTGCTCGACGCGCGCCGTGCGATCAGCGTGACCGAGCGCCAGCGCTACATCTTGCGCGTACGCACGCTCGCGCGTGCGGTCGCGGAAGCGTATTACGCGCAACGCAAAAAACTCGGATTTCCCGGGTTGAAGAACAAAGGCCAAGACAACAACAAGGAAGCCGCCTGATGTCCACGGCGACGAAGAAATCCCTGCTGATCGAACTCGGCACCGAAGAGCTGCCGCCGAAGGCTCTCGATGAACTGGCGAATGCGTTCGCGACTGGCATCGCGGAAGGTTTGAAGAAGCGCGGCGTCGAAGCCGATGCCGCGAATGCAAAAACATATTGTTCGCCGCGCCGTCTCGCTGTGCTGATCCCAGCTGTCGTCGCCGAACAACCGCCGCAGAAATCCGAAGTGCTCGGGCCGTATCTCAACATCGGTCTCGATGCGAGCGGCATACCGACCCCGGCGCTGCAGGGTTTTGCGGCGAAGAACAATGTTGCCGTCGAGCAATTGCAGCGTATCACCGACATCAAGGGCGAACGCTTCGTCGCGCGCAGCGAAAGGCCTGGCCGGCCGACGGCGGAACTGATTTCCGAAATCGTCGCCGAAGCGCTCAAGGCGTTGCCGATTCCGAAGCCGATGCGCTGGGGCGATCACGACTACACCTTCGTGCGCCCGGCGCACTGGCTCGTGATGCTCTACGGCAGCGATATCGTCGACGGCGAAATTCTCGGCTTGAAGTCGGGCCGCCAGTCACGCGGCCATCGATTCCATCATCCGCAGTCGGTGCATATCGCCGAAGCCGATTCCTGGGTCGACTCGCTGCGTGCCGCAAAAGTGCTGGCTGATCCAGCCGCGCGTCGCGCGCGGGTGCGCGAGGAAGTCGCGCGCGTGGCAAAAGAAACCCGTGGCGTGCCGCGCCTGTCCGACGCGCTCTGCGACGAGATCGCGAACCTGACCGAATGGCCGGTCGCGATCGCCTGCGCGTTCGAGCGCGAGTTCCTCGCCGTGCCGCAGGAAGCGCTCGTGATGACGATGGAGACGAACCAGAAGTTCGTGCCGGTGTTCGACGCGAGCGGCAAGCTGACCGAGCACTTCATCGGCGTCGCCAATATCGAATCGAAAGATCCGGCCGAGATCCGCAAAGGCTATGAGCGCGTGATCCGTCCGCGCTTCGCCGATGCGAAATTCTTCTGGGACGAAGACCTGAAGACGCCGCTGGCCGCGCAGCAGGATGCGCTGAAAAACGTCACCTATCAGCAGGCGCTCGGCAGCGTCTGGGACAAGAGCGTGCGCGTCGCCGAACTGGCGCGCGTGATCGCCAATCGTCTCGGTGTCGACGCCGGCCTCGCCACGCGTGCGGCAGCACTGTCGAAGTGCGACCTGCTCACGCGCATGGTCGGCGAATTCCCCGAGCTGCAGGGCGTGATGGGCCGCTATTACGCAACCGCGAACGGCGAAAATACCGAGATCGCGCAGGCGCTCGACGAGTTCTACGCACCACGTTTCGCCGGCGACAAGATCGCACAAGGCAAGGTCGCGCAAGTGCTCGCCGTGGCCGAGCGCATCGACACGCTTGCCGGCATCTTCGCGGTCGGTCTGAAGCCGAGCGGCAACAAGGACCCGTTCGCGCTGCGTCGCGCCGCGCTCGGACTTGCACGCACGCTGATCGAAGGTGGTCTCGCACTCGATCTCAAGGCGTTGCTGATAGAAGCGCTGCAACTGCTGCCTGACGCGGCACTCGCCGCAGGGCTGCCGAAGGGCAAGGACGGCAAGCAACCCGCGCTCGATGCGGGTGCACGTCGCGAAGTGCTCGCCGCCGAGCTTTACGAATTCATTCTCGATCGCCTGCGCGGCTACTACGCCGATCAGGGCGTCTCGTCGGAAACATTCGAAGCCGTGCGCGCGCTTGCGCCGGCCGACCTGACCGACTTCGACCGTCGCCTGCGTGCCGTCGTCGAATTCACCAAGCTGCCCCAGGCGCAAGCCTTGGCAGCGGCAAACAAGCGCATCGGCAATATCCTGCGCCAGGCCGGCGGCGAACCGGGCCACAAGATCGATCCGGCGCTGCTCGACGCGGGTGCCGAAGCCGATCTGCACCGTGCGGTCGAAGCGACCGCCGTCGCGATCGCACCACTCGCAGCGCAGGGCCGCTACGTCGAAACACTGCAGCAACTCGCTGGCCTGCGTGAGCCGGTCGACACTTTCTTCGACGCGGTGATGGTGATGGTCGACGACGTCGCCAAGCGCGCGAATCGCCTCGCGTTGCTCAATCGTCTGCGCTGCATGTTCCTCGACGTGGCGGATATCTCGCTGTTGCCGGGAAGTTGATCCAGAAAAAGCCCGCAAAACGCGGGCTTTTTCGTTCATCAAAATGTCGATCGCCTACTTGAGGTGGTCCCAAAGATATTCGTAGCCGAGCGCCGACATGAACGCGGCCTGCTTGTTGTCGGCCGCGGCGCCGTGGCCGCCTTCGATGTTTTCGTAGAACGATGCGCCGTTGCCGTACTCGAGCATACGCGCGGCCATCTTGCGCGCCTGGTGCGGGCCAACGCGGTCGTCGCGCGTCGAAGTGGTGAACAAGGTCGGAGGATACTTTTTGCCTTTTTCCACATTTTGATACGGCGAGAAGGTCTTGATGAACACCCAGTCCTCGGCCTTGTCGGGATCGCCGTACTCGGCCATCCACGAGGCGCCGGCGGAAAGGTGGGTGTAGCGCTTCATGTCGAGCAGCGGCACCTGGCAGACGATTGCACTCCACAGTTGCGGATACAGCGTCAGCATGTTGCCCATCAGCAGGCCGCCGTTGCTGCCGCCCATCGCACCGAGGTGCGGCTGCGAGGTGATCTTTTTCGCGAACAGGTCTTCGGCGACCGCGGCGAAGTCCTCGTAGGCGCGCAGGCGGTTGGCCTTGAGCGCGGCCTGGTGCCAGCGCGGGCCGTATTCGCCGCCACCGCGGATGTTCGCGAGCACGTAGACGCCGCCCTTGCTGAGCCAGGCGCGGCCGACGCTGCCGGAGTAGCTCGGCTGCAGCGAGATTTCGAAGCCGCCGTAGCCGTAGAGCAGGGTCGGATTCGTGCCGTCGAGCTTGAGGTCCTTCGCCGCGATCACGAAGTAGGGCACGCGCGTGCCGTCCTTCGACGTGGCGAAGTTCTGCTGCACGGCGTATTTCGACGCATCGAAGAAACTCGGGCTGTGCTTGAGCGGCTCGGCATCGCCCTGGCCGATCGTGCCCATGTACAGCGTCGTCGGTTCGAGGAAGCCGCTGACGGTGAGGAAATATGCGTCGCTGGCGTCGGCATCGATGCCACCGGCCGAAATCGTCGACAGCGCCGGTGCGCCGCCGAGCGGCGCACGCTTCCATTCGCCGTCGGCCTTGGCGGGCGGCGTCAGCACTTCGAGATGGCTGACGACGTCGTGCATCGCATTGAGGATCAGATGATGCCGCGTCCACGAATGGCCGGCGAGCGAAGTGGTTTCGCTCGGCGCGAACAGCACGGCGAACTCGCGTTTTCCGGCAATGAAGTCATCGAACTTGATCGCGATCAGCGAGCCGGATGCATAGGTATTACCGCCGACGGCCCACGCCTTGCGCAGCTGCACCGTCATCCACTCGCGATGCGTGCCGAAGCCAGCCGCATCGAGCGGAATGTCGATCTTCGTGAGCTTGCCGTCCTTGTCGCGCAGGAAGCTCTCGCTGCTCCAGAAATCGATGGCGCGAGAGACGAAGTCGCGTTCGAAACCGGGCGTGTCGTCGCGGTATGCGCTGATCGAAAGATCGTCTTCCTTGCCTTCATACACGATCGCCGCATCGGCTAGCGGCGTGCCGCGCCTCCATTCCTTGACGATGCGCGGATAGCTCGACTTGGTCATCGAGCCGGGGCCGAAGTCGGTGCCGACGTAGATGCGGTCCTTGTTGATCCAGTTCGCCTGCAGCTTGGCTTCCGGCAGCGCGAAACCATCCTTAACGAAGGTTTTGGTCGTCAAGTCGAACTCGCGCATCACGCTTGCATCGGCGCCGCCGCGCGAGAGGAAGACGAGGCAGTGGCGATACTCGGGCTTGAGGCAGTCGCTGCCGTGCCAGACCCAGTTGACACCTTCGGCTCTGCCGAGCGCGTCGACGTCGATCAACGTCTCCCACTGCGGATGCTCCTTGCGGTACTCGGCGAACGTCGTGCGCCGCCACAGGCCACGCGGATTCGCCTTGTCCTTCCAGAAGTTGTAGTAGTACGCGCCCATCTTCGACACGTACGGAATGCGCGCGTCCGAATCCATCACTTCGAGAATCGCATCGCGCGTCTTCTCGAACTCGGGCGAGGAGCCGTAGGCCTTGACCGACTCCGCGTTGCGCGCCTTGACCCAGTCGAGGGCCTTGGCGCTGTCGGTCTCTTCGAGCCAGAGGTAGGGGTCTTCGACGGCGGCGGTCGAGGTTTCGTTCTGGGTCACGGCGGTCGGTTTCTGTTCGATGTGGGAGCAGGCGGCCAGCGTCACGCCGGCGGCGAGGGCGATCCAGAGCGGGTGCATGTGCGGCTTCCTTGATTGGAAAGCGCAAAGCTTGGCCGAAGCAGGCATCGGCGTCCAGAAGTTGGCCTTGCGCCAACCATCCCGGGCATCGACTGCGGTCGTGTCGTCGAATCCGACATCACGCGTCGATTCGGAACTACTTAACGATCGTCTGATATGATATATCGTTACATAATCGGCTGACGGAGTCCGGATGGCGGTGCGGAAGATCGTGGGGGTTCCCCGCCCGCGCGCGGAGACGTGCGTGTCGTGCTGCGCCGCTCTGTTGCTTGCTGGTTGTGCTCTCGGCCCGGATTTCCACAAGCCGGCGCCGCCGGATGTCAAAACCTACACGTCCCAGGCGCAGCCCGCGCAGACGGCCAGCGCGCCAGTGGCAGGCGGCGCGGCGCAGCGTTTTGCCGAAGACGCGGACCTTCCCGATGACTGGTGGACGCTGCTTCACTCGACGTCGCTGAACGCGCTGGTCGAGCGCGCGCTGAAGAACAATCCCGACCTGGATGCCGCGCGCGCGGCGTTGACGGCGGCGCGCGAAAACACGTTGTCGCAGCGTGGTGCGTATTTCCCCGCGGTCAACGCGGATTTTTCCGCGACCCGGCAGAAACAGCCGGGCACGCTGTCGCCGACACCGGCCGACAATGCGTTGCAGTACAGCCTGTTCACGCCGCAGTTGAGCGTGTCCTACGTGCCGGACGTGTTCGGCCTCAACCGGCGCACCGTGGAATCGTTCGAGGCGCAGGCGCAGGCCGTCCGCTTCGCGCTGGTCGCGGCGCATATCGCGCTGGCGGCCAATGTCGTCAACGCGGCAGTCAACGAGGCGTCGCTGCGCGGGCAGGTGGCAGCGACCGAGCAGCTCGTCGACATCGAAACGCAATCCGTTCAGATATTGCGCTACCAGTTCGACAAGGGTTACGCGAGCCGGCTCGATCTCGCCGCGCAGGAATCGCAGCTCGCGCAGACGCAGGCGAGCCTGCCGCCGTTGCGCAAGCAGCTTGAACAGCAGCGGCACCTGATTGCCGTGCTCGCCGGCGAGTTTCCGGCGCAGGCGCAGGCCGAAGATTTCGATCTGGCGAGCCTGAGCTTGCCGCAGGATCTGCCGTTGAGCCTGCCCTCGAAACTGGTCGAGCAGCGACCCGACGTGCGTCAGGCGCAGGCGAACTGGCACGCAGCCAGCGCGCAGGTCGGCGTCGCCATCGCCAGCCGTTTCCCGCAGATCACGCTGAGCGCGAATGCCGGCAGCACGGCGCTGGAAATCGGCAACGTGTTCAAGTCCGGCACCGGTTTCTGGGGCGTGGGCCTCGACATCGCCGCGCCGATCTTCGAGGGCGGCAAGCTGCTGCACGCGGAGCGCGCGGCGAAAGCGCAACTCGTGCAGGCCGCCGCGCAGTATCGCAGCACCGTGTTGACCGCCTTCCAGAATGTCGCCGACACGCTGACGGCGCTCGACGAAGACGCCAAGGCGCTGCAAGCCGCCGCCGCCGCCGCTGATGCGGCCACGACGACGCTCGAACTTTCGCAGCGGCAGACGCAGGCGGGTTACGCGAGTTATCTGGCGCTGCTCAATGCGCAGCAGGCGTGGCAGCAGGCGCGCATCGTGCTGATCCAGGCGCAGGCCAATCGCTACGCCGACACTGCGGCGCTTTATCTTGCGCTTGGCGGCGGCTGGTGGCATCGCGCGGATTTGTCCGGGAAAAACGATGAAGAGTGAAACCATCCATTCGACCGGCCGCCGTTCACGCGCCGTGGTTTCCGTTCTGGGATTGCTGCTGGCCGGATGCTCGTCCGGCGGCAACGTGAATCCGCCGGCGTCGGCCGCGCCAGGCAACCTCAAGCTCACGGCGGCGCAAATGCAGCATGTGCATTTGTATACCGTCGCCGAAGCGAAGTTCCACAAGGCCGTGCAGACGTCCGGCACGGTCGATTTCGACGAGGATCACGCCACCGGCGTGCTCGCGCCGATTTCCGGGCCTGTCAGCAAGCTGCTGGTCGCGCCGGGCGACCGCGTGAAGAAAGGTCAGGCGTTGGCGACGGTGGATTCGCCGGATTTCGCCGCCGCGGTCGGTGCCTATCGCAAGGCCGAAGCCGCCGCGCGCAATGCGCGCCGCGTCGCCGACGTGGACAAGGATCTGCTCGCGCACAAGGGCGTGTCGGAGCGCGAGGCCGCGCAGGCGCAATCCGATGCGGTCGGCGCCGAATCCGACCGCGACGCCGCGCGTCAGGCGCTCGCCTCGCTCGGCGTGGATGCCCCATCCATCGCCGCAATCGCCTCCGGCCGTGACATCGCATTTCCGGGCGGCACGATCCGCGCGCCGCTGGCTGGCATCGTCGTGGAAAGACTCATCACGCCGGGCCAATTGCTGCAAGTCGGGACCACAGCCTGCTTTACCCTCGCGGACGTGTCGCGCGTGTGGGTGCTCGCACAGGTGTTCGGCGCCGACATCGGCCAGGTGGGCGTCGGCGACGGTGCGCAGATCCAGGTCGGCGACACGACGCTGCAGGGCAAGGTGACCAATGTCGCCGACGAAGTCGATGCGACCACGCGTGCGGTCGTCGCGCGCGTGAGTGTGGACAATCCGCACGGCGCGCTGAAGAAGCAGATGTATGTGCCGGTGAGCCTCGTGTCGCGCAACGAGACGAACGGATTGATGGCACCGGCGTCGGCGATCCTGCGCGACGACGAAAATCTGCCGTTCGTGTACGTCGCGCAAGCCGACGGCAGTTTCGCGCGCGCGCATGTGACGCCCGGCTATCGCGACGGCGACAACTATCAGATCGACACGGGCCTCAAGGCCGGCGATCAAATCGTCGCCGACGGCGGCCTGTTCCTGCAGTTCATGCAAAGCCAATGAGCGGCGATCCGGCTTCCGCGCCGCCGCCGCGCGGCGCGTCGTTCATCCATCGCATCGTCGCCGCCGCGCTGGGCCAGCGCCTGCTCGTCGTGCTGCTCACTGCGATGCTCGTGGCGGCGGGCTTGCATTCGCTGATGCGCCTGCCGGTGGATGCGTATCCGGATCTGTCGCCGCCCATCGTCGAGATCATCACGCAATGGCCCGGCCATGCCGCCGAGGAAGTCGAGCGCCTCATCACCGTGCCGGTGGAATTGGGCATGAACGGCATTCCGGACGTGGCGACGAAGCGTTCGATTTCGCTGTACGGACTGTCGCACGTCATCCTCACCTACGACACCGGCGTGGACAAATACTTCGCCCGCCAGCACGTATTCAATCGGCTCAGCGGAATCAGCCTGCCGTCCGGCGTATCGCCGTCGGTGTCGCCGCTGTCGTCGCCGTCCGGATTGATCTATCGCTACGTGCTGCAAAGCTCCGACCGCTCGCCGATGGAGCTGAAAACGTTCGAGGACTGGATCGTCGAGCCGAAATACAAGGCCGTAGCCGGTGTCGCCGACGATTCCGGATTCGGCGGCGGCACCATGCAGTATCAGGTGCAGCTCGATCCGGCGAAAATCGCCGCGGCCGGTTTGTCGGTCGCGCAAATAGCCAATTCGCTCGGTGCGAACAACAGCAACGCCGGCGGAGGTTTCTACTCGCAGGGCGGACAGTTCTACTACGTCACCGGCGTCGGCCGCCTGCGGACGCTGGAGGACATCGGCAACGTCGTGCTCGCCGTGACCAACGGTACCCCGGTGCTGGTGAAGGACGTCGGCCGAGTCGAGATCGGCATTGCGCCGCGGCTTGGCGAGTTCGGCTACGAGAAACAGAACGACGCGGTGGAAGGCGTCATCCTGATGCGCACCGGCGAGAAGACGCAGGACGTGCTCAAGCGCGTCGAGGCCAAGACCGACGAATTGAACAACGGCATCCTGCCGCCCGACGTGAAGGTGCATCCTTTCTACGACCGCTCCGATCTGATCGACCTGACCACGCAAACGGTGCAGGACAATCTGCTGCGCGGCATGTTGCTCGTCGTCGTCGTGCTGGTGTTCTTCCTCTACGATCTGCGCGCGGGCCTCATCGTCGCGGTGACGATTCCGCTCGCGCTGCTGTTCGCGTTCTGTTGCCTGGATTTGCAGAACGCCTCGGCGAACCTGCTTTCCATCGGCGCCGTGGATTTCGGCATCCTCGTCGATGGCGCCGTGGTGATGGTGGAGAACATCTATCGCCAGATCGCGGCACGGCGCGGTTCCGACTTCGACATCAAACAGGTGATTCTCGAAGCCGCCGCCGAAGTGGACCGCCCGCTGTTCTACGCCGTCGCGGTGATCGTTGCCGGCTTCCTGCCGATCTACGTGCTGACCGGTCCGTCGGGCACGCTGTTCAAGCCGATGGCCGATACGATGATCTTCGCCATCGCCGGTTCCCTGATCCTCACGCTCACGCTGTTGCCGGTGCTGTGCATGATCTTCATGCATCGCGGCGTGATCGAACGCCGCAACAGGATGTTCGAGGCCATCCAGCGTTTTTATACGCGCGGTCTGGACTGGTGCCTCGCGCGTCCGCGCGTGACGACGGCAGTTTCGGTTATCGTGCTGGTGCTGTCGCTGCTGCTGACGCCGCGCATCGGCGCCGAGTTCATGCCGCACATGGACGAGGGCGCGCTGTGGGTGCGCGCGACCATGCCGTACACGATTTCCTACGCCGAGTCGGCGAAGATCACGCCGCAGATTCGCGACCTGCTGAAGTCTTTCCCGGTGGTGACGACGGTGGCGTCCGAACTTGGCCGTCCCGACGACGGCACCGATCCGACCGGCTTCTTCAACGTCGAGTTCTACGTCGGCCTGAAGCCGTATTCGGCGTGGAACGGCGCGTATCGCAACAAGGCCGCGCTGATCGCGGCGATGGATGCGAAACTGAAATCCTTCCCCGGCATCACCTACAACTACACGCAGCCGGCCGAGGACGCGGTCGACGAGGCCGAAACGGGACTGAAGAGCGCGCTCGCAGTGAAGGTGTTCGGCCGCGACCTGCACACGCTCGAAGCGCGCGGCAAGGAGATCAAGCAGATTCTCGAAGGCGTGCGCGGCATCCGCGACGTGACCCTGGTTCGGGAACTCGGCCAGCCGAGCCTGAGCATCGACATCGACCGCGCCAAGATCGCGCGTTACGGATTGAATGTCGACGACATCAATAATCTCATCTCGACGGCCATCGGTGGCGGCGCGGCGACGCAGGTCGTGCAGGGCGAAAAGCAATTCGACCTCGTCGTGCGTCTGGATCGCCCGTATCGCGACGATGCCGAATCGATCGGACGCATCCCCGTCGCCACGGCGGGCGGCGCGCAGATTCCGCTCAAGGAATTCGCCCGGATCGAAGTGACCAACGGCGCGTCCTTCATCTACCGCGAGAACGATTCGCGCTACATCGGCGTGCAGTTTTCAGTGCAGGACCGCGATCTCGCCGGCGCGGTCGAGGACGCGATGGCACAGGTCAATGCCAAGGTGCATCTGGCGCAGGGCTACCGTCTCGATTGGGGCGGCGAGTACAAGGAATACACCGCATCGCGGCACGAGTTGAGCATCATCCTGCCGCTGACGCTGTTCCTGATCTTCCTGCTGCTGTTCCTGCTGTACGGCAATTTCAAGTTCCCGTTCATCACCGTGCTCGGCGTAGTGCTGTCCGCGCCGGCCGGCGGCATCCTCGCGCTGTGGCTCAGCGGCACGCCGTTCTCGGTGTCGTCCGGCATCGGCTTCCTTGCCCTGTTCGGCGTG
The DNA here is from genome assembly GCF_036383415.1 of Rudaea sp. Taxonomy (GTDB): domain Bacteria; phylum Pseudomonadota; class Gammaproteobacteria; order Xanthomonadales; family Rhodanobacteraceae; genus Rudaea. The sequence goes on along the minus strand of NZ_DASVOK010000261.1, from coordinate 2,412 downwards.
TCGGTGCAGACGGCGGTCGTCTACATTTCCTATGTCAACGAACTGCGCGGCGAGGGCATGGAGCTCGCCGTCGCGATCCGCGAAGGCGCGATCCTGCGCCTGCGCCCGATCATGATGACCGCGCTCGTCGCCGCATTGGGATTGTTGCCCGCCGCACTCGCCACCGGCATCGGCACCGACACGCAGCGCCCGTTCGCATTGGTCATCGTCAGCGGATTGTTCACGCGCCTGCTCATCAGCATCTACCTGATGCCCGCGCTGTACGCGTTGGTGGCGCGGCCGGGGGACAGGCTGGAAGTTTGAGCGGGCCAAGGCGGGCGACCGCGTTGCGGCCAAGCGAAACCAGCGCACCGGTCCACCCTTGCGCATGCGGATACCGACGCACGTTCGGGTTCCATCCGCCGAATTCGCGCAAACCGCAACGGATTCCTCGATGAACTGAAGCACGCCGCTTCACGTATCGAAAGTCATCCAGCGAGCGGCTTTTGGCTTCAATATTCGGGCGTTCTGCGCCGCATGTTCTCTTCGATGGCGACGAGCGCGGCGAGAATTCCGCCGACGATCAAAAATCCGAACGCATAACCCAACATGAGCGTTCCGCTCAACGCACCGAATTGCCAGAGAGGGTTGGAAAATGAGGAAACGATAAGGCAGACGGCGAGCAGCGCGACCAACCAGCCTGTCAGCGTGAGGATACGGGCGATCAGCAGCAACATCCCGAGATGCCGAGTAGCAAGTTCCCCGTAAGGCAAGAATCTGCGCATGAGACCTTCCGTTCGCCGACCTCTCCCGCGACGAGAGTCGCGGGAGAGGTCGGTTTGGCTCGATTAAAGCAGTGGGATCAGCAACAGGGCTACGATATTGATGATCTTGATCAGCGGATTCACCGCCGGTCCCGCGGTGTCCTTGTACGGATCGCCGACCGTGTCGCCGGTGACCGCGGCCTTGTGCGCGTCCGAGCCCTTGCCGCCGAAGTTGCCATCCTCGATGTACTTCTTCGCATTGTCCCAGGCGCCGCCGCCTGTGGTCATCGAGATCGCGACGAACAGGCCGGTGACGATGGTGCCGATCAGCAAGCCGCCGAGCACCTGCGCGCCGGCGACCGCGCCGCCGAGCCACTTGAAGCCGAACACGACGACGACGGGCACGAGCACGGGCAGCAGCGAGGGAATCATCATCTCCTTGATCGCCGCCTTGGTCAGCATGTCGACCGCGCGCGAATAGTCGGGCTTGGTCGTGCCTTCCATGATGCCCTTGATCTCGCGGAACTGACGACGCACTTCCTCGACCACGGCACCGGCCGAGCGGCCGACCGCTTCCATCGCCATCGAGGCGAACAAGTACGGGATCAGGCCGCCGATGAGCAGGCCGATGATGACGTAATGGTTCGACAGATCGAACGTGATGCCGGCGAGGCCCGGCTGGCCGTTGAGGTTGTGCGTGTAGTCGGCAAACAGGACCAGCGCGGCGAGACCGGCCGAGCCGATCGCGTAGCCCTTGGTCACCGCCTTGGTCGTGTTGCCGACGGCATCGAGCGGATCCGTGACCGCGCGCACTTCCTTCGGCAGCTCGGCCATCTCGGCGATGCCGCCGGCGTTGTCGGTGATCGGGCCGTAGGCGTCGAGCGCGACGATCATGCCGGTCATCGACAGCATCGCCGTCGCGGCGATAGCGATGCCGTACAGGCCGCCGAGCGAATACGCACCCCAGATCGAGGCGCACACCGCGAGCACCGGATACGCGGTCGACTTCATCGAGATGCCAATGCCGGCGATGATGTTGGTCGCATGCCCGGTCGTCGAGGATTGTGCGACGTGACGGACGGGTGCGTATTCGGTCGCGGTGTAGTACTCGGTGATGACGACCATGGCTGCGGTCAGCACGAGGCCGATCAGCGCGCAGAAATAGAGGTTCATCGCGCCGACCTTGGCGTCTGCCATCAGCTGCGTCGTGATCGGATAGAACGCGATCGCGGCAAGGATCGCCGAGACGGCGACGCCGACGTAGAGCGCATTCATGATCTTCGCGCCGGGTTTGGTCTTGACGAAGAACGTGCCGATGATCGAGGCGACGATCGACACGCCGCCGAGCACGAGCGGATACAGCACGCCGTTCGCGCCGAGTTCGGTCGCGAGCACGCCTCCGAGCAGCATCGTCGCGACGAGGGTGACCGCGTAGGTCTCGAACAGGTCGGCGGCCATGCCGGCGCAGTCGCCGACGTTGTCGCCGACGTTGTCGGCGATCACGGCCGGGTTGCGTGGGTCGTCTTCCGGAATGCCCGCTTCGACCTTGCCGACGAGGTCGGCACCGACGTCGGCGCCCTTGGTGAAGATGCCGCCGCCGAGGCGGGCGAAGATCGAGATCAGCGACGAGCCGAACGCGAGGCCGACCAGCGCGTGCAGCGCATGCGTC
>NZ_DASVOK010000260.1:0-3207 GCF_036383415.1 Rudaea sp. | reverse complement strand
CGGTCTGCGCGACTGGGCCGGCGATCGCTGCATCGGCGAATGGTCGTGCGGGGCAACGGTGACGACGGGTTTGCCGTTCCTCACGCCGCGCGAGGCCTGCGCGCGCGGCGCGCGCGGGCTCGTGATCGGCGTGGCCAATGTCGGCGGCACGATCGTTGATACCTGGATCGCGCCGCTCGTCGAAGCGATCGAAGCCGGCCTCGATATCGTCAGCGGCATGCACACGCGCCTCGCCGACTCGGCGCAGCTCAAGGCCGCGGCGACGCGCCACGGTCGCCGCCTGATCGATGTGCGCACGCCGCCGCCGAACATTCCGATTGCGACGGGCCGCAAACGTTCGGGCAAGCGCCTGCTGACTGTCGGCACCGACTGCGCACTCGGAAAAAAATACACGGCACTGGCGCTCGCACGCGCGTTTGCCGAGCGCGGCGTCGACGCCGATTTCCGCGCGACCGGGCAAACCGGCATCCTCATCGCCGGCAGCGGCATGCCGATGGACGCAGTCGTGTCCGACTTCGAAGCCGGCGCCGCCGAGATCCTCAGCCCCGCCGCCGATGCGCGCCACTGGGACGTGATCGAAGGGCAAGGCTCGCTATTCCATCCGGCGTATGCCGCAGTGTCGCTCGGCCTGCTGCACGGCAGCCAGCCCGACGTGTTCGTCGTCTGCCACGAGCCGGGGCGCACGCACGTGCTCGGCAATCCGGGCTATGTGCTACCGACGATCGACGAAGTCATCGATCTGACCGTGCGCCTCGGCCAGCGCACGAATCCGGCAATCCGCTGCGGCGGAGTCAGCCTCAATACTTCGCGTTTCGACGCAGTCGCCGCACGCGAGCTGCTCGCGACGCAGACCGCGGCGCTCGGCCTGCCGGTGGCCGATCCGATGCGTGGCGGTGCCGAGTTTGCGCGACTCGTCGACGCCTGCCTCGGTTGAGCGCGCGAACATGACAAAGACATTTTCTCGCGAGGGACGACCGAGCTGGCGCGACAGCGCATTTCGGACGTCCTGCGCCCAGACAACGGGAGTGAAGATGAAAACGAACAAACTGATCGTGGCGGCCCTGCTCTCGCTGGCCGCGTTCGTGGCGGGCGCGCAGGCGCCGACGCCTGCAATGTCACCGGCGACACCGACTGAAATCGCGCCTGCCGCCGCATCGCCGGACGAACACGCACTGACCGCCGCCGATGTCGACGCCTGGCTAGACGGCTACATGCCGTATGCGCTCGCGACCGGCGACATCGCCGGCGCCGTCGTGGCCGTGATCAAGAACGGCGAGATCGTCAGCGAACGCGGCTTCGGCTACGCCGACGTCGCGACGAAGAAACCGATCGATCCGAAGCTCACTTTGTTCCGGCCTGGTTCGGTGTCGAAGCTGTTCACCTGGACCGCGGTGATGCAGCTCGTCGAGCAGGGCAAGATCGACCTCGACGCCGACGTCAACAAGTATCTACCCGGCGACTTCCAGATTCCGCCGCGCAACGGCAAGCCGATCACGATGCGCAATATCATGACGCACACGGCCGGCTTCGAAGAGCAGATCAAGAACATCATCACCGAGGATCCGGACAGCCCGGACTATGTCACGCTGCTCAAGCGCTGGACGCCAACGCGCGTGTTCGACGCGGGCACGACGCCGGCCTATTCGAACTACGCAACCTCGGTCGCCGGCTACATCATCGAACGCGTTTCCGGTGAATCGTTCTACGACTACATCGACAAGCACATCTTCGCGCCGCTCGACATGAGCCACTCGACATTCCGCCAGCCGCTGCCGAAGGATCTCGTGCCGCTGACGGCGACCGGCTACAAGACCGCGTCGGACGGCGCGAAGAAGTTCGAGATCGTCGGCCCCGCGCCGGCCGGCTCGCTGGCCTCGCCCGCGGAGGAGATGGCGCACTTCATGATCGCGCATCTGCAGAACGGCGAGTACAAGGGCAACCGCATCCTCAAGGAAGAGACGGCAAAGCTGATGCACGACAGCCCGCTGACGCTGCTGCCGCCGCTCAACCGCATGGAACTCGGCTTCTTCGAGACCAACATCAACGGCCGCGAGGTGATCGGCCATCTCGGCGACACCGACTATTTCCACACCTCGCTGCACCTGTTCCTCAAGGAGAACACCGGCTTCTACGTCTCGTTCAACAGCGCCGGCAAGGAAGGCGCAGCACATCGCCTGCGTCTCGCCCTGTTCGCCGATTTCGCCGACCGCTATTTCCCGGGCCCGCGCATCGCCACGCGCGTCGACGAGGCAACCGCGAAGCAGCACGCACAGATGATGGCTGGCAACTGGGTCGCGTCGCGCGGCGCATTCACGAACTTCTTCGCGCTGATCGGATTGATCGGACAATCCAAAGTCGGCGTCGACGAGAAGGGCAGCCTGTTGATTGCCGATGCGAAGGGACTCGACGGCAAGCCGGTCAAATGGGTTGAAGTCTCGCCATTCGTCTGGCAGGACGCGAACGGCCACGACCTGCTCGCCGCGAAGGTCGTCGACGGCCAGGTCGCGCGCTGGAGCTACGGCCTCGCCGGGCCGTTCGAAGTGTTCCTGCGCGCCGACGGCACGCACAACGGCGCGTGGCTGACGCCGGCGCTGGTCGCAGGCCTCGTCGCCCTGCTCCTGACCGTACTGCTCTGGCCGGTCGCCGCAGTCGTGCGCCGCAAATATCGCGCGCACCTCGACCTCAGTCCCGCGGCGCTGAGCGCCTACCGCGCGGGCAAGATCGGCGCGCTGCTGATGCTGCTCGCGTTCGGCGCGTGGATCGCAACGATCGTCACGATGTTCTCCGATCTCAACAACACGAGCGCGAAGTTCGATCCTGTGCTGCGCTTCGACCAGGTCTTCGGCTTCATCGCCTTCCTCGGCGGCTTCGTGCTGGTCCTGTGGAACCTGTGGACGGTGTGGAGCGGCGGCGGCCGGCGCTGGCCGGCGAAGCTGTGGAGCGTCGTGCTCGCGCTGTCGGCGTTCGTCGTACTCTGGGTCGCGTTCGCCTTCCACCTGATCGGATGGGGAGTGAACTACTGATGCCAGCGCTGTCGCTCACGGTGTCGGTCGAGAAACTCCGCTTCGCCGAACCATTCCGCATATCCGGCTACGTGTTCGAGGCGCAGGATGCCGTCGTCGTCACGCTCGACGACGGCGCGCATCGCGGCCGCGGCGAGGCTTCCGGCGTCTACTACCTCGGCGACGACGCGGCGAAGATGGTGGC
>NZ_DASVOK010000259.1:0-3079 GCF_036383415.1 Rudaea sp. | reverse complement strand
CGTAGCCACCGATGTCGGGGAACTGCTTGAACACGACTTCGAGTTCGTACAGCGAATCGTTGCGCGCCTCGTCCACGCGCGGCGACTGCGAGGTCGGGCCGATGAACAGCCCCGAGAACAGGTACGACAGCGAGGGATGGTTGTGCCAGTACGAGATCAGGCTGCGCAGCAGGTCGGGACGGCGCAGGAACGGCGAATCGCTCGTTGTCGCGCCGCCGAGAACGAAGTGGTTGCCGCCGCCGGTGCCGGTGTGGCGGCCGTCGACCATGAATTTTTCGGCGACGAGTTTTTCCTGGCGCGCCGCTTCGTACAGGTGCGTGGTGCGCTCGACAGGTTGTTCCCAGTTCGACGACGGATGGATGTTGACCTCGATGACGCCGGGGTCGGGCGTGACGCGGAACGAGTTGAGGCGCGGGTCGCGCGGCGGCTCGTAGCCCTCGAGCAAGACGGGCGTGCCGAGCGCGGCGGCGGTGTCCTCGATCGCCGAGGTCAACTCGAGATAGTCTTCCAGGCGCGCGAGCGGCGGCATGAAAAGGTATAAATTTCCATTTCTTGCCTCGGCACTCAACGCGGTGCGTGTGATCCAGCCGGCGGATTCGCCGTGCGCAGGTGCGCGCGTACCGGCAGCATGCGCCGGCACGGTGCTCGCACGCGGGCCGAAGCGATGGCGGTCGTCGCGCCCGGTGCGATCGAAATTCGTCTGCGCATGCTCGGTCGCGTAGGCCGGTTCGCGCACCGCGGTCTCGCCGCGCAGGCCGAGCATCTGACGGCGTACCTGCATCGCCCGCGGCAGCGGCTTGAACGCCTGCGAGGGATCGGCCGCGTGCACCCAGGGATGGTCGCTCTCGGCGACCCAGGGTTGCGAGTCGAGCGGCAGGCGCCAGCCGAGCGCGGAATCGCCCGGCAGGAGATAGCAATGTTCCGTGCGCAGGAACCACGGCCCGGTCTGCCAGCGATCGAGCGGTTTGGCCAGCGGAAACACGTGGCCGACGACGTGCGACAGCCCCGCGGTGAACACGCGCATCAGGCGCTCGCGTTCGAGCGGGTCCTTGATGCGCGGATCGAACGGGTCGACGTTCTCGGGCAGGCGGCGCTCGCGCCACATGTAGTAGAACAGGTCCTCGTAGGCGGGGAAGACGTGGCCGGCGTCGAGGGCGAGGCGGCCGGCGACCTCGGCGAGAAACGCCTCGCCCAGTTCGCTGTTCGCGCGACCGTGGATCTTTTCGTCGGCGATCAGCGCCGGGTCGTGCCAGATCGGATCGAGGTCGCGGCGCCAGAAGCAGTTCAGCGACCAGCGCGGCAACTGCTCGCCCGGATACCACTTGCCCTGGCCGAAATGGACGAGACCCTGCGGCGCGTATTTCTCGCGCAGACGATGGAACAGGCCGGCCGCGCGCAGGCGCTTGGTCGGCCCGAGCGCCTCGGTGTTCCACTCGGCGCCGTTCGGGTCATCGGCAGCGACGAAGGTTGGCTCGCCGCCCTGGGTCAAACGCACATCGAGACGGTGCAGATCCGCATCGACCTGATGGCCAAGCGAGACGATCGCGCTCCATTGCTCCGTCGAATACGGTTTGGTCACGCGCGGCGACTCGCTGATGCGCGTGACTTTCATCGTGTGCGCGAACTCGACCTCGCACTCGTCGACCACGCCGGTTACCGGCGCGGCCGAACCGGGCTCGGGCGAGCAGGCGAGCGGGATATGGCCTTCGCCCGCGAGCAGGCCCGACGTCGGATCGAGGCCGATCCAGCCCGCGCCGGGCAGATAGACTTCGCACCATGCGTGCAGGTCGGTGAAGTCGTGTTCCGGGCCGCTCGGCCCGTCGACCGCCTTCTGGTCGGCGGTCAACTGGATCAGATAGCCGGAGACGAAGCGCGCGGCCAAGCCGAGATGGCGCAGCAGTTGCACGAGCAGCCAGCCCGAATCGCGGCAGGAGCCGCTGGCGAGCTCGAGCGTGCAATCGGGCGTCTGCACGCCCGGCTCCATGCGGATCAGGTAACGGATGTCCTGGGCGAGGCGGCGATTGATGTCGACGAGCGCATCGGCCGTGCGTCGCGGTTTGACTCCGAGCACCTCGCGCTTGAGTGTCTCCAGGTATTTTTCCACGCGCGGCGTTGCCGGCAGCTTGACCGTGTAGGCGGTCAATTCACGGCGCAGCGTGTTGTTGTATGCAAATGGGAATTTCTCGGCTTCGGGTTCGAGGAAGAAGTCGAACGGATTGAGCACCGCCATTTCGGCGACGAGATCGACCTCGACGCGGAACTCGCGCGTCGGCTCGGGGAACACGAGGCGCGCGAGCCAGTTCGACTGCGGATCCTGCTGCCAGTTGATGAAGTGATCGGCGGGTTCGACGTTGAGCGAGTAGGAAAGAATTCGTGTGCGGCTATGCGGCGCAGGGCGCAGCCGCACCGTCTGCGGACCGAGATGGACGAGCCGGTCGTAGCGATAATGCGAAATGTGGTTCAGCGCGACGTGGATCGACATGCTCAACCCCGCGGTTTTGGCATGCCGTCCACGATAGCAAAAATTTGCTGCAGCGCAACGAAAAAATTCGCGCCGCAGCCGGAAGGACTGCGAACGCGAATGTCGCCCGCTTATTTCTTGCCGAACTCGCCTTTGGCTTGAACGATCGTCGAGCCGTCCGGCTGCGGCGTGCCGATTTTCTGCAGTGCGCTGCGGATCGTCGCGTCGCCGCGCGAGGAGAATTGCGCGGCTGCGTCGTAGGCGGTCTTCGTCGCCTTGAACGTGCCATTGATCTGCAGCGGCCCGCCAAGGTCGTTGAGCACGCCGATGATGCTGCCGTCCGGATCGGTGCCGAGGTTCCACTCCATGTCGCCGAGCGCGGCCTGGCGTGCGCCGGACACGGTGATGCCGTGCCAGACGAGCTTGCCGGCGATCGCTGCAGGCCAGAGGCCGTCGCGCAGGCTGATGCGCGAGAAGTTGCCGTCGACATCGCCGCTGACTTCGATGCCGGGCAGACGGATCAGCGGCGTCCGCAGCGAGGCAGGGAACTTGAGCTGTGCATCGCTGAGGTCGAGCGCGCGCTCGGCGCCGAGCTTCCATTTCGACGAAAGATGCGCG
>NZ_DASVOK010000258.1:0-7663 GCF_036383415.1 Rudaea sp. | reverse complement strand
GATCGCCATGCTCGGCATCATGCCGAACGGCGCCGGCATCAACTGGGACAAGGTCATCTTCAAGGGCCTCGTGCTGCACGGCATCTACGGCCGGCGCATGTACGAGACCTGGTACAAGATGACGCAGATGCTGCTGACCGGCTTCCCGTTGCAGAAAGTGCTGACGCACCAGATCCACATCGATGATTTCCAGCGTGGCTTCGACCTGATGGATGCTGGGCAATGCGGCAAGGTCGTCTGCTCGTGGAACTGACGATGGGCTGCGGGAACGCGCGGTGAGCCAAGAGCCGGCACGCGCGCACGAACGCGACGCGGAAAGCGGCGTGCCGTCCGCCGCGCGTCGCTGGTTCCATCGCGAGTCGATCAGCCTCGCCGAAATCGCGGTACAGACGTTTTCGGTCGTGCTCGGCGTGCTGCTCGCGCTCGCGATCGGCCAGTGGAGCCACGATCGCGACGAGCGCAGGCAGGTCGAGGCCGCGCTGCTCGCGTTGCGCGCGGAGATGGAATCCAGCCGCGCGGAAATCGCGCACAGTTTCGAGCAGATTGCCAAAGCGGATGCGGAAATGGCGGAGCAGGCAAAATCCGCGGCTTCCACAGCGCCGCGACCCTGCGCCGAAGTGCCCGGCTGGCACGGCGTGGTCTCTCCACTGCTGCTCGACTCGGCCTACCAGACCGCGATCGCAACGCAGACCTTGGCCCACATGGATTTCGGCCAGGCGCAGCAGGTGGCACGCGTCTACGCCAAGCAGCGCGACCTGCAGAAATACATCGATCATGTGATCGACTTCCTCCTCCAGCCCGGCCGCGTGATGACGGTCGAATCCTGCCGCTACGTGCTCGCCGGGGAAGAGAAGGTTAATCTGGAACAACTCGATTCGGCCTACGCCGAATTCCTCGCGCAGAACAAGACCGCGCGCTGATCCATTTACCGGCCATTCCGAGACTCTCTGGAAAATTCCGGCATCGATGTGGTGCAAACTTTCCCTCACGTTGGCCGCACTGCTGTGCTTGGCACCCCATGCTGCTTGTTTCGCACGTGATGCGCCCGCGTGCGTGCGCGAATGCGGCTACGAGTCCGAGCCGGTGCTCGACGCAGCCGCGATCGCCGAGCCCGCGCTGCTGAGCGGTCCGAATTTCACCGTCGATCCGAAGGCCCAGGTCGGCGGCTACATGGCGCGCTTCTCGATCACGACGCCGTACGGTCCGCTCACGGCCGACAGCGCGCAGATGCTCGCGATCCGCGTCGCCGAGATTCCGGCGATCGAAGCCCTCGACCAGGCCACGCGCAGCGGTGCATTCGGCCACGCGCTCGCCGAGCGCGGCAAGAGGACCGGCACCGCGATCGCCAACGTCGTGCGCCACCCGGTCGATTCGATCGTCGGCCTGCCGATGGGTGTGGTGCGCTACTTCAAGAAGCAGATCGGCATGTGGGCGAACCGCGCGCAGAGCGTCAGCGACCGCTCGGCGCGCATCATGGAGAACAAGGGCGATCCGTTCCGCGCGCCCGACGGCCCGATGACTGCGGGCCGCGACGTGGCGCCCGACAGCGCCGTGCGCACCAACGCAGAAGCAACCAAACGCCGCAACGAGGCCGATGGCTATGTCGGCATTGATCCGCAGGATGCCGTCGACGAAGCGCAAGGCATCCCCGCTCCGCCCGAGGAACCGGAAAAGCCGAGCAAGGCCTGGTACGCACGCGCCGGACGCGACACCGGGCGCGAGGTCAAGCGCTATCTCAAATACAGTTCCTCGCGCAACGAAATCGCCAAACAACTGGGTTTCGATCCGGGCACCTCGAATCCCTACATCATCGAGCGTCTGAATTCGCTGGCATGGGCCGCGGTCTGGGGCAACTTCTCCGCCGGCCAGGCGCTGGGCGCGATCGGTGGCACGGCCGCGGACGTGATCGCCGACTCGAGCCTGGTCAACGACTTTGTGCTCAGCCACACGCCCGAGCAGATCCGCGAGCGCAACGAAAAACAACTGGCCTCGATCTGCAGCGACGAGTTCGGTATCCGCCAGTTCCTCAAGCGCGGCGGCTTCAGCGACACGATGCGCACGCAGCTCGCCGACTCGGTCGTCGCGCTCGCGCCGCGCACGGGATGCAACGAGCTGCTCGAGCTCGGCACGGTGACGCACGGCGAGGTCGAAGGTCGTTATCTGGTCGATGCGCTGTCGCAGATCCGCAAGCACTGGCCGACGGAACGCAATGGCCAGTTCGTCATCGCCGGCGCGGCGTTGGTCTACGTCGCGCGCGACGGCAGGCTGCTGCTGCCGATGCCGGTCGACTACCTGAGCTGGACCGCCGACATCGACGAATTCTTCGACCGTCCCGAATTCAAGGCCGCGGACAAGACCGCATTAGTCGGCGGCGAAGCTTCCGCGCTTGCACAGCGCAAGCTGCGCGAACGTGGCTGGCGCCTGGTCCAACGCGCACCTTACGCCGGCGCGCCGAAATATCCTGCCGGTACATTCACTCGGACGACGCGTTAGTCGCGCGCGGCGGCACCTCGATCTTGTCGAGCTGATCATCGTAGTAAGGGCTGCCGCCGGCGAAGATCAGGAAATTCCTCGCCGCCTTGTGCGCGGCTGCGTCGGCACCCGCGTCGCGCAAGGTGTCCTCCGCGGCCGTCGTGAACAGCCGCTGCACGTTGCGCAGGTTGGCCTCGTACTGCCCGCGCAGACGTCGGAACAGTGCCAGCCGTTGCGCCGAGTCGAACGTACGTACCTGCGCCGAGGTCTGTGTACGCAGCGCGGCGATCGCCTCTTCCGTGGACTTCGGCATCGGCTCGGGCTGCGTGTAGTGGATGCGGCCGAAGGTATCGGAATACGCACCTTGGTCGAGCCGCCAGACGAGACGCTCGCCGTGCGCGAATTCGGCCTCGTCCGGCGCACTGGCGATAAGGCGCGTGCTGCGCGTGACGTCGTCGAGCATGCCGCTCGCGATCGTCGCCCAGTCGCGGTTCGCGCGGGCAATGATCTTCGGCAGCATCTCGCCCCACCATGGCAATGCAAGCAACGGCAACAACGTAAGCGCCCAGAGCACTGGCGCTGACGGCTCGGTAGGGAAGAAAGCTCGCACGCCCATGCGCCAGACCCAGAACCCGGGCACGGCGAGCAGCAACGCGAGGACCGCGGCCGTCGGGTTCCAGTCATGGCTGTCGTCGACGACGCGCGCCGGCATTGCCTCCTGCGGGCGCTGCGGATCGAAACGCAACGGAAAATCCGGAACGGCGTGCGTCCAACTCAAGACCGCCACGTCAACGGGCACATCGAACTGTTCGCGCAACGCGGCCAGCGCAGTGGTCGGTGGCGGCTTGCTCATGCCGAAGGTGTCGCGCGGCGAATGATGCGAGATCCAGTCCAGCGTCGCGCGGCTCATGCGCACCTCCTGCACCTCGAAGCCGCTCGCATCGCGCAGGAACGTGAAAGGGATGCCTTCCTGCACGGCCTCGGCCCAGTCGCTCAGGCGGAAGTTGTCGCTGAACTGCAGGCGCATGCCGCAGAACGCGCGGCGCAGCGGCGCGCCCCATTCGCCGGCCGTATATTCGACGACTGCGCAGCGCGAAATCTTGCTGGCGCGATCCCAGTACAACTTGCCCGCGGGAAGATTGGCCGGATCGAAGTCGATCGCCGCCCAGCTTTCGACGATATGCCCGGAGGTGGACGCGGTGAACGCGGCGTACTGGCGCATGTCGACCAGCGGCTTCATCGCCATCTGCCAGGCGACGCCGAGGAAGATGCCGCCGAACAGCAGAAAGAATCCGGCGAACAGTCCGATCAGCGGCGCTGCGGCCATCATGCCGAGCGTGCCGATCAGCCAGTCGCGCAGGCCATGACCGCTCGCGGCTGTGGTTTCGACCGCGGCCTGCTCGCGCCGCTTTAACGCTTTTGGACTCATGCCACCCCTCCCACGCGTCGATTCTACGCCAACAATTTCATTGCGCAGGCGAATCGCGGACAATGGCCGGTACCCTGACATTGTCCGCCGGATTCCGCCATGACCTACGCCGCCCAGAATCGCCTGCAGTCCGAACTCGAATCGATTCGCGACGCCGGCCTGTACAAGACCGAGCGCGTGATCGCGACGCCGCAGTCATCGTCAATCAAGACGACCGACGGCCGCGAGGTGCTCAACTTCTGCGCGAACAACTACCTCGGCCTGGCCGACAACGCCGAGATCATCCAGGCGGCCAAGGATGCGCTCGACACGCACGGCTTCGGCCTAGCCAGCGTGCGCTTCATCTGCGGCACGCAGGACCTGCACAAGCAACTCGAAGCGACGATCGCGAAATTTTTCGGCACCGACGACACGATTTTGTATACCTCCTGTTTCGATGCGAACGGCGGTCTGTTCGAAACGATTCTCGACGAGGAAGATGCGGTGATTTCGGATGCCTTGAATCACGCCTCGATCATCGATGGCATCCGCCTGTGCAAGGCCGAACGCCGCCGCTACGCGAACGGCGACATGGCCGAGCTCGAGAGGCATCTGCAGGAGACGCAGGGCAAGCGCACGCGCCTGATCGCCACCGACGGCGTGTTCTCGATGGACGGTTACATCGCCAAGCTCGACGAGATCGTGCGCCTGAAGGAGAAATACGGGGCGCTGCTCATGGTCGACGATTCGCACGCGACCGGCTTCGTCGGCCCGACCGGACGCGGCTCGGCCGAGTTGCACGGCGTGATGGACAAAGTAGATATTTTTACTTCTACACTCGGCAAGGCGCTCGGCGGCGGCTCGGGCGGATTCACGACCGGGCGCGAGGAAATCATCGACCTGCTGCGCCAGCGCTCGCGCCCGTACCTGTTCTCGAACACGCTGCCGCCGCCGCTCGTCGCCGCGTCGATCAAAGTGTTCGAAATGCTCTCGTCGAGCACCGCGCTGCGCGACAAGGTCAATGACAATGCACTCTACTTCCGCGAGCGCATGACCGACGCTGGTTTCGACATCCGCCCCGGCACGCATCCGATCGCGCCGGTGATGCTCGGCGATGCGAAACTCGCGCAGGAATTCGCCAGGCAGTTGCTCGACGAAGGCATCTACGTGATCGGTTTCTTCTTCCCGGTCGTGCCGAAGGGCCAGGCACGCATCCGCACGCAGATGAGCGCGGCGCACACACACGAACAGATCGACCGCGCGGTCGCGGCGTTCGTCAAGGTCGGACGCAAGCTTGGCTTGGTGAAGTAATCACGCGGGCCGCCGCAACGGCAGCGAAGCCAGGATCAACAACAGGCCCAATACGAAAAACAGCCAGAAGAAGGCGACACCTGCATACCACACGGACAGCAGTCCCGCCGCGATGTAGAGCAAGCCGACCAGATCGCTCGCGACGAAGACGCCACGCTCGCCGCGGCGAGCGCGCCACCAGACCCAGGCGCAAATCGCGCCAAGCACGAACATGCAGCCGCTGGTGAAATGCCAGATCAGCAGGATGACCTTCGCATCACGTTCGCCCAGCTGCGACTTGCCCAGCTCGCTGGCCAGACGTACCGCCTGCGAGTCGTGCCCGAACGCACCGAGCGCAATGACGACGGCGGTGAGCAGGAAAACCGGCGAAGCGATCTTGCGCAGCATGTTCGTCTCTCCGCTCACATCACCAGCGGCTTGCCGGTTTCGACCAGCGACTTGAGGCTGGACAGGATCGCCGGCCAACCACCCTTCACGACCGCAGCCGTCTGCGGCGCCTGCGCCACCTCGTGCGTCACGGTGAGCTTGCAGTTGTCGCCCCTCTGCTCGATCTCGTAGGTCACCGTCGACAGTTCATGGCTGAGCGCCGGATTCCAATGCACGCGCCAAGTGTGCACGAGCCTGCGCGGCGGGTCGCATTCGAGAAACTCGCCATCGACGAGCAGCGTGCCGTCCGCGGCCTCCGAGCGATATGGCCCGCCCTTTTTCAGCGGCGTGGTGATCGCGCTGCCGTGGAAATACTGGCGCGTGAACTCGGGCTGGGTGATCGCGCGCCACAGCTTCTCGGGCGTCGCGCGGACGAAGATCTCGTAAACCAGCCTGCCTTCGGACATGGGTTCCTCCAGTGCGGTCTTGAGTCGCGACAGCGCCGCGGCCATCGGTTCGGCATAGCGGCTGATCCAGCGATCGTGCAGGCGCCGGATCGGCACGCGATTGAGATAGTGTAGTTTCTCGCGCCCCTCGCGCCGGGTGACGACCAGCCCCGCCTGCTCGAGCAGGCGCAGATGCTTCATCACGCCGAAGCGGGTCATGTCCGCGCCTTTGCAGAGTTCGGCCAGCGTCTGGCCTTCCCGGCGATTCAATCGGTCGAGCAGCTTGCGTCGAAACGAGTCCGCGAGCGCCTTGAATACGGCATCCATCTCGGAATTCATAATAGGTGACTTTTTTGTCACATGTCAAGCGCAGCGAGGACCCCGGCCGAAAGCAGCCGCATCGGCTTCAGCCAGCCAATGCGGCGACTTCGGCGGCAGTCAGGACGCGCACGCTGCCCTTGGTCAGATCGCCGAGCACAACCGGCCCGATCGCGACGCGCAGGAGACGCAGCACGCCGATGTCGAACGCCGCGAGTACGCGGCGGATCTGCCGGTTGCGACCCTCGTCGAGAACGATTTCCAGCCAAGAATTCTTCTCGCCGCGGCGCAGCTCGCGTACCGATTTCAATTCGAGCTTCTCGCCGGCATCGACGATGCCTTCAGCCAAGCGCGCCAGCAGTCCGTCGTCGGCGAGCGCGTCGATTTGCACGTGATAGGTCTTGTCGAGATGCGAAGCCGGGTCGGTGAGGCGCGCGGCCCATTTGCTGTCGTTAGTGAACAGCAGCAGCCCTTCACTCGCCTTGTCGAGACGACCGACCGGTGCGAGCCATGCTGCCGGCAGTTTGACGGCGCCGCTCTTCAACAGGTCGTACACCGTGTCGCGCCCGCGCTCGTCGCTGGCCGTGGTGACATAGCCGCGCGGCTTGTTGAGCGCCAGATGGATTTTTTCCCGCGCGGAGACTTCTTCGCCGTCGACGGCGATGCGATCACGCACGCCACTCGTCGGCGCTTCCGGATCGCGCACGATCCGCCCGTTCACGCGCACGCGCCCCGCGCGCACGAGTACTTGCGCCTGGCTGCGCGAGCACACGCCGAGTTTGCTCAGGACGCGTGCCAAGCCATGTCGTGGCTCGAGACTTTTCATTGAGAAGTGCGGCCATGGATGGCCGCTTTGTGATCTTCGCGATCAAGAACGAGCGCAAAAATACAAAAAAAGCCCGGCTTGCGCCGGGCTTTTTCTTGTTGCTTGCACCAACTCGAGCGATCTTACTGCTTGAGTTCGACGCGGCGGTTGCGCTGACGGCCTTCCGCGGTGTCGTTGGTGGCGATCGGCTGATCCTTGCCGAAGCCCTTCGAGCCGGTGATCTGGCTTTCCGGAACGCCATGCGCGATCAGGTAGTCGTACACGCCCTTGGCGCGACGCTCCGACAACTTCTGGTTGTACGCCTCGGTGCCCTTCGAGTCGGTGTGACCATCGACTTCGACGCGGATTTCCGGATTGCGCTTCAGCGTATCCACGGCTTCGTCGAGGATCTGCACCGACGCAGCGGTCGGGGCCTTCAGCGACGGCACCAGCTTCTCGCCCGGACGCGGATGGTCGAACTTGAACTCGACGCCGCGCAGGTCGATCGGAGCCGGCGGCGGCGGCGGCGGCGCAGCC
>NZ_DASVOK010000257.1:0-1848 GCF_036383415.1 Rudaea sp. | reverse complement strand
CAAAACAGGGAAATGGAAATGACGAGAAAAGTCTTGTTCATGGCAGCACCGGGAAGTGTCATGTAACCGTTTCGAATTACGCGGCCTCCGCATCGACCAGCCTTGGCCGTTCCCCGCGCGGCGGTGCGAGCGCGACGCGCTTGCGTTCGCCGGCGAAGAACAGCTGCATCAGGCTCGGCAGCAGCAGTAGCGAGAAGATCAGACTGACCACGACGCCACCGACGTTGACCGCGGCGAGGCCGCGGTAGATCACGCTGCCAGGGCCCGGGTTGACCGCCATCGGCAGCGCGCCGAGCGCGCCGGTCAGGGTCGAGGCGAGGATCGCGCGCAGGCGCTGGTTGAGCGACATGCGGATCGCATCGGCGAGGCTCGCGCCGTTCTCCTGCGCGTGGCGGGTCAGGTCGACGAGCAGAATCGCGTGGTTGACGACGACGCCGACCATCATGATGAAGCCGATCATCGACAGCAGGTCGAGCGGCTGGAACGCGAACACGCCGAGCACGCGCAGGCCGAGCATGCCGCCGATCAGCGCGAGCGGCACGGTGAGCACGACTATGACGGCATGGCGCAGCGACTTGAACATCGCCGCCATGAGCAGACCGAGCACGAACAGGGCGAGGAGGAAATTCTTGCCGATCGTGCCGACGATGCGCTCGAGGCGGTCGGCGCTGCCGGCGAGACGGATGGTGCCGTCGGGCAACTGCTTGCGCAGCGTCGGCAGGATCTCCTTGTCGATCGTCGCGAGTGCGTCTTCAAGCGCGAGCGTCGCCGGCGGATCCATCGTCAGCGTCACCGTGCGGCGATGGTCGAGGCGGCGGATCTGCGAGGGGCCGAGTGCGGTGTCGAGATGCACCATCTCGCCGACCGTCATCACCTTGCCGTTCGGCGCGACGACCGGCGTCTGCGCGAGTTCCTCGGGCGTCTGCCCGGCGCTCGCGCGCAGGATCACCGGCACGCGTTGCTCGCCGTCGAAGTATTCGCCGAGCCAGGCGCCGTCGCCGAGCGTGCGCACGATGTCGCCGAGCGTGGCGCGGTCCCAGCCGGCCTCGGCGATGCGACGGTCGTCCGGCGCTGCGCGCAGTTCGAGTTGCGCTGCGTCGGTCGGCGGGAACGCCTGCACGTTGGCGCCCTTGAATTTCGCTTCGAGCAGCTGGCGGCCGCTCTCGGCGACCTTGTACAGCTTGGCCGGATCGTCGCCCTGCAGATGGATCGACACCGCGCGAGCCGAACCGCCGAAGCCGCCGAACAGGTCGCCTTCCTGGGTGAACGCGCGCGTATCCGGGAAGCCGACCGTGATCTCGTCGCGCACGATGCGTTCGAGGTCGCCGATGCGCTTCTCGTCGACCACGCGCGCGCCGATCGTGCCGCCGCCGGGGAAGATGATCACGTACCAGTTCTTCAGCTGCGGCTGCTTGGTGCCGTCCATGTACGGCTTCATGCGTGCGAGGATCGTCGGCACGATCTCGCGGTCGATCACCTCGGGCGGCATGCCGGGCGGGAAATTGAAGAACGTGTCGATCGCGGCGCGCTTGACCGGTGGTAGGTAGTCGAGGCGCGGCATGAACGCGAACGTCGCCGCGAGCGGCAGCACGAGCAGGGCGAACACCCAGCCGATCTGTTTGGGCCGCGTGTCGGTCAAGGCCATGATCTTGTCGGTCAGCCACGGCCAGCCGTCGCCGAAACCCGACTTGAGCTTCTTCGCCTTGAGCCATCCCGCTGCCGCCGGCAGCGCGGTGATCGCGACGATGACCGAGATCACCACGGCAATCGAGATCGTCAGCGCGAGGTCGGCGAAAATCTGGCCTTCGACGTCGCGCAGGAACACGACCGGCAGGAACACCGCGATCG
>NZ_DASVOK010000256.1:0-2147 GCF_036383415.1 Rudaea sp. | reverse complement strand
CGTCGCGCTGCTGCCGATGGTGCTCGCGACGCTCGGCGGCGTGTTCGCGGCGACAGGCGTCGGCGATGCGGTCGCGGCGATCGTCGGCGCGCTGATCCCGGTCGATAACCGCATCGCCTGCCTGCTCGCGTTCGCGCTCGGCATGGTGCTGTTCACGATGATCATGGGCAACGCGTTCGCCGCATTCCCGGTCATGATGGCCGGCATCGGTCTGCCGCTGCTCGTGCACAAGCACGGCGCCGCGCCCGCCGTGCTCGGCTCGCTCGGCATGCTGACCGGCTACTGCGGCACCCTGCTGACGCCGATGGCGGCGAATTTCAACATCGTGCCCGCGGTGCTGCTCGAACTGCGCGACCAGTACGCGGTGATCCGCGCGCAATGGCCGACGGCGCTCGTGCTGCTGGTCATCAATGTGATCCTCATGGCCGTGCTGATCTTCCGATGAAGCGCGCGTCGAAAAAACTGCCCATCGCCCTGGTGACCGGATTCGATCCGTTCGGCGGCGAGACGATCAATCCTTCGTTCGAGATCGCGCGCGCGCTCGACGGCGCAACCATCGCCGGTCATCGCATCGTCGGCGCCGAGCTGCCGACCGAATTCGTGCGTTCGCTGCCCGCGCTCGATGCCTTGCTGCGCAAACACCGCCCCACCCTCGTGATCGCGCTCGGGCAGGCGGGCGGGCGCAGCGGCATTTCGCTCGAACGCATCGCGGTCAACCTGATCGATGCGCGCATCGCCGACAACGCCGGCGCGCAGCCGGTCGATGTGCACATTGTGGAAAATGCGGCAAATGCCTACTTTTCCACCTTGCCGGTCAAGGCGATGCTGTCTGCGTTGCGTACGGCAAACATTCCTGCGGAACTCTCGCAGACGGCCGGCAGCTTCGTCTGCAACCTCGTTTTCTACGGCCTGATGCATCGCCTCGCGCGTGCGCGGCGGGACGTGCGCGGCGGTTTCATCCATGTGCCGTTTCTGCCCGAGCAGGTGCAGAAAGTTCCCGGTGCGGCGAGCATGCCTCTGATGACAATGATTGCCGCGCTGCGCCTGTGCCTCGAAACCGCGCTGACGACGAAGGACGATCTTCACTACGCCGCCGGCGCGACGCACTAGAACCTGTCTCAAAACTACTGCGCTCGACATCTCGTGCGCCGGCGGTGCTCGGACTGCGCAGGCAGGATGCCGAAGCGAACGGCAAAGCCGGCCCGAAGGGCGAGCCGCAGAAGCGGCGAGTCATCCTCATTTACTACTTGTAAACTCCGGTTCCTGAGCTCCGGCGACGCGCGAACTGTCTTCGCTCGCTACGTTTTGAGACAGGTTCTAGGCATCGCGCGGCAAACGCGGCCGCACGTCGCCGTTCAACCGCCGCCGAGCACCTTGCCGAGGTTGTCGAGTCCGGCCTGGTAGACCGCGCCCATCGTGTCGGTCGCGGTCTTGTCGTCCGCGTTCGCGGCCGGATGATCGCCGACGTCCTTGCGCTTGAACTGGCCGGACCAGGTCACCACCGACTTGCCGTCCGCGCCCGCCTTCACGCTGACCGTGGAGGTGTAGTCGCTCACCGGCAGCACCCCTTCGAGGATCGCGTACTTGAAACTGTGATGTGCCGGATCGTAGCCGAGCAGCTTTTCCTTGATCGTGCCGCCGTCCTTGAGCGTGAGCAGGCGCACCGCGCCGACCTGGTTATTGCTGCCCTCGACGATCTGGTCGCTGGCGACAGCCGGATGCCAGGTGTTGAGCCCGTCGAAATTCTTCACCGCGTCCCAGACCTTGGCGACCGGCGCGTTGACCGTCGCCGACTTGGTGACGCTGAGCACCGGCGCGGCGGCGAAAGCGACGCTTGCGCCGGCGGCAAGCACGGCACCGGCTATCGTCTGCATTTTGAGCATGACTACCCTCCCGAGATGGCTGGAATTCGGATCTGTCGTTGGCGGGACCCGACGCTATCCGGCCCCTAGCGTCAATATTGCACAGGGCCGCCAAGGGTGCTCTGGCACGATGGGGCACTGTCCTGTTTCTGGCACGGCCGGCACAGAGGAGACCCGACCCTATCCCGGCCGCAGTCAGCGCGCCGCCAGCGGCGGAATCAGCAACAGGCTGACCAGCGTGGACGAAACCAGCCCGCCGAGGATCACGACCGCCATCGGACCCTC
>NZ_DASVOK010000255.1:0-3637 GCF_036383415.1 Rudaea sp. | reverse complement strand
ACCAGGTGCGCGCGGGCGGCTGGTAGACGCCGATTTGCGGCTGACCGGCGCCGCGGCCCTTGCCGCGGCGTTGCTGATTCTGGCGCGCGCCGGGCTGGCCGGCGTTCTGTCCGCCGCTGCGCGGGCCCTTGCCGGGACCTTTGCCCTTGTCCTTGCGCTTGTTGTTGCTGCGTTTGGCGCCGGGGCGGAAGGGACCATCGTCGCGGATGCGGTCGAAGGCGCGCGCCTCGCGCGCCTCGTCGGCGTGCGCGCCACTCCAGGCCTGCTGCGAATTCGGCGACGGCCGATATTCGTTCGACGGTTTCGCCCGGCGCTGGTTGATCACCGGCTGCAGGGTCAGGCTCGGCTCGGGATCGCCCGCGTTGACGAGCGTGCGCAGCGCCTTGACCGTTTCCGGATCGAGCGTCTCGCTCTGTCCACGCAACAGGCCGCGCGGCAGTTCGATGTTGCCGTAGCGGATGCGCTTGAGGCGGCTGACCATGAGGCCCTGCGATTCCCACATGCGCCGCACCTCGCGGTTGCGGCCTTCCTTGAGCATGACGCGGAACCAGGAGTGGCTGTCGCCGCGGCTGATCACGGCGAGCTCGTCGAAGCGCGCCGGGCCGTCGTCGAGGTCGATGCCGGCCTTGAGCTTTTCGAGTACCTCGTCCGGCACTTCGCCGTGCACGCGGCAGACGTATTCGCGCTCGATCTCGGTCGACGGGTGCATCAGCGCATGCGCGAGCGCGCCGTCGGTGGTGAGCAGGAGCAGGCCGGTGGTGTTGATGTCGAGGCGGCCGACCGAGATCCAGCGCGCGCCCTTGAGCTGCGGCAACTGTTCGAAGATCGTGGGCCGGCCTTCGGGATCCTCACGCGTGGCGACGACGCCTTCGGGTTTGTTGTAGATCAATACTTTCGCGTGCTCGGCCGTGTCGTTGACGACGACGAAGATCTTGTTGTCGATTTCGACGCGGTCGCCGGCGCGCACGCTTGAGCCGATTTCGGCGACCTTGGTGTTGACCCGGATTTCACCGTTCTGGATGCGTTGTTCGAGCATGCGCCGCGAGCCGAGGCCGGCGTTGGCGAGCACCTTGTGCAGGCGGTCTTCGAATATCGGGGCGCCGTCGGGCGCATCGCCCGGTTGCGGGCGTTTGAGGCTGAGAAGGCTGCGTGATGCAGGCGCGTTCATGGGGTGTGCTCCGTGGGGGCAGGCGCCGTGTCGGCGCTCGTTGTGGTGGTATCGCCTTCGTCGGCGGGACCGTGTTCTTGGACGGTTTCGGTTGTTGCGTGCGATTCGGTCACCTCGGCGGCGATCGCTTCGTGTTGCAGGTCGGCTGCTTGCGCTTCATCCGTGGCCGATTCGTGCGGTGCAGCTGCGGAAGCGGCGGGCGATTCGACTTGCAGTTCTTCGTTTTCCGTCGACATCAACGAGCCATCGTTGCTCGCGTCGTCCAGCGTGTCACCGATCGCGACCGGCGCGAGCCCGAGCTGCGGATCGAAATCCGACAGGTCGCGAATCTCGGCCAGTGGCGGCAATTCGTCGAGCGACTTCAGGTTGAAGTAGTCGAGGAACGCGCGCGTCGTGCCGAACAGCTCCGGCTTGCCGGGCACGTCGCGATGGCCGACCGTGCGGATCCACTCGCGTTCTTCCAGCGTTTTGATGATGTTGCTCGACACCGCCACGCCGCGGATGTTCTCGATCTCGCCGCGCGTGATCGGCTGGCGGTAGGCGATCAGCGCGAGCGTTTCGAGCTGAGCGCGCGAGTAGCGCGTCTGCCGCTCGGTCCACAGGCGCGAGACCCACGGGTTCACTTCGGCGCGAACCTGGTAACGGAAGCCCGATGCGACCTCCTTGAGCTCGATGCCGCGGCCTTCGCTGTCGCGCGCCAGTTCGTCGAGCGCGCGTGCGAGGTCATCATGGTTCGGCTGCTCGTCTTCAGCGAACAGGGTGAACAGTTGCGGCAGCGACAGCGGTGCCGACGAGGCGAGCAGGGCGGCTTCGACGATGCGTTTGAGTTGTTCGAATTCAACCATGGAATATTTCGTGGTTAGTTGGCGGTAGCCAAAGACTTCAGGTAGATCGGCGCAAGCGGTTCGCTCTGCATGATCTCGATCAGCAGTTCCTTGGCCAGCTCGAGCATGGCGAGGAAGGTAACGACGATGCCGATGCGGCCTTCGTCGGGATTGAACAGCGACTGGAACGAATGGAAGCTGCCGTCGCCGAGCGCGCTGAGCACATCGCTCATGCGGTTGCGCACCGACAGCGCCTCGCGGCGGATCTCGTGATGGCCCTTCAGTTCCGCGCGGGTCAGCACGTCCTTGAGCGCAAGCAGCAGTTCGCGCATGTCCACGGGCGGCGGTACGCGCGTAACGCTCTTATCCGGCACGTGAGCATGCACCACCGCAAAATCCCTGTCCGCGCGAGGCATCGTCTCGATGTCCTCGGCAGCCTTCTTGAAGCGCTCGTATTCCTGCAGCCGGCGCACGAGATCGGCGCGCGGATCGTCTTCGACGCCTTCCTCGGCCGGCGGCCGCGGCAGCAGCAGGCGCGACTTGATCTCGGCCAGGATCGCGGCCATGACCAGGTATTCGGCCGCCAGTTCCAGGCGCAAGTCCTTCATCAACTCAATGTAGTCGATGTACTGGCGCGTGATCTCGGCGATCGGAATGTCGAGGATGTCGAGGTTCTGCCGGCGGATCAGGTAAAGCAGCAGGTCGAGCGGCCCCTCGAACGCCTCGAGGATGACTTCGAGCGCATCGGGCGGGATGTACAGATCCTGCGGCATCTGCAGCACCGGCTCGCCGCGCACGATCGCCAGCGGCATTTCCTGCTGCTGCGGCACGGGATGGAACGGGATCGCGGCCACGCCGTCGCCCGTTTCGGCGGCTGCGCCCTGCGTGTTCATGCGACGGTTTCGGTCATGCGTGGTTGCCGCGCGCGACGCGGCCCCGGAGAGACAAAGCGTTATGCATACGCCAAAGTATAGAAGTACAAAAATACATACCAGCACACCGCTGCGGCATCGTGTGGAACTGCGGCATGGCGGATATGCGGATGACGTCCCGTCCGCAACGGCCGATTCGCATCGGGCGTGCGCGGGAGGCGATTCCCAAGAGAACTGCGCCGGCGGGTCTTGTCTGCATCGCGGCTCGCGATGCGTATGGGCTGGCCAGCGCTTTGAGTGACAGATTACGGGGATTGCGGGCGCCTGTCCAGCACCGCGAGGGATTCGCCCATGTGCATTGCGCTATCATTCAAGGTTTCCGCCGCGACGAGAATTCAGCCGATGTGGTATGCGATCACTGCCCTGGACCATGCCGACAGCCTGTCGAAGCGGCTTGCCGCAAGGCCCGCACACGTGGCGCGACTGCAGGATTTGAAGAATGCCGGCCACCTGTTGCTGGCCGGGCCTTTTCCGGCGATCGACAGCGAGGATCCGGGCCCGGCGGGGTTCAGCGGCAGCCTGATCGTCGCCGAATTCGCCGACCTCGCGGCGGCGCAGGCTTGGGCAAACGCCGATCCGTACGTGGCCGCAGAGGTATATCGGGAGGTCAGCGTGCGCCCGTTCCGCAAGACATTGCCGTGACGACCGCCGTCGAACTCAACCCGGCGCGCATCGCCCGCATGCGCGAATTGCTCGCGGCCGAACTGGCTCCG
>NZ_DASVOK010000254.1:0-18053 GCF_036383415.1 Rudaea sp. | reverse complement strand
GTGTTCGCGACCGGCGACATCGCCGACGGCGATGCGGTCTCGCGCTTCGTCGCGCAGGCGCGCGAGCGGCTCGGCGCGATCGACGTGCTCGTCAACAACGCCGGCGCCGACGTGTTCGCCGAACCGCTGTCGTTGACCGATGCGGACTGGCAGCGCAACCTCGACACGAATCTGCGCGGCGCCTGGAACTTCAGCCGCGCCGTGCTGCCGGGCATGCTCGATGCCGGCGCCGGCTCGATCGTCAACATCGCCTCGGTGCACGGACATCGCATCATTCCCGGCGCGTTTCCGTATCCGGTCGCCAAGCACGGCCTGATCGGCATGACCAGGGCGCTCGGCATCCAATACGCCGCGCAGGGCGTGCGCTGCAATTCGATTTCGCCGGGACTGATCCTGGTCGAGCGAGTCGAGCGCTGGTTCGAGCGCGAACTCGGCGCGCGCGAACGCCAGACCGAACTGCTGCCATGCAAGCGCATCGGCACGCCCGAGGAAGTCGCCTACACCGCGCTGTTCCTCGCCAGCGACGAGGCGCGCTTCATCAACGCCGCCGACATCCTCATCGATGGCGGTCGCTCGCAGCTCTATCACGAATGATATGGACTGGAAAGCGCACCTTCCCCTGATCGCGATCCTGCGCGGCATCACGCCCGACGAGGTCGAAACACATGTCGACGCGCTGATCGCGGCCGGGATCACCCTGATCGAGATTCCGACCAACTCGCCGCAATGGCTGCGCAGCGTCGAGCGCGCGCAGGCGCACGCACGTGGACGCGCGATCATCGACGCGGGCACGGTGCTCAACGCCGCCGATGCCGACGCGCTCGCCGCCACGGGCGCGAAACTCATGGTGACGCCGAACACCGATCCGCCGCTGATCCGCCACGCGGTCGCCGCCGGCCTCACTGTCGCCGCGGGCTTCCTAACCCCGAGCGAAGCATTCGCGGCGCTCGCTGCGGGCGCGCAGATCCTCAAGCTGTTCCCCGCGGCGAACATGGGCGCTGCCTACGTGCGCGCAATCAAGGCCGTGCTGCCGTCGACGACACCGCTGTTCGCGGTCGGCGGCGTCACGCCCGACAACCTTCACGATTTCCTCGGCGCGGGCTGTTCCGGCGCGGGGCTCGGCGGCGATCTCTACAAACCGGGCCAACTCTCCACCGCGACGCTTGGCCGCGCCGAGGCATTTGTTCGGTCCTACGGAAAAAAATGAAAATCACCAAACTCACCACCTACCGCGTCGCCCCGCGCTGGATGTTTCTGAAAATGGAAACCGACGAAGGTCTCGTCGGCTGGGGCGAGCCCGTGATCGAAGGCCGCGCGCGCAGTGTCGAGGCTGCGGTATTGGAGATCGGCGAACAACTGATCGGCCAGGACCCGGCACGCATCAACGATCACTGGCAGACGATGTATCGCAGCGCGTTCTACCGCGGCGGTGCGGTGTTCATGAGTGCGCTCGCGGGCATCGACCAGGCACTGTGGGACATCAAGGGCAAGGCACTGGGCGTGCCGGTGTACCAACTGCTCGGCGGCCTCGTGCGCGATCGCATGAAGACGTACTGCTGGGTCGGCGGCGATCGTCCGGCCGACATCGTCGCGCAGATTCGCGCACGCCTCGAACACGGTTTCGACACGTTCAAGATGAATGCCTGTGAGGAACTCGGCATCATCGCCACCGCACGCGAGGTCGATGCAGCCGTGGCCAAGGTCGCCGAGATTCGCGCCGCGTTCGGCAACACGATCGAATTCGGCCTCGACTTCCACGGCCGCGTCAGTGCGCCGATGGCGAAGATCCTGATCCGCGAACTGGAACCCTACCGGCCGTTGTTCATCGAGGAGCCCGTGCTCGCCGAGCAGGCCGAATATTACCCGCGCCTCGCCGCGCAGACCGCGATCCCGCTCGCCGCGGGCGAGCGCATGTATTCGCGCTACGAGTTCAAGCACGTGTTCGAGCGCGGCGGCATTTCCATCGTGCAGCCCGATCTCTCGCACGCGGGCGGCATCACCGAGTGCATGAAGATCGCTTCGATGGCCGAGGCCTACGATGTCGCGCTCGCGCCGCATTGTCCGCTCGGCCCGATCGCGCTCGCTGCCTGCCTGCATGTCGATTTCGTCAGCTGGAACGCGGTGCTGCAGGAACAGAGCATCGGCATCCACTACAACGCCGACGGCGAAGTGCTCGACTATGTCGTCAACAAGGACGCGTTCGCGATGGAGCAGGGCTCGATCAAGCCGTTCACGCGCGCCGGTCTCGGTGTCGAGATCGACGAAGCGGTTTTGCGTGAGCGCAGCAGGAATCCACCGGACTGGCACAACCCGGTCTGGCGCCACCCCGACGGCAGTGTTGCGGAGTGGTGAGATAAGCGCCGTGCCGATTTCCGCGAAACTCGAAGCGCAGCTCGCGCTCGACAGCCGCTGCACGCTCGGCGAGAGCATCGTCTGGGACGAGCGCGCGAACGCGCTGCTTTTCACCGACATCCACGCTTCGCGCCTGTGGCGTTTCGATCCGGCAACGGGCGCGGCGCGCCATTGGACGTTGCCGGATCGTCTGGGCTCGCTCGCGTTGTGCGAATCCGGTGCGCTGCTGCTCGGTCTCGCCAAGGGCATCCATCTCGCAGATGTGAGTCAGCTCGATGCGGACGATCGCCTCGATGCGCGCCTGCTCGTCGCGGTCGACGAAGCGCCGTCGCTGCGCATCAACGACGGTCGCTGCGACCGCAACGGCAACTTCGTTTTCGGTACGCTGGACGAAAGTGTTTCGAAGCGCCCGATCGGCCGGTTTTATCAATTCTCGGCGAAGCACGGATTGCGGCCACTCGATCTCGGCGGAGTTGCGATTCCGAACAGCATCGCTTTCGATGCCGACGGCAAGAGCCTCTATTACTGCGACACGCTTGCGCGCTGCATCCTGCACTGCGACTACGATGCCGAGCGCGCGCGAGTCGGCACGCCGCGCGTATTCGTGCGCGTGGACCCGTACGTCAGCGCAGACGGTTCGACGATCGATCGCGATGGCCGCCTGTGGAATGCGCAGTGGGGTGTTGGCCGTGTCGTCTGCTACTCGCGGGATGGCCGCATAGAACACGAAGTCGCTGTACCCGCGACCAATCCGAGTTGCCCTGCATTCGGCGGTACACGGCTCGACACGCTTTACGTCACCACGGCGCGCGAAGATCTGAATGCCGAGCAGCTCGAGCGCGAGCCGCAGGCGGGCGGGGTTTTCAGCGTGCGCATCGATGGTGCTGTTGGGTTGCCCGAAGAAAAATTTTCAGGCCTATGATCGCGATCGACTGGGGCACCACGAGCCTGCGCGCATTTCGTATCGATGCGGACGGCAACATCATCGGCACGCGGCGTTCGACGCAGGGCGTGCTCGCCGCCGCCGGCAACTTCGAGTCCGTCCTGCGCGTCGAAATCGATGGATGGGACGATGCGCTGATCGTCATGAGCGGCATGATCGGCAGCCGCCAAGGCTGGCGCGAAGTGGCGTACGTCGAATGTCCCGCCGGGCTCGACGAGATCGCCGCGGCGATGGTGCCGCTGGCGCCGCCGTCGTTGCCCGGTCGCCAGATCTGGCTCGTGCCCGGCCTCAGCGTGCGGGACGAGCGCGGTGCGAACGACGTCATGCGCGGCGAGGAAACGCAGATCTGCGGGCTCGTCGACGCGCTCGGTACCCGCAGGCATCGGGTCTGCCTGCCCGGTACGCATAGCAAGCACGCCGAAATCCGCAACGGCCGCGTCGAGCGTTTCCACACCGCGATGACCGGCGAGCTGTTCGACGTGCTGTGCAAGCACAGCATCCTCGGCCGTTTGATGGACACGAACATGCCGCATCGTTCCGCGGCGTTCCTGCGCGGCGTCGACGACGCGCGCGAGCCACGCGACCTGCTCAACCAGCTGTTCGCGGTGCGCACGCTCGGCTTGTTCGGCACGCTGCAGGCGGATGAGTTGCCGTCGTACCTGTCCGGCCTGCTGATCGGCCACGAATTGAACGACTTGCCGGCCGATACGGGCGAGCTGCATCTGGTCGCCGCCGAGCGCCTGCTCGAACTCTACACCGAGGCGCTCGCGCGCCGCGGTGTGCGTGCCGTGAACCACGCCGAGCTGGCGGCCGCACGCGGGCTGCGCGCACTGGCCGTGCGTCGCGGCCTGACTTAAGAGTTGGACGTATAAACATTCGTTTCGCGAACAAAGCGAAATCAAAAACAACGAAAGCGGGAGAATCAAATGAAACTGTCGGTGCCGGATATCGTCATCGTCCTCGTCTACCTCGTGGGCATCTTCGCGCTTGCGCAGTGGGTGTCGCGCGAGAAGCGCGGGCACGAAAAGGACAGCAAGGACTACTTCCTCGCGAGCAAGGCGCTGCCGTGGTGGGCGATCGGCACCTCGCTGATTGCGGCGAACATTTCGGCCGAACAGATCATCGGCATGTCGGGCTCGGGCTACGCGCTCGGCCTCGCGATCGCCTCGTACGAGTGGATGGCGGCGCTGACCCTGCTCATCGTCGGCAAGTTCTTCCTGCCCGTGTTCCTGCGCAACGGCATCAACACGATGCCGCAGTTCCTCGAGAATCGCTACGGCTCGCGCATCCGCACGGTGATGGCCGTGTTCTGGCTGATCCTCTACGTGTTCGTCAACCTGACTTCGATCCTCTGGCTCGGCTCGATCGCGGTCAGCCAGGTCACCGGTATCGACCAGTTCGCCGCGCTCGTGCTGCTCGGCGTGTTCTCGCTCGCCTACCAGCTTTACGGCGGGCTCAAGGCCGTCGCGCTGACCGACTTCGTCCAGGTTGGCCTGCTCGTCGCCGGCGGTCTCGCGATCACCGCGCTGACGCTCGCGCGCCTCGGCGGCGATGGCGGCCTGCTCGCCGGCTTCGCCCAGTTGCGCGCGGCGCATCCCGAGCATTTCCACATGATCCTCACGCCGGACAATCCGTTCTACAAAGACCTGCCGGGCTTGAGCGTCCTCTTCGGCGGCCTGTGGGTGATGAACCTGAGCTACTGGGGCTTCAACCAGTACATCATCCAGCGCGGACTCGCGGCGAAAAGTGTCGAACAGGCGCAGCGCGGCGTGCTGCTGGCGGCGTTCCTCAAGCTGCTCGTGCCGCTGATCGTGGTCGTGCCCGGCATCGCCGCGGTGATGCTGGCGCCCGGTCTTGCCAAGCCGGACCAGGCCTATCCGACGATGATGGGTCTGCTGCCGTCGGGCGCGCTCGGCCTGGTGTTCGCGGCGCTGATCGCTGCGATCATGGCCTCGCTCGCCTCGAAGATCAATTCGATCGCGACGATCTTCACCCTCGACTTCTACACCAAGCTCGCGCCACAGAGCAGCGAGGCGAAAACCGTGGCGGTCGGCCGCCTCGCCGCGGTCGGCGCGGTCATCATCGGCGTGCTCAGCGCCAAGCCGCTGCTCGGCAGTTTCGATCAGGCGTTCCAGTACATCCAGGATTTCACCGGCTACTTCACGCCCGGCGTCACCGTGATCTTTCTGCTCGGATTGTTCTGGAAACGCGCCAACGAGAATGGCGCGCTCGCCGCGGCGATCGGTTCGGTCGCGCTGTCGATCGCAATCAAGCTGCTGCTGCCGTCGATGCCGTTCATGAACCGCGTCGGCTGGGTGTTCGTGCTGTCGATGGTGCTCGCGATCCTGGTCTCGTTGCTGACGGCCGCGTCGGCGGCGAAGGACACGATCCGCACCGACGATGTCAGCTTCCGCACTTCGACGACGTTCAATCTCGGCGCCGCGGTAGTGGTGCTGATCGTGGCGGCGCTGTACGCCGCGTTCTGGTGACCGCCGGGAATCGCGGCGTCAGGCCGTCTTCTTCCCGGCGTCTTGGAGTGAACCGAGCACGGCCTGCGAGTCCTGGTCGAAGAGCGGCGCGGCGAACGGCACGGGGCCGGGCGTGCGACCGAATTTGATCGGCCAGGCGACGCCGTGATAGCGGCCGACGATCGGATGCTCGATCGTCGCGACCATGTTCTCGGCCAGCACCTGCGGGTGCTCGAACATGTCCTCGATGCGGCGCGCGGCGGCGCTGGGCACTTCGTCGCCGAACAGCGCTTCCCACTCGAGCGCACCGTGCGTGGCGAGTGCAGCATGCAGCTGCGGGATGATCTCGGCAGCATGTTCGGCACGCTTGCGCACGCTGTCGTAGCGCGGCTCGGCGGCGAGCGCCTGCAGGCCAGTCTTCTCGCACAGCGCCTTCCAGAAGCGCGGCGTATTCGCCGAGATGTAGAGATAGCCGTCGCGCGTCGGATGGATGCCGGTGACGCCGCCCGAACGCATGTCGCGGCCGATGTCGAGCGACTCGCCGTCGGCCCAGATCATGCGCGCGGACTGCATCGTCAGCGCGCTGCGCAGCAGCGACACGCCGACGAACTGGCCGCGGCCCGAGCGCTCGCGCTCGTACAGCGCGGAAGCGACGCCGGCGCTGAGCAGCGCGGCGGCGTAGTAGTCGACGACCGAGCCGTAGATGATTTCGGGCGGGCCGCCGCGCTTGCCTTGCAGCGCGCACATGCCGGTCATCGTCTGCAGCACTTGGTCGTAGCCGGCCTTGTCCTTCATCGGCCCGGTTTCACCGTAGCCGGACACGGCACAGTAGATCAGGCGCGGATTGATCAGGTTGAGCTGTTCGTGGTCGATGCCGAGGCGCTTGGGCACGCTCGGACGGAAACTGTGCACGAGCACGTCGGTCTCGCGCACGAGGCGCAGCAGGGCGGCGTGGCCGGCGGGCGATTTGAGATCGAGTGTGATGCCGAGCTTGGAGCGGTTGACGCCCATGAAGGCGCGGCTCTCCGCGGCCAGCGTCGACGGATAGTTGCGCAGGTTGTCGCCGTCGGGCGGTTCGATCTTGATCACGCTCGCGCCCTGGTCGGCGAGCAGGGTGCAACCGTAGGGACCGGCGATGTAGCTCGACAGGTCGAGCACGCGCACGCCCGAGAGCGGCCCCGGTGCGCCCGTGCGTTCGACCTGGTTGAAGGCGGACGACGTAGCCATGAAACTTCCTATTCCCCTTGCGCTGCCAGTCTGCGCGGCGACCCGGCGAAGAAACAGGCGGCCCGGCTAGTTTCTTGCGCTACAAATTCTTGCGTCATGATCGTGGCTCGGGCGCGAGCGGCATCCAGGTCAGGCGCCAGGCGTCGTCGACGCGTCCGCCCGCCCGATAGTACGGCACGAACGCCAACGGCGTGCGCCGCTCGGGATCGAGCACAATCGTCGGGCCTTCCTCTTCGTTCGACACCGGTTCGATTCGCAACCACTGCTCCGGCGGCCCCTGCGCCAGCAACAGCGACTCTTCGCTCTTGTAGCCGTCGATAAGTCCGGTCGCGTAGACGAGCGGGCCGCGCATGATCGCGAGATAGTCTTGGCGCAGTACCTCTTGTTGTACGGGCGAGCCGTCGGGCGCACGCGATTCCTGCACGTTGCGATGCATGCGGTAGTGAACCTGCGGTGTCATCGGCAAATCGAGCACGACGCTGTCGCCCGTGCGCCACTCGCGTTCGAGCGTGGCGTAGTCGCCGAGTCGGACGTCGGCCGCGGCGCGCTCGCCGTTGACTTGGATCGTCGCGTTCTTTGCCCATGACGGAATGCGCAGACGCAGCGCAAATCGGGCGGGGCGTTCGAGCGCCAGTCGCAAGCGAATGCCGCCGTCGAACGGATAGCGCGTTTCCTGTTCGATGACGACCTCACCGGCCTGTGGCAGCGCGAACGTGGCGGTGCCTGGCGCATACAGGTTCACGGCTATGCCTTGCGATTGCGGCGAATAAACCAGTGTCGGCAGTTCTTCCAGCGCCATCGCACCCGACGATTTGCAGCAGCGCCAGTACGTCGTGTGCACGCGCTTGCCATTCGCATACGAGTAGTAGCACCAGTCTTCGCCGTTCGGCGCGAATGCGCCGAGCAGGTCGTTGTAGGCGCTGCGTTCGATCTCTTCGACGTACTTCGGCGAGCCGGTGATCGCGAGCAGCTCGCGGTTGAGCTGGATCCAGGCCAGCGTCGAGCAGGTTTCGACGTAGGCCTGAGGAAAAAACGTGCCGGGCGCGTTGAACACTTCGCGCGAGCGATGCGCGACGCCGCCCCAGGGGCCGCCGCCGAGGCTCAGGTGATGCTCGCGGATATTCGCCCACAGGTTCTCGACCGCGCGCAAATATTCCGGCTCGCCGGTCGCGCGATACAGCTTGGCCAGGCCGACGAAGTTCCAGATCAGCTGGTAGGCCTTGCCCGTCGCGATCTCGCTCGCGTCTGCGCCGGCAAGCGCTTTCGTGAGCAGGGCGAGATCGGGGTTGGCGTCGGCTTGCTTCAAAATCAGCAAGGCGAGGTCGAGGTAGCGCTGCTCGTTCGTCACGAAATACAGTTCGAGCGCGGCGTCGAGCAGCACGGTCGCCGACATGCCGTGATGGTTGCCGAGTTCGCAGATATCGATGCCGCCTTCGCCCAGCGTGCGCCAGCACAGATCGCCGATGCGCCGTGCGGTCTCAAGATAACGCGCGTCGGGAAAATGCTTGTTCACCTCAACGAAGCCGAGGATCAGGTAGGCGTGGATCCAGATATCCCAGGTGCGCGGCACCGGTTCGCCGTTCCACGACTTTGGCTTCGGCGTATGCTTGATCATGAAGCGCCGCTCGGGTGCGTAGGTGCCGAGATAACCGTCGGCATCCTGGCGCGCGACGAGGAAATCGGCGACGCGACGGATGTGTGCGATCAGCTGCGGGTCTTTGGTGCGCGCCGCGCTTTTCGCTGCGGCGTAAAGCCACTTGCCCGCGTGCTCGCCATACCAGTCGCCTTCGCGGTTCTGCGCGACGTGTTCGGCGCCGAAGATCGCAATCGCCGGACTCGTTTCGTCGACGATGAAATGGCTCAGCCGTCCCGCCGCATTCGCGCGCAGCGCCTCGCCGAGCGGGCCGTGCAGTTCGATACGGATCGGAGAGAACGCAAATTCGGTCATGGCTGCAAATACTCGGCGATCGCGCGGATTTCGTCGTTGCTCAACCCACGCGCCTGTGCGCGCATCGCGCCCTGGGTCAACGCTTCGACGATGACGCTACGGCCGTGCGCGGCGATCTGCCGGCGCGGCGGAATCGCGCCCTGCGCGTGATCATGGCAGGCGGAGCAGCGCGCCGCATACAGCGCCGCGCCGCTGATCGGGCCGGCTTGTTTCACCTCGACCGATTCCCTCGTTTCATCTTTGGCGACGACGTTGTGTCGCACGACGGATTTGCCGTGGCCGAATGCCTGGATGCGATCAGTACCGACGATGACCTGGCCGCGTGCGAACAGCGGCTCGTTGTACTTGCCGCTCGTATACAGAGCGCCGTCTTCACTGCGCCAGAGCAGATCGAGAGTCATCGCATCGAAAGCGTACAGCACGGGTCGCGGTGCGTCGCTGCCGGTGAGCAAGGCTGCGCGTGGTGCATTTTCATCGAGTACCCAGACGATCGCGTCGTTTGTGCCATCGCTCGTGACCACGGGCGGGCCGGGGTTTTCGAGCACGACCGAATCCTGCGTGCGCGCAAGTTTCAGGTAGGCAGGCTTGTCCACGTGCGTGATGACTTCGAGCCGCGCCAGCGACGGCGCGACGCTGACCGACGAACCTGGCGCTTTCTTCGTGTTGCCGGTGACGAAGACGTGGTTCGTGCCCTGCGCATCGCGAAACACCGCCGGCACGGTACGCGAACGCGCGGCGCCAAGCGCGGCGTCCTTGTCCGAATACGGCCCGAATACATTGAGCGGGCCGCGCATGCCGAACTGCGGCTGGGCTTCGGGCGCGAGCAGCGAGGCATCCGAATCCGGATTTCCGCCGCATGCGGGGCGCCGATCGAGGCGACCGGGCAGGCGCGCACGGTCGAGCAGGTAGACATTGCCCTGCTTGCCGCCGACCGCGAGCAAGCACGGCGTCGTGTTCGTCGCCGCGGCGAGCGCCGGCAACAGCGCAACGCCGCCCGAGCCGAGGTCCACGTCGTTGGCTGCCGTCCCGCAGTGGTTGAACGGCGTGTAGGTGCCGGCCAGCGTGAGCGCGCCGTCGGCGTAGGCGAACTTCAGCAGCGACTGCGTCCAGTCGTGCGCCTGGTCGACGTAGCCGCCGAAGCCGGTGCCGGTGGCGACGAACACGCTGCCGTCGTCGTCCACGCTGGCGCCGGCGGAGCCCCAGATGCCGCCGCTGCCGCGATGCGGCATCGCGGAGACGGCGAACGCGCTCGCGACTTTCGCCTGTTGCGTGTCGACCGCGGCGAGCCACCCGGTTTCGGTTTCGCCAAAGCCGATGTAGAGCGCGTTGCCGTCGGGGCTCAGGTTGAGCGCGCCGCGCTGCACGCGGAAATCGTGACGCCGCTGCGGCGGCACGGGCACAGGCCCGGCGTTGCGGTTGAGCGCGTTGAATGTCTTCTCGTCGAGCTGTACCGGCCAGCCCGGCAGCCCGGCGCCGCTGCCGAGATCGAGCGCCCAGGCCTGCCAGCGTTTTTCCGGATCGCAACTGGTGACGTACAAGCGATTGCGCACGCGATCGATCACGGGCGTGGCGAGCACGCCGGTCGGCACGCCGTCGAGCGGCGCGGGCTGCAGACGGCACGGCGCGGCAAGGCGTGTGCGCCAGAGGATGCGGCCCGGCGCGACATCATCGTTCATCGCCGCGTTGATCGCGTAGACGTAGCCGTTGCTGCTCGCGGCGATCACGGCGGCGAAGGTCTGCGTCTTGAACGGGCCCGCGGAGATTTCCAGAGCATCGATGTAGAGCGGCGAGGCGTACAGGCGCGGCGGTTCGCCATCGCTCGCGTCGAGGGGCGGCGACTCCCATTGCAGGCCGAGCGAGGATGCCCTGATCCGTGCCGGCGTCAGCACCGTCTCTGCCGCATACCAGCCGCTGCGTTGTGCGTCGTGATGGAATGTCGGCACATCGTCTGCCGGCGAAGGCGAGGGGCGTGGCGTGGCGGCTTCTGTCGCCGGAGGCAGGGACGAGCGCGCGCCGTTCGTCGGCACCTCGGCATGCGCCGTCCACAGGATCGCGTTGAGCAGCAGCTTGCGCAGCGGTTCCGCGTCGAACGCGGCGAGGAAGTGCGCGCCGCTGTAGGTGAACGAACGACCGCCGCCGTCGCGCTCGAATGCCCAGGCGAGCGCGGTGTCCTCCGGCCGATCGTCGACGATGGCGGCACCGCCGCGATATTGCACATGCAGTGTCGCGTGCAGAATCGGCGTGGTCGGCTGATGGCCGCTGCGGAACGTCGGATAGAACTCGTCGCGATACGCGAACGCTGCGACGCCACGGGCAATCGGATGATTCGGCCCGACGACCTGCAATTCGGCATATTCGGTCGTGCGGTCGAACATGCCGTAGCGCGCCGCACCGAGCCAGTGCGGCAGATCGACGCTCGTGTCGCCGGCCGGCAAGGTCGAGGCCTGATGCAGGGCGACGAGGCCGACGCCTCGCGCGACGACCTTCTCGAATTGCCTGCGCCGCTGCGCATCGAGCAGCGGATGCTTCTCTGCGCCGTCGAAATACCAGACCACGCTCGCGACGCCGTCGAACGCGTGCGGGTCCTGCGGCCAGCCATCGGGATAGCTCTTCACCTGCAATCCGCGCGGCGCATCGGGCGAGCACGCGAGCGCGCGTTCGAGCAGGCGGATGCCCGCGGGATAGTCGTGCTTGCCGGGACCTTCGCTTTTCGCACCGCCGATCAGCACGATGCGGATCGGTGGATGCTTTTCCGCGATCGCAGCACCAACGCGGAGAAGTCCGCTTGAAGCCAGAACGAACGCGACGCAGAACCGGAGCAGGCGCATGTTCAGCCATCGACGACGCAGCGAAAACCGATCAGTCCCGAACGATCCTTGCACGGCGCCATGAGCAGGTATTTGCCGTGCTGGTCGAGCCGCAACGCGCGCGGGAAATACCAGTGCGAAGTCTGCGGCGCGTACGAGCTGCCGCCGCGCAGCACCGCAGCGCGCGTGTGCTGATCCTCGTATTCGTCGGTCCACTGCCAGACGTTGCCGACGAGGTCGAGCACGCCGAACGGACTTGCGCCCCGCGCATGTGCGTCAACATCGGCCGGCGGCACGAGCGTGCGGCCGCGATTCGTCTTCGGCGTGGCGGCA
Source organism: Rudaea sp. (assembly GCF_036383415.1). Classification (GTDB taxonomy): domain Bacteria; phylum Pseudomonadota; class Gammaproteobacteria; order Xanthomonadales; family Rhodanobacteraceae; genus Rudaea. Next base: position 5,975 of record NZ_DASVOK010000254.1, on the reverse strand, counting down.
TCGACCCAGTCGTTGCCCCAGGGATAGATGCGGCCGTCGCTGCCCTGCGCGGCGTACTGCCACTCCCATTCGCGCGGCAGGCGCTTGCCGGCCCAGGCCGCGTAGACGCGCGCATCTTCCAGCGAAATCCACGTAACCGGCTTGTTTTCCCACCCCGATCGCGGTGCCCCGTCCTTCCAGTCGCGCAAGAAGTTGTGCGTGTCGCGCGGCGCATACTTTGTTGCATAGAGAAAGCGCTGGAACTGCGCGTTCGTCACCGGTGTGCGGTCGATGTGGAACCGCTCGATGCGCATGCGCCGTCGATGGCTGCGCCGCGCCGTCGATTCCCACGGATACTGCACATCGAGTCCGGCCCAGGTCTGGCCTTCGATCTCGATGCCCTGCACGACGAAATCGAAATCGCTTTCGGGAATCGTCACCATGCCTTCGGGGGCGTCGGCAACACGCTTCGTCGGTTCGATCGCGACGAGCCGCTGCGGCAGCGCATGCCACGCGTTGGACAACGACTGCAGCGGCGTCTTCGCGCGCTCGCGCATCTGCGCAAGGAAGGCATCGAGTCCGTCGACCCGAGCGCTCGCGTCGATCGCAAGCAGGGCACCGAAACCACGTGCTTCGAGTTCGAAATCGAACACGACCGAGTCCCCATCCGCGCGAGGTGTCAGCGCGACGCCGTGCCAGAGATCGAAGTAGTGGGTACCGTCGCGATGCGGCACGGCGATCTGCTCGCCGTCGACCGCGTACTCGTTGTGGTTGACGAGGTTCCACACCGTCACGCCGTCGCGCGGGAATTCGCTCGCGAACACGCCGGCCTGCAGCGTCTTCGCGTACGGGCGCCAGTCGGCGCTGGTCATCTGCGCGGCGAACTGGCGCTCGATCAGCATGCAGCGGCGCAGCGCCTCGGCGTTGCGCGGCGTGAACTCGTTCCAGATGCCCCAGATGTTTTCCCAGGCGTTGTAGCCGATGCCATTGAAGAACATGTACTGCAGGTCGTTCGTGCGCTCGCGGCCCCAGCGGTTCTCGTAGTGGATCATGTGGCGCGGTTCGAGCCACTTGAACTTGGCCACCGAGGGCACGACGTCGGCCGGCGCCTTCTTGCCCCAGCTCGACACGTTCCAGATCAGTTGCTCCTCGGCGCTGATCGTCGATTCGGGTTCGAGCGCGACCGGGCAGCCGAGCGCGTCGCAGGCGTCGAAAAACGCGCGCGGTACACCGTTGTAGGTGTCGCCGTTGAGGCCGTCGGCGCCGACCGCCTTGACGATCTTCGCGACGGCGAGCCAATCAGCCTCGCCCTGCTCGCGCGTGCCGTGGTCCCAGGGCATCGTCGGCAGGAACACCTTGACGCCGCGGCGGTGGAAATCCTCGACCGCGCCGCGCAGACCGTTGAGCCCACCCGGCAGGTCGCGTGCGAGATCGAACTGGTTGCGGTCGTCGATGCCGATGTTCGGATAGACGTACCAGACCAGCACGCTGTCGATGCCGCCGTAGCGCGCTTCGAGATCGTCGAGATAGCGGTCGACGGTATACTTTTGCGCAACCGGATCGTAGAAGTAGCGATCCTCGACCATCATCTGCGTATGGACGAAGTTGCGTTGCGCCCATTGCAGCTCGGGGCGGCGATAGTTCCTGTCGTCGTAGCCAATGCGCGTCAGGTGCTCGCGCCGCCATTCGCACAGGCTCGCGATCCAGTCGTCGCTGCTCGCATTGACGTCGATGGTCCAGTGGCCGATCTCGGCGAACGGCCAAGCTGGCGCCTTGCCCGGCGTCGGCAGGTAGCGGCCCGTGGTGACGTGCGAGAAGTGGTAATGCGTCTTGCGCGGCAGGTCGTCGTCGGCCGGGTTCATGGTGCTTGATCAGGTGAGTTCAGGCAGGCCGCAGTAGGCGGCGAGTTCGCGCAGCGCGGTGGCGTTGTTCACCGTCGCCGCCTGGTTGCGCATGAAGGTTTCAACTTCGTTGTGCTCGGGGACGCCGGTTTGCGCGCCGAGGCGCGTGGTCGCAAGCGCGCCTGCGGCGCTCGCGCGCGCAAGTGCGGTCGGCAGATCGAGACCGGCGCCGAGTGCGGCGGTGAACGCGCCGCAGAACGTGTCGCCCGCGCCGGTCGTGTCGATCGGATCGACGCGATACGCGGCTTGCAGATGGAATTTGCCGTGCATGCGCGCGCAGGCACCGCGCGCACCGAGCGTGACTATCACGCAGGGCATGGACAGATGCGCCAACGCTTCGGCGATGCCGCCGCGCACGCCGGTGACCGTCGCGAGTTCGCCTTCGTTGACGATCAACACATCGAGCGCATCGAGCAGTGCAGTCGGCAGTTTGCGCGCGGGCGCGGCATTGAGTACGACCCTCACTCCGGCTGCGTGCGCCGCGACGGCATACGCGGTGATCGTGTCGATCGGCGTTTCGAGCTGCAGCAGCAAATGGCTCACGTCGTCGAGCGCAGGCAGATGTTCGGCGCGCAGCGCATTGTTCGCGCCGGGCGCCACGGTGATCGCGTTCTCCGCATCGTCGGCGAGGCAGATGAAGGCGGTGCCCGTGGCGATGCCGGGCGCGCGCACGATGTGCAGTTCGACGCCGGCGCCGCGCAGCGAGGCTTCGAGTTGTTGCGCATAGGGATCATCGCCGAGCGCGAGCAGCATGCGTGTCGCCGCGCCGCCGGCGCGCGCGCAGGCGACGGCTTGGTTCGCACCCTTGCCGCCGGGGAATGTCGCGAACTCGCGCCCGAGCACGGTTTCGCCCGGTGCGGGCACGTGCGCGGCGCGCACGACGAAGTCGAGGTTGGCGGAGCCGGCAACGAGGATGCCGCTCCGGGAAGATGCGTGGCTCATGCAATCGGGGCGCGGGTTTCAGGAAGACGGACCGATTCTATGCCGGATGCGCCAGTAGGGAAGCGAAAAAGAAGCCGCCGCCGCGAGTTGGAGGGCCGCGGCGGCGGAAGCGTGCAGTGACGTGAGAAGAGGACACTGCACTGCAGGGTGGATGACGCGTTCAGAAGGTGAACTTGTCAGTGATCGAGACGACGCGGCCGCGGCCGGCGAAGAAATTCTGGAAGCTGTCGACCTGGTTGAAGGCGAGGATGTATTGCCGGTCGAGCAGGTTCTCGACACCGAGGGTCAGCTTGCCGAACTTGCGTGCGTCGTAATTGACCTCGAGATCCCACAGCGTGTAGCCGCCGATGTGTTCCGCTGCGCTGGTGCCTTGGTTGAGGTTGCGCGACAGCAGCGTGGTCCCGCCGAGCGTCGCGTTGCCGTACTCGGAGAAGTTCCAGGTCAGCGACGCGCCGAGCTTGGCCGGCATCACGTCGGTCACGCCCATGTGCTTGGTCAGCGGCCCGTTCGCGGTAAACACGGTGTAGCCCATCGCGCGCGAGTAGATCAGGTTCGCCTTCCAGTCGTCGTTGAAGCGGAAATCTCCGCTGAACTCGTAGCCCTTGATGTCGACCGGTGCGCGGTTCATCACGTAGTCGCCCGTGGTCGGATCGACCGACAGCGACGCGCCGAACTGCGAGGTCGACTTGTATGCCGACGCGGAGAATCCGGCGCGCTCGCCGCGCCAGTTGAAGCCGACTTCCTCGTTGCGCACGATGATCGCCTGCAGGTCCTGCATCTGCGACACCGACACGCCCGGCTTGTTGACGTTGCGCAGCGGAATGCCCGCGTTGGGCAGGGTGAAGCCCTTGCTCCATGAGGCGAATGCGGACCAACCGTCGGCGAAACGCCAGATCGCGCCGACGTTGGGCAGGTTGTTCTGGTAGTCGATCGTGCCGCCCTTGACCGCGACGCGGTTGCGGTAATAGGTCGTCGTGTAATCGTTGACCTCAAGCTGGCCGTCTTCGCGGCGGATGCCGCCGACCAAGGTCACCGGCCCGATGTCCCACGACAGCTGCAAGTACGGCGCCCAGCTAGTGTAGTCCATCGGCGGCACCCACAGGCGGTTGGTGATCGCAAGCTTCTGCTGCGCCACGTCCTCGACCCAATCGACGCCGGTGTGCAGTTCGAGGCCGCTGACGCCGAACAGGTCCGGCCGCGTCCACGAGGTGCGCAGGCCCTTCTTTTGCGAGTTGATTTCCGACTGGTCGATCAGGGTGCCGAGCGGGGCGATCAGCGGATCCTGCTTGTCCGGCGTCGCCTCGGGCAGGAAGCGCATCGCCTGGCTCGCCTTGTAGACATCCATCGCCAGCGTGCCGCCGAAGAAGTCGCTGTTGAGGTACTTGAGCTGGGCCTGCCAGAAATCGTTGAACGGCGCGTAGGTGCCGGGGTTGTGCCCGGGCACCGCGGTGTCGGTGATGCCCTTGCTGCGGTCGCCGAGCTGCTCGATGTAGTTGTCCTTGCCGTCGATCTTGAACTTGCTCAGGGTCAGCTGCACCCGTTGCGAATTGCCCTGGCCGAAGTCGTAGCCGAACTTGGCGAAGAAGTCGTCCGAGGTCGTGTCGGCGAGCGAGCCCGACTGGTGCATGCCGATGCGCCGGCCGTTCGCGTCCCAGGTGATGCCGCGGTCGATGTAGGAGCCGGCGAGGTACATGTCGAAGTCGCCGCTCTTGTGCGCCCAGTTCGCGCCGACCTTGTAGCCGGAGGAATCGTCCTTGAACTGGGTCGAGTAGCGCATGGTCAGGTCGACCTGGTCTCCTTCCTTCTGCGCGCTCTTCGAAATGTAGTTGATGATGCCGCCGGCCGCGCCGATGCCTTCGGCTGCCGAGGGACCGTTGATCACTTCGATGCGGTCGATGATGCCCATGTCGGTGAACGTGCCGTTGCGCGTGCCTTCACGCAGCGGCGAGCCCTGCGGGATGCCGTCGAACAGGCGCAGCGGAATGCGGCCGCGCAGGTTCTCGCCGGTGTTGCTCATCGCCTGCGAGGATTCGGCGTAGCCGGGCACGGTGCGCGCGAGCACGGCCGTGGCGTCGTCGGTCAGCGCGAGCGTGCGGTCGACCTCGGCGCGGGTAACGACGACGATCGCGCCGGGAATCTTGTCCACGGCCTTGGCGCTGCGCGAACCCGTGGTCACGGTGACGGTTTCGAGTTCCTGCTTGGGTTTGTCGTTCGGCGCGGTGTTGTCGGTCTGCGCTGCGTCCGCGGCGGTATTCGCGGCGGCGAGATCGTCTGCATGCGCATTTGCGGCGGCCGCGAGCACGATGCAGCCGAGCGCGGCGGTAATGGGTCTGGTCATTTCGTTCTCCCCGATCGTTTCTAAGGTGGAGCCGCACGGCTCGGCTCCGCTGGCGTCCAAACCTGCCCGTCCGGGGCAGGCGTTGCGCTGCGCGTCTCATTGCGGACGCTTTGCATGCAGCACTCGACGCTGGGAGCCTAGGCGCTCGCGATCGGGAGAGGAATCGCTCGCGTCTTTGTTCAGACCTTACTTTTTGTTGTCATCGCCGCACGCGCCTCGGCGAGCAGCACGGTGACGAGGCGGATGCGCACGGTCGAGCGCGACCAGACCGTGCCGATGCGGCGCGGTTCGCTCGGCTGCGGCAGCGGCATGCGCACCAGCTGCAGGCCTTCCGGCCACGGCTGCGCGTAATCGGGCACGATCGACACGCCAAGGCCGCGGTCGACCATCACCGCGATCGCGTTGAGCGCGTTCAGCTCGAAGCGTTCGTGCGGCACGATGCCGTTCTCGCGCAGGTAGGCATCGGCGAGGCGGCCGCCCCACTGGTTGCGGTCGTAGCGGATCAGTGGCTCGTTCGCGAGCAGTTCGTGCGGGTTGCGCCCGGCATATTTCTTCGGCGCGATCAGCACGAGCGGCTCCTCGCGCAGCAGTTGCCAGTCGCAGGTTTTCGGCAGCGCGTACGGCGCCTGCAGCACGAGCGCCGCATCGAGCTCGCCGGCCTCCACAGCGCGATACAGTTCCGCCGAATAGCCGGGGCGGATGAACACGTTGATCTGCGGAAACTTCGCGACCATGCGCGCGAGGATGTCCGGCAGCATGCCGGCGAGTGCGGTCGGGCACGCGCCGAGGCGCAGCTCGCCCGACACCGAACCGTC
>NZ_DASVOK010000253.1:0-2118 GCF_036383415.1 Rudaea sp. | reverse complement strand
CTGCGCGGCGCGCGCACGCTCACGCGCGACGAGGTCGAGATCCGCCTCTACGCGAACGCCGAGCAGCCAGCCGACATCGCCCAGGCGCACGCACTCGGTGTCAGCGGCGTCGGCCTGTATCGCACCGAATTCCTGTTCCTGCAGCGCGGCGACGCGCCGGGCGAGGAAGAACAGTTCGAAGCCTACCGCGAACTCGTGCTGGGCATGGGCGGTTTGCCGGTGACGATACGCACGCTCGATCTCGGCGCCGACAAGGCTGACAGTTCCGGCATCGCCCTGACCGACGAGGATAACCCCGCACTCGGCGTGCGCGGCGTGCGCCTGTCGATGCGCCGCCCGCACCTGTTCGCGACCCAGCTGCGGGCGATCCTGCGCGCGAGCCGCTACGGCCCGGTGCGCGTCCTCGTGCCGATGGTGACGACGGCCGAGGAAGTCGTCGCCGCTAAAGCCCTCGCTGCGCAATGCGCGCGAGAGCTGCGCACCGAAGGCCACGAGATCGCCGACCACTACGAATTCGGCGCGATGATCGAGGTACCGGCCGCGGCGATCGCGCTGTCCACGCTGTTGCGCCATCTCGACTTCGTCTCGATCGGCACCAACGACCTGACCCAGTACATCCTCGCCGCCGACCGCGGCAACGACGCGCTCGGCGTGCTCCACGACCCGCTGCATCCGGCCATGCTCAAGCTGCTCGCGCAAGTGATCGCGACCGGCCAGCGCGCGCAGAAGTCGGTCGCGCTCTGCGGCGAAATGGCCGGCGACACGCGCTACACGGCAATGCTGCTCGCGCTCGGTCTCACTGAATTCTCCATGCACCCATCCTCCCTGCTCGAAGTGCGCCAGGCGATCGCGCAGTGCGATCACGCCAGGCTGCGCCATGCCTCCAAGACCTTGCTGCGCGCGCAATCGCGTGCCGGCATCGAGCGGGTGCTCGAGACCCTGCAGCACTGAGCCCGCGGCGGTGGCCTGTGGCATCATTGGCGCCATTGCGATTCTGCTGTTCCTGCCCGATCCATGCCCAGCCCGATCAATCCGGACGTACTCGCCCGACAGGATGAGCTCGCTGCGTGCTTCTGCCCGCGCGATCCATTCCGCCATGTCGTCATCGAGAATTTTTTCCGCGACGAATACGCGCAGCAGATTCTTGCCCAGTTCCCGCCGTTCGAGCGCGGCAACGCGCGCAACGAAGCGGGCGAACTCGGCAACAAGTCGACGGTGGAGAAGATCTGCGGCCTCGGCAGTGCGTACGCCGCGCTCGACGATCTCGTGCAGTCACGCGAATTCCTCGACTTGATCGGCAAGATCACCGGCATCGACGACCTGCTCTATGACCCTTGGTATTTCGGCGGCGGTACGCACGAGAACCGCCATGGCCAGGACCTCGACGCGCACGTCGACTTCAATCGCCATCCGGCCAACCGCTGGCACCGGCGCCTCAACCTCATCGTCTATCTCAATCACGAATGGGACGATGCGTATGGTGGCTCGCTGCAACTGCACAGCGACCCGCGCAGCGTCGACGACCGCGTCATTACGATCACGCCGAAGTTCAACCGCGCGGTGATCTTCGAGACTACCGAGACGAGCTGGCACGGCTTCCCACGCATCACGCTGCCGAGCGACAAGCAGGCACTGACGCGCAAATCGGTGGCCTTGTACTTCTACACCAAGGACCGCCCGGCCGAGGAGACCGCGGGCACGCATTCGACGATCTACGTCGATGCACCGCTGCCCGCGCGCATCCAGGCCGGACACACGCTCGACGAGGCCGACATCGACGAACTGCGCGCGCTCGTCGAGCGCCGCGACCAGCACAACCAGCGTCTCTATCGCGACCTCGCCGCGATGACCGCGCAGTTCGAACAGGCGCAGGCGGCGCTGTACAGCGGCCACCTCGGGCGACTGCGCCATGTCGCGCGCGTCGCGCTGCGGCGCTTCCGCGGCGGCTGACTGTCCGATCGCGCCGAGTCTCGACGCCATGATCCGCCCCTTCCTGCGCCGACACGTCGTTCCGCTTGCCCGGCACCTGCCGCAGGCCCTGCAGGAACCGCTGCGCGAGGTGTGGCGCGCGTTCGCGCCGCGCCCGATCGCACATACGGGCCGCATCGACGACGCGGC
>NZ_DASVOK010000252.1:0-4280 GCF_036383415.1 Rudaea sp. | reverse complement strand
TCATGGACTACGGCCACAACGCGCACGCCGTCGGCGTGATGGCCGATCTTGCCGGGCGTCTCGACGTGAGCGGACGCCGTATCATCGTCGTCGCCGGTCCGGGCGACCGCCGCGACGAAGACCTGGTTGAGATCGCGGGCGCCGTCGCCGGCAAGTTCGACCACTACATCGTGCGCCGCGACGACGCGCTGCGCGGCCGCGACGGCGACGAGGTGCCGCGCATCATCGCCAAGGCGTTGAGGGAAAAAGGCGTCGCCGATGTGGCGATCACGATCATCCCCGACGAGCAGGAAGCGATAGCCTCTGCGCTGAAGATGGGCCAACCGGGCGACCTGCTGTTGGTCTTCGCTGACGCGCTCGCGCGCTCGTGGAAACAGATCACCAAATTCCATGCTGAAGGCACGCCCGCGCCGGCGGTCAAGCGCGTCGAGCCGGTCGCGGCGATCGAACCTGCGATCGAGGAACGCGCGGTCGTCGAAATGGATGGTCTGATCCGCGACGAACGCGGCATCCGCTTCGCGCGCGACACCGAAGACTAAAGCATCGCATGACAATTCCGTTCGAAGATTCGCGCCGCCTGACCGGCGCCAATCTCTATTTCCCCGTGCCCGGCGCCGTGCTCGAAACCGCGCCGGGTATACTTGTGGACAATGCCGCCGTGGAGCGCTGGCGCACCGAGGTCGAACACCTGCGCCGCGAACTCGGCTGGCCGGAAATCGAAACGGCAGCACGATTGCGCGATGGCGCCGGCTCACTCGCGATTGCCGCGCCCATCGACCAGCTTTTCACCGCCACCGAAGTCAACGAGTACGCGTTGTGCATGGCACTTGAACCCTCCCCTTCAAGTGGAGGGTTGGGTGGCGGTGGCGTTCGGAGCGCCACCGCAGAACATCAACACAATCCCCACCTAAATCCTCCTCTTGAAGGGGAGGACTTCACAGCGCTCGTAGCTCAAACCTGGTTTCACGCCCCGGCCTATCCGGCGATCTGGGATGATGGGCTCGCGCTGCAGACGCTGCGCCTCGCGGCGGCCGCCGAGCGCCGCCCCGATCTAGTCACTTTGATCGACGAAGCACATCGGCGCGGCCTTCCCATGCTTCTCGACGACACCGAGTTGACGTTCGGCGAAGGTAACGGCGCGCAAACGTGGTCGCTCGACGCACTGCCCGCGCCCAACGCCGTTGAATGGAAATCGCTGCACGCCATTCCGGTCGCGCTCGTCACCGGCTCGAATGGCAAGACGACGACGACGCGCCTCGTTGCCGCGATCAGCGAGCGCGCGGGACGCCGCACGGCGTTCAGCAGTACCGACGGCGTCGTCATCGGCGGCGAACTCGTCGCGAGCGGAGACTATTCCGGCCCCGCCGGCGCACGCGCCGCGTTGCGCGACGCGCGCAGCGAAGCGGCGATCCTTGAGACCGCGCGCGGTGGCATCCTGCGCCGCGGGCTCGCGGTCGAGCGTGTGCAGGCGGCGATCGTCACCAACATCAGCGCCGACCACTTCGGCGAGTACGGCGTGCACGACCTCGACGACCTTGCCGATGCCAAGCTCGTCGTCGCACACGCATTGGTCGCCGACGGCATGCTCGTGCTCAACGCCGACGACAACATACTCACGCGCCACACGGCCGGCCTGAAATGCCGGATCGCGTGGTTCGCGCTCGACGCGGATCATCCGTTATTGATCGAGCATCGCACACACGGCGGCGCAACCTGCGGCGTGCGTGACGGAGAACTCGTCCTGCACGCTGGGGGCGTCGATCGCGCGCTCGGCCGCATCGTCGACATGCCGCTGAGCGCAAACGGAGTGGCGAAATACAATATCGCCAACCTAGCCGGCGCCGCGCTGCTCGCCCACGCGCTGGGCATCGGCGATGCCGTCATCGCGCAGGTGTGCGCGCACTTCGGCGCGAGCAACAACGACAACCCCGGGCGGTTGATGCGCTGGCATTTCGGCGCGACGACGGTGATCGTCGACTACGCGCACAATCCGGAAGGACTGCGCGGCCTGCTCGACGTGGCGCGCGCAATCTCGCCGCAAGGTCGGCTCGCCATCGTGCTCGGCCAGGCCGGCAATCGCGAGGATGCCGATATACGCGGCCTGGCATCGGTCGCGGCGCACTTCCGCCCCGACCTCATCGTGCTCAAGGAACTCGCGAGTTTTGCGCGCGGACGCATGCCGGGCGAAGTCGTCGCCCTGCTCCGCGGCGAGTTGCTGCGCAACGGCGTGGCGGACAATGCCCTGATCGTCGCCAGCGAGGAGCTCGACGCCGCGCGCGCTGCACTCGAATGGGCGCGCGACGGCGATCTGCTCATCCTGCCGATTCACGACAAGCTGGGCCGCGCCGCCGTCATCGCTCTGCTCGACAAACTCGCCGCTGCGGACTGGAAGCCGGGCCAAGTGTCGCCAGCCGGAAGCTCCGCATAAGACGGGTGCTGCGCGCCTTGCGCTTTCCGATACCTACATGAACTCGGCCAGCTTCGGCCACAACTCCGCAAGCGGCTTGCGTACGCCGCGGCAGAGAAAAATGTCCGGATGCCACTTCGTTTCTTCGTTCTCGACCTTGGCCTCGTTGCCGGTGTGGCCGACGAGTTCGACCGTCGTGCACGGCTGATCGAGATCCTTGCGACCAGCACCGACGACGATCATGTTCTGTGGCGTCGGTCCATAGGGTCCGCGCAGCCAGAACGAGTTGGCCGCGCTCCACACCTGCGGCAGGCCGTATTGCGAGCCATACAGATCGAGCGCGCCGGCTTCGCCGTAATTGCTCGCCCAGATGCCGGTTTGTGCACGTTCCTCCACGGTCAGGCCATCGCGGATGCGCGCGACTTCACGCACGAGTTCCGGCCAGCCCAGTTCTTCGCGGAAATCACCGTTGATTTCGTTGACGCGCCCCCACGCGGGCGAATTTACCGATACCAGCGGCAGACATATGCGCAGCATGCTCGCGCCGCAAAGCACGACGGCAAACGACACCGCCCACCCGCCGCGCCGCCATTTCGCCTCACGCATGGAATCGATGAACGTCTGCAACTGCACCGTACCCGCCGCGATCAGCATCGGATACAAGGGCGCGGCGTAATAGCCACGGCCACGCGCGACGACGAAGATTGCGAACGACACGAGCGCCATCCAGCCGAGAATGCGCCAGCGCCTGCCCTGCTCCGTCGCGAATACGAACCAGAGTCCGAGCAACCACAGCGGCACCGTGACGAAATTGCTCGCGATGTAGAGCTGCTCCAGCCAGAAACCGTCGGCGCGGCCGTTGCGCACGTCGCGCGCATGGATGTGCTGGAGCATGTCCAGAGTGACGAAGTCGTGGCGGAACTGCCAGACCAGGTTCGGCAGGAAGATCAGCAACGCCAACGCGACGCCGCACCACAGCCACTTGCTGCGCAGATCGGCGCGCAACGGAGTGAGCACGACTCCGGCGACCAGCCCCATGGCGAAGAACGCTGCCGTGTACTTGGTCATCATGCCGAGTCCGACCATCGCACCGATCGCGAGCCACCAGCGCGCGTCGCCCGACTCGATGCGGCAGACGACGAAGTACCCGAGCAGCACGAACCAGAGGAAATCGAAGCTGACGTACTGCATCAGATTGCTAGCCGATAGTGAAACCGGCCCAAGCGCGACGGCGAATGCCGCGACCAGCATAGCCGCCCGTCCTCCGCCCAGCCGGCGCGCCATCAGCCCGGCGACGACGAAAACGATGCTTTGCGCGAGCGCGGGGAAGAAGCGGAATCCAGTCAGAGAGGCGCCGAACAACTCCCACTCGATGCGGCCGAGAAACGGCGTCAGCGGCGGATAGGCAACGAAGCCCCAGTCGAGGTGGCGCGCGTCGCTTAGGAACTGCAGCTCGTCGCGATGGAACCCGTACTGTCCGTTCGTTGCGATATGGAAAACCAGCTTGGCTGCGGCGAGCACCAGCAAGATAGCCAGATCCTTGTCGAAGCCTCGTTTCTGCGTCTGCATCGGCGCCTCCGGTAAGAAGCCGAGCATAGCATTGGCCCCATCCGATTCCTGCATCCCGGTTCCGGACGGGGCCAATCCCCGGTTTATAATTAGCGGCTATCTTCAGCCAAACTGGAACACCCATGTCCGACAAGATTCTCGCGGCCCTCGGCCTGACCGGCACCGTCTCCGGCACCTATCTCGGCAACGGCGAATGGTCGAAGACGACCGACGCCGGCCTGCTCGAAGTGGTCAACCCGAGCACGCACGAGGTGATCGGTCGTGTGCATTCGGCTTCGGCAAGCGACTACGAGACGATCGTACA
>NZ_DASVOK010000251.1:0-1655 GCF_036383415.1 Rudaea sp. | reverse complement strand
AAAGTCGAGCTGGCCGAACTCAATCGCCGCTACCGCGACAAATTCGGCTTCCCGTTCATCATCGCCGTACGCCATCACACCAAGTCGGGCATCCTCGCGGAGCTGCGCCGCCGCAGCGCTGGGGACGATGCGGCGCACGAGTTTGCCACCTGCCTCGATCAGGTGCACGAGATCGCGCGGCTGCGCCTGGCGTCGCTGCTTGCGGCCTGACGCGGACGTTCGCGTGGTGAAAGGCCCGACATTCCCGATCGCGGAAATCCTGTCGGAGTTGCGCGCGCTGCTCGACGCGCAATCGCGCCTCGTGCTCGAAGCGCCGCCCGGCGCGGGCAAGACCACGCAGGTGCCGCTCGCGCTGCTCGATGCCGCGTGGCTGGCCGGGCGCAAGATCGTCATGCTCGAACCGCGCCGCATCGCCGCACGCGCCGCGGCGGAATTCATGGCCACGCAGCTCGGCGAGGCCGTCGGCGACACGGTCGGCTACCGCATCCGCTTCGAAAGCAAGGTGTCCGTGCGCACGCGCATCGAGGTCGTCACCGAAGGCATTCTGACGCGCATGATCCAGAGCGATCCGGAACTCGCCGAGGTTGGCGCGATCCTGTTCGATGAATTCCACGAACGTCATCTCAACGGCGATTTCGGCGCGGCGCTCGCGCTGGAAATCCAAAGCTCGCTGCGACCGGATCTGCGCCTCGTCATCATGTCGGCAACGCTCGACGGTGAGCGCATCGCGCGCTGGTTCGACGCGCCGCGCCTGAGCAGCGCCGGGCGCAGCTTCCCGGTGCGCATCGACTATCCGCCGACCAAGCAGAACGAGGACTGGCCATTCCACCTGCGCCGCGTCGTCGAGCAGGCGCTGGCCGAAACCGAAGGGGATGCGCTGGTGTTCCTGCCGGGGCGGCGAGAGATCGAGCGTGCGCAGCACACTCTTGCTTCAGTGCGCGCGCGGAATGGTGAAGAGATCGCACTGGTGCCGCTGCACGGCGAACTCTCGCTTTCCGAACAGCACGCCGCGCTCGCGCCAGCGCACACCGGCACACGCCGCATCGTGCTCGCGACCAATGTGGCCGAATCGAGCGTCACCCTGCCGGGCATCCGCGCGGTGATCGACACCGGCCTCGCGCGCGAGCCGTACTACGATCCGAACTCGGGCTTCACGCGGCTCGAAACGGTCAACATCTCGCAGGCCTCGGCCGACCAGCGCGCCGGTCGCGCGGGCCGTGTCGCCGAGGGTGTGGCGTACCGGTTATGGCCGCAGAGTCGGCGACTTGAGCCGTCGCGTCGTGCGGAAATCGCGCAGGTGGAACTTTCGGGCCTCGCGCTCGAACTCGTCGCCTGGGGCGCGAGCGATCTGCGCTGGCTCGATGCGCCACCGTCCGGTGCGCTCGCCAGCGCGCGCGATTTGCTGCATCTTCTCGGGGCGGCGACATCGCGGAACGCCGATGCGAGCCTGACCGAACTCGGCAGGACGATGCTCGCGAGCGGAGCGGCGCCGCGTCTTGCCGCCGCGGTGCTGCGTGCGCCGCCTGCGTTACGCTCGCTTGCCGGCGATCTGCTCGCACTGATCGAAGCGCGTAACCCATTGCGCGGCGATGGCGCGCGCAACGACGACTTCCGTCCGCGCCATGCCGCGCTCGTCGCATTTCGCGGCGCGGGCG
>NZ_DASVOK010000250.1:0-5691 GCF_036383415.1 Rudaea sp. | reverse complement strand
CGACCCAGGATTCGTTCTCGGCACGCAGCGCAAGATGGTCGACGCGACCGAACGGAATCTCATCGGCCTCGATCACCGACACGTCCGCGAGCAGGCGGTAGCCCACCTTCGGAATCGTCTCGATGTAGCGCGCCGGCTTGTCGCCATCGGCGAACGCGCGGCGCAGTTCCTTGATCGCCTGGGTGAGCACGTCGGGCGTGGTGACGCGATCCTTCCACACCGTTTCGAGCAGATCGTCGCGGCCGACCGTGTTGCCGGCGTGGCGCACGAGTTCGAGCAGGACCGCGACGGCCTTGCTGGTCACGCGCGACGACTCGCCGGCGCCGATCACGCGCAGCGCGCCGACGTCGACGGCATAGTCGCCGACGCGCAGACGCAGGTTCTGCAGCTTGAGCTGCTCGGCCGAGGGCGAGCGCCGCAGCATGTGCAAATTTGCATTCATCGCTGGGAATCGAAGCAAAAGAACCGAAGAACCGATCGTCCCGGGACGCGACAGAGCTCAGTTTCGTCGCAAACCGCCGCGATTTCAACCGAGCGTCAGGCACTTGCGAAAAAGCCCGGCTTGAGGCCAGGCTTTTCTTCGTTGGGCCATCCTTGGCCGTACTTCTCAATGAAGGCAAGAATCCAATTCAGGTTTTCGCGAACACGAGACGGCCGTGCTCCGCATCGACCGCCACGGTATCGCCCGGCTGGAACTTGCCTTCGAGAATCTCCTTCGCCAGCGGATTCTCGAGCTGCTGCTGGATCGCGCGCTTGAGCGGGCGCGCGCCGAACACCGGGTCGAAGCCGACATTGCCGAGCAGGTCGAGCGCCTTGTCGCTGATCGTCATGCCCAGCTGACGCTCGCCGAGACGCTTGGCGAGGTACGCGGTCTGGATGCGCGCGATCTGGCGGATCTGCTTCTTGTCAAGCGGACGGAACACGACGATCTCGTCGAGGCGGTTGATGAACTCGGGCCGGAAGTGCGCCTGCACGACGCCCATCACTGCCGCCTTCATTTTCGTGTATTCCTCGTCGGTATCGCCGGGCATTTCCTGGATCAGCTGCGAGCCGAGGTTCGAGGTCATCACGATCACGGTGTTGCGGAAATCGACCGTGCGGCCCTGGCCGTCGGTCAGGCGACCGTCGTCGAGCACCTGCAGCAGGATGTTGAACACGTCGTGGTGCGCCTTCTCGACCTCGTCGAACAGCACGACGCTGTACGGCCGGCGCCGCACGGCCTCGGTCAGATAGCCGCCTTCCTCGTAGCCGACGTAGCCCGGAGGCGCGCCGACGAGGCGTGCGACCGCGTGCTTCTCCATGAACTCGCTCATGTCGATGCGCACGAGCGCGTCGGGCGAATCGAATAGGAATTCGGCGAGCGATTTGCACACCTCGGTCTTGCCGACACCGGTGGGACCGAGGAACAGGAACGAGCCGATCGGCTTGTGCGGATCGGACAGACCGGCGCGCGAACGCCGGATCGCATCCGCGACCGCGTGAATGGCTTCGTCCTGGCCGATGACGCGCTTGTGCAGCTCGTCCTCCATGCGCAACAGTTTTTCGCGCTCGCCTTCGAGCATCTTCGACACCGGGATGCCGGTCCAGCGGCTGACGACCTCGGCGATCTCCTCGCCGGTCACCTTCTGCTGCAGCAATTTGAAGCCTTTCGACTCGGCCTCTTGCGCTGCGACGAGCTGCTTTTCCAGTTGCGGGATTCTGCCGTACTGGATTTCGGCGACCTTGGCCAGATCCTGCTTGCGCTGCGCGGCTTCAAGCTCGGCGCGCGCGTTCTCGATCTCCTCCTTGATCTTGGTCGTGCCCTGCACGGCGGCCTTCTCGGCCTTCCACACTTCGTTCAAGTCGGAGAACTCGCGCTCGAGCTTGCTGATGTCGGTTTCGAGATCGGCGAGGCGCTGCTTCGATTCCTTGTCCTTCTCCTTCTTCAGCGCCTCGCGCTGGATCTTGAGTTGGATCAGGCGGCGTTCGAGACGGTCAAGCTCTTCCGGCTTGGAATCGATCTCCATGCGGATGCGCGACGCGGCCTCGTCCATCAGGTCGATCGCCTTGTCGGGCAACTGGCGGTCGGGGATGTAGCGGTTCGACAAGGTCGCGGCGGCGACGATCGCCGGATCGGTGATCTCAACGCCGTGGTGCAACGCGTACTTCTCCTTCAAACCACGCAGGATCGCGATCGTGTCCTCGACGTTCGGTTCACCGACGAACACCTTCTGGAAGCGGCGCTCGAGCGCGGCATCCTTCTCGATGTACTTGCGGTATTCATCGAGCGTGGTCGCGCCGATGCAATGCAGCTCGCCGCGCGCGAGCGCCGGCTTGAGCATGTTGCCCGCGTCCATCGCGCCGTCGGCCTTGCCCGCGCCAACCATCGTGTGCAGTTCGTCGATAAAGAGGATGACCTTGCCCTCCTCCTTCGACAGGTCCTTGAGCACGGCTTTCAGGCGCTCCTCGAACTCGCCACGGAATTTCGCACCGGCGATCAGCGCGCCCATGTCGAGCGAGAGCACGCGCTTGTCGCGCAGGCCTTCGGGCACTTCGTTGTTGACGATGCGTTGGGCGAGGCCCTCGACGATCGCGGTCTTGCCGACGCCGGGCTCACCGATCAGCACAGGATTGTTCTTCGTGCGCCGCTGCAGCACCTGGATCACGCGGCGGATTTCCTCGTCGCGGCCGATGACCGGATCGAGCTTGGACTTCTCCGCGCGCGCGGTCAGGTCGATCGTGTACTTCTCCAGCGCCTGGCGCTGGTCTTCCGCGTTTTCGCTTTCCACCTTTTCGCCTCCGCGCATCTTTTCGATCGCCGCCTCGATCTTCTGTTTCGTTGCACCAGCCGCCTTGAGCGCCTGGCCGACCTCGCCCTTGTCGTCGACTGCAGCGAGCACGAACAGCTCGCTCGCGATGAACGCGTCGCCGCGCTGCTGCGCGAGTTTGTCGGTCAGGTTGAGCAGGCGATTGAGCTCATTGGAGACGTTGATGTTGCCTTCCTGCCCTTTGACCTGTGGCAGGCGTTCGACAGCCTCATTGATGCGCTGGCGCAGCACCGGCACGTTGACCCCAGCCTGGGCGAGCAGCGGTGCGGTCGAGCCGCCCTGCTGGTCGAGCAACGCGGCTATCAAGTGCGCGGGTTCGAGCATGTTGTTGTCGCGGCCCACGGCGAGGCTTTGCGCATCGGCGAGCGCCTGCTGGAAACGCGAAGTCAGTTTGTCTTGTCTCATGACGATTTCCCACAAAACGTATGGATTGTTTTCGCGCGAGCGCGCGAACCTGGTTGAATATTTTCGCGCGGGACGTACGAATGTAGCTGAACTTTTTTCGCGCGAAGCGCGCGAAAATGCGGCACAGAGCCGCAGCTGCATTCCACATGGGTTCGCGACCATGCGATTCAACGTATCGCGAACCCGTGTTCGAGTGAGCATTCATCCATTTTCCGCCCTGCGTTATCGTACGCACTTCGCCTGCCCCTACCAATCCGCCATGCCCGCTTCCCGCGTCCTCGTCTGTCTCGCACTTTTCGTGTCCGCTGCCACCGCATCGGCTGTCTCGCTGTCAACCCAGGAACAAAAGATCGCCGCCGCGGTGGATGCCGACCAGGCCCGCAGCGTCACCCTGCTCCAGCGCCTGGTCGAACAGAACAGCGGCACCTACAGCCTGCAAGGCGTGGAAGCGGTGGCACGCATGCTCACGCCCGAATTCGAGGCACTCGGCTTTCGTGTGCAGTGGAAGCCGTTGCGACAGACCGGGCGAGCCGGCCACCTGATCGCCACCCACGCCGGTTCCGGCAAGGGCAAGCGCATCCTGCTGATCGGCCATCTCGACACGGTGTTCGAGCCGGACAGCCCGTTCAAGGGCTTCCGCCGCGAAGGCACGCGCGCGATCGGTCCCGGCGTCGGCGACGACAAGGGCGGCGACGTGGTGATGCTCACCGCGCTGCGCGCGATGCAGGCTGCCGGCACGCTGCGCGACGCCGACATCGAAGCCGTGCTTACCGGCGACGAAGAAGACGTCGGCAGCCCGCTGACCATCGCGCGCGCCGATCTCATCCAGGCCGGCAAGCGCGCCGACGCGGCGCTGGATTTCGAGAACCTCGCCCAGGAGGACGGACACGACATGGGCTCGATCGCACGCCGTTCGGCCAACGTGTGGACGCTCACCGCGCGCGGCAAGTCCGGCCACAGCTCGACGATCTTCTCGTCATCCGCCGGCGACGGCGCGGTCTTCGAACTCGTGCGCATCCTCGATGCATTCCGCAACGAGCTGCCGGAGCCGAACCTCACCTTCAACGTCGGCCTTCTCGGCGGCGGCCAGGAGGCGACGTTCGACGCCGGAAAATCGCACCTCACGGCCAACGGCAAGGACAACATCATTCCGCCCATTGCCGTCGCCCGCGGCGATTTCCGCACGCTCAGCGCCGAACAGACCCGGCGCGTGCGCGAGAAGATGCAGGCGATCGTCGCGCGCCACCTGGCGCAGACCGACGCCGTGCTGGAGATCGAGGAACACTACCCGCCGATGGCCCCGACCGCCGGCAGCCGCGCGCTGCTCGCGCAACTCAATGCGGTGAACCGCGATCTCGGCCTGCCGGAAATGGGCGAACTCGATCCGCTCAAGCGCGGTGCGGGCGACATCGCCTTCGTCGCCGCCGACGTCGACGGCCTGATCGGCATGGGCGTGGCCGGCAGCGGCAGCCATGCGCCGGGCGAATCCGCCGATCTGGATTCCATCCCGCGCCAGGCCAAGCGCGCCGCTATCCTGATGAGCCGGCTCGCGCTTACGCCGCGCTGACGCCGAGACTCAGGGTTCGATCCACGCAAGCGTCGCCATGCGCCCCGTGCGCTGATCACGGCGGTGAGAGAAAAACGCCTGCGCCTCGCTGATCGTGCAGCGATCGCCGCCGGACACGTCGCGGACGCCGGCATCGGCTAGGCGCTGACGTGCGAGCGCGTACAGATCGACCCGCCAGTGACCCGGACGTGTCGGAGTGAAGGCAACCGCAGCACCGCGATCATGGGCGAGGAACGCATCGCGCACCTCCATGCCGATTTCGTAGGCATCGGGCCCGGCCGCCGGGCCCAGCCAGGCGATGCATTCCCCAAGTGTCGTACGCATTGCCGCGACGGTGACTTCCAGGATTCCGCCCGCCAACCCTTTCCAGCCGGCATGCGCGACCGCGACCTCGCTGCCGTCACGCGCGGCGATCACCACCGGCAGGCAATCCGCGGTGAGGACGGCAAGCACCACGCCGGGCGTCGATGTCACCGCGCCATCCGCCTGCGGCTCTTCCGCGTACGCCTGACCATCGAATCGCACCACGTTCGTGCCGTGCACCTGACGCAACCAGCACGGCTTGCCCGGCAGACCGAGCAGAGGCAGGAGCGCCGCGCGATTGGCCGCGACGACGGCGGGATCATCGCCGCAATGCGCGCCGAGATTGAACGCGTCGAACGGCGCCCGCGATGCGCCGGGCAGGAGCCGCGTCGTCACCGCCGCGCGCACGCGCGCAGACACGGGCCAGTCGGGCACGAGGATCGTGCCCGCCGTGGACGGCGAAGCGGGTGCGCTCATGCGATCGTTACTTGCCGAGCTCGTACAGATAGTCGACGAACGACAGCACAGCACCATCGAGGCCTTCTACCTTCGGATTGCTCGACTCGATGACGTAGTACTCGTCCGGCGCGTGCGCGCCGCTGCCGTGGC
>NZ_DASVOK010000249.1:0-17296 GCF_036383415.1 Rudaea sp. | reverse complement strand
CTGCGCCGATCGGCGGTCGCGGCCTTGGCGGCGGGCGGTTGATCGGCGGCCGTTGGGGCGGCCGCGTCCATGGCGGGCGCGACGGCAACGGGCGATAGATCGGTGGCGGCCGGCTGGCCCAGTAGCCGCGCTGGCGATACCAGGGACGCGTGCGGTAGTAGCTGTCCCAGTACGTGCCGAGCACGAACGTGACGACCGGAATGCCGAGTTGCGGGCCGTTGTCGTTGATGTGGACCGGTTCGCCGCCATCGCGCGCGAATTGCAGGTACTGGGCGTAGATCCAGCCGCGCTCTGAACCGACCTGCACGTCGCACCACGAATAGCCGTCGACGCAGCCCTGCACCTGCAGCCCGCTCCATTTCGGCACCACGGTGATGGCTGGATAATCCGTGCCCGGTCCGGCGCGCAGATTGACGTCGGCGCTGACGTAGCCGTCGGCGGCGAAGGTCGTCGAGGAGAAGCAGAGCAGCCAAGCAGACAAGAACAGGCTGGTTACGAATCGCATGCGCATCTCCCGCAGGTTTCGAGCCGCCATGGTAGCGGTTTTTTCGCCGCTTATCGTGCGCGGGCTCGCCGAAACGCGGTCGACTTTCAGCGTGGCGGCGCCTGGTCGATGCGCACTACACTGTCCTGCTCGTACCAATCGCCGAGTACGACACGCTCGGCCAGGCGACCGTCCAGGTCGAAGTGGTGCGTGGCCGGTCGGTGCGTGTGGCCGTGGATCAACTTGTGCACGCCGTGCGCGCGCATCGCCGCGGCGACGGCTTCCTGGTTGACGTCCATGATCTCGGGTTTCGCTGCCGACGTGTGCTTGCGGCTCTCACCGCGCGCCTGAGCGGCGAAGGCGCGGCGCTCGGCCAGCGGCTTGGCGAGAAACTGCGCCTGCCAGCGCGGGTCGCGCACGAGCGCGCGGAACTTCAGGTATTCGACATCGTCGGTGCACAGCGTATCGCCGTGCATCAGCAAGACGCGTTCGCCGCCGAGTTCGATCACGCTCGGATCGGCGAGCACGGTCATCCCTGCGCGTGCGGCGTAGTCCGCACCGAGCAGGAAGTCGCGATTGCCGTGCATGAACCAGACCGGCACGCCGGAATCGCGCAGCGCACGCGTGGCCTCGGCGACGCGCGCGGCGAGCGCGGCATCGTCGTCGTCGCCGATCCAGCTCTCGAACAGGTCACCGAGGATGTACAGCGCATTGGCGCGACGCGCTTCGCCGGCGAGCAGCTCGGTATACAAATCCACAATGTGCGGACGCTGCGGATCGAGGTGCAAGTCCGAGATGAAGAGTGTGGTCATCGCGATCGCCGCCGCCCGAGGCGCCGCTTCATCGCACGAGTTCGGCTTTTTCGATCACGACCTGGGTGGTCGGTACGTCGGACATGAGCGGGCCTGCGGCGCCGGTGGGAATGGCCGCGATCTTGTCGACGATGTTCTGACCCTTGACCACCTTGCCGAACACCGCATAGCCCCAGGTCATGCCATTGGTATCCGCGGTGAAATCCAGGCGCTTGTTGTCGACGAGATTGATGAAATATCCGGAACTGCCGGACAGGGGATCGTCCTTGTTGCGCGCGACGGCGATGGTGTATTTGAGGTTCGACATACCGTTGTTCGCTTCGTTCGCTATGCGCTGGCGCGTACGCTTCTGCTGCATGTCGCGGGTGAAACGTCCACCCTGGACGAGAAATCCGGGGATCACCCGATCGACGATCGTGCCGTCGTAGAAACCGTCCTTCACGTAAGCGAGAAAATTGTCGACGCTCTTCGGCGCCTTGTCCGGATAAAGTTCAAGCGTGATGTCGCCCTGTGTCGTGTGCAGCACCACTTGCGGCGACGCTGTCGGCGCGGGCTTGGCGTTGGCGGGAGCGGCCGGTTTCGCTGGCGGTTTGGCCGTCGTTTGCGCCGACGCGAACGGTGCGATGGCGAGCAGGAAAAGCGCGATCAGCGTGCGCATGAGGGGAACCTTCGGGAACGTCTTGCGATGGACGGCATGATACCGGAACCGTACGTCGTCGACGTTCAGGCCGCAAGCTTCTCGCCAGCCTTCACCTGCAGCTTGATGTCGAGGTGCTTTAGATAGTCGCGTTCCTGGTCGAGATCGGTGCGCGTCAGCGGGTGTGCGTCGAGCCAGGCTTCGGGCAGGCGCAACTGCAGGGTCTTGTCGTCGAGCTTGAGGGTGAGCTGGGGCAGCGGCTCGGGCTTGCGCGCGCGCTGCAGCAGCACGGCGAGGCGCAGCAACGCGGTGACGCGCGCGGTCGAGCGGCGCAGGCGTTCGGGGGCGATGTCGATGATGCTCTGGTCGGGCTTGCGCCGGTGGCAGCGCAGGATGATCGCGAGCACGATCTGCTCGTGGCGCGCGAAGCCGGCGAGGTCGGAGTTCTCGACGATGTACGCGCCGTGCACGTGGTGCTGGCTGTGCGCGATCGCGAGGCCAATCTCGTGGATGTGCGCGGCCCAGGCCAGCCAGTCGCGTTCGTCGCGGCCGAGCTGCCAGTCCTGTGCGATCGAATCGAACAGCGCGTGCGCGGTCGCTTCGACGCGCGCGGCGTGGGCGCGATCGACACCGTAGCGCTGGGCCAGCGCGGCGATGCTCGCCGTGCGCGGATCGCGATGCTCGGCGCGGCCGACCATGTCGTAGAGCAGGCCTTCGCGCATCGCGGTTTCGCAGACGCGCATCTGGCGGATGTCGAGCGCATCGAACGCGGCCTCGAGAATGGCCACGCCGCCGGCGAACACGCCGACGCGATCCTCGGCGAGGCCGGGTAGGCGAATCTTGTCGATGCTGCCGGCATCGAGCAGAGCGTCGCGGATCTTCTCCAGCGCGGTGCGAGAGATGCCGGTATCGCTCCAGCCGCAGGCCTGGGCGACGTTGCCGATCGCCTTCGCGGTGCCGCTCGATCCTATTGTCTCGCTCCAGCCGTGTGCGCGGTAGTCGGCGGCGAACTGCTGCAGCTCGACCGCGATTTCGTCCTGCGCGCGCTGCCAGCGTTTCGCGCTGAGTTTGCCGTCGTCGAAGAAGCGCATCGTGCTCGCGACACAGCCCATCTGCAGGCTCTCTTTTTCCAGCGCTTCGAAGCGCTGGCCGATGATGAACTCGGTGCTGCCGCCGCCGATGTCGATGACGAGGCGACGCTCGGACGACTCGGGGATGCCATGGGCGACGCCGAGATAGATCAGGCGCGCTTCCTCGCGGCCGGAGACGACTTCGATCGCATGGCCGAGCGCTTCTTCGGCGGGAACCAGAAAAGTGCCCGGTACCGCGAGACGACGAACCGTGTTCGTCGCCACCGCGCGCACGCGTTCGGCTGGCAGGCCGGACAGGCGCTGGCCGAAGCGCGCCAGGCAGGCGAGGGCGCGATCGCGGCGCGCATCGTCGAGACTGCCGTCGGCGCGCAGGCCGGCGGCCATGCGCACACTGTCGCGCAGGCGGTCGATCACGCGCAGTTCGCCGTGCTCGTAGCGCGCGACGACGAGATGGAAGCTGTTCGAGCCCATGTCGACTGCAGCGAGCAGCTCGCCGTTGCTGATCTTCTGGTTGCGAGTGTTGCTCACGCCGTGGACTTCCCGATGTTTTCGACACAGACGATCGCAAATCCTAACCATGCAACGCAAGCGAAATATGACAATCCTCATTTTTCGCCGAAGCGATGCGGGCGCAGGGCGAAGCAGACAAGGGTATGGAAGCCGTGCCGAGCGGCCCTCAGAAATGAACGGAATCTCCGGCGGAAGTCAGCATCGTGTAGCCGATGCCGCGCACGGTGCGCAACGGCAGAGAAAGATGGAGCGTATTGCTGACTTTGCGGCGCAGGCGATGGACCAGCATTTCCAGGCGATGGGGATCGAAGTCGTAGGCGCTGTCGGTAAGCACGATAATCAGCTCATCGCGTGTGACCACCTCGCCGGCCGCGACCAGTAGTCGCTGCATGACCAATCGTTCGGACAGACTAAGCGTGATGTTGCGTCCGTCCGGCGCATACAGTTTCCAGTCGGTCGGGTCGACCCGCCATTTTTTTGCCACAGTCCGCGCGGGACTGCCTGACAGCTTGCGCTTGTGCAGGTCGAAAAGGACGGCTCCGAGCATGTCGATATCAATCGGCTTGGTCAGCCAGGCGTCCGCTTGCACTTTCATCTTGTCCGCTTCGCTGAGACGCGGCTTGCCCACGGCAATGATGGCGAGTCTGGAATGGATACGCAGATAGTGCGCGACCTCAAATCCATTCTCGTCGGGAAGGGCAATATCGAGAACGATCGCGTCGAACGATTTGGCAAGCATCCTCCGGTACAACTCGTTTGCCGTGCCGAATCCTTCGGCATCAAATCCAAGCGAAGTCAGTCCGGGGGTAAGTGTTTCAGTGAGCGGGGAGGAGTCATTTTCCAATACGGCAACTTTAAAAGACACGACAATCGATCACATTGGAACAAATCACGGCAACCTTGGATTGTGCAGTTCCTAAGTTTTTTTTCGGAGTGATAGCGATCACATTTGCATCAATTGTTATATGCCGGAAGCGACGGCGTTCGCCGACGATCGTTTTACGCGATGCGAGTCGCGCGCGCACAAATCATCTTTGGCACACATCGAATTCCTTTGTGCACCAAGGAAATTTGATCGATATGTTCATTTCTACATGTCGCTCGACGACGCCAGGATCGACGCGAAATTTTCCATGTACGGCATCGTAGTTTCGAACAACATGAACTTTTCTTCATGTGGAGAATTTCGGCATTCAGTGCCGTCGATTTCGCGATGTGAGACTTGGTGAAAGTCGGTGAGAGTCGGTGAATGAATCTCCTTGACCGATTCGTTACCTTCCAATCAACGCGCCAACGCATTCGCATAATTCTTCGCACAGGTAAGGGGCAGGCGATCTTCGTTGCAGGCAGTGTCTTGCGACCGATCTCTGATCTTGCGCGATGAGCGCCGATCGCGATCAGGCGGTTTCTGATCTTGTTTCGCGACAAAACTCAGGCCCCGGGGTGAGGCATGCAGCTAGGTATGGCGAGTGAGTTTGCGTGGCCGCCGCAGTCGATCAACGGCGAAGCGGAAGGCAGAGCGGACAAATCGGTGACTTTGTCATGCCGCGCGGGCGCGAAATCAACTTCTTCGCATTCCACTCCAAGCGAACCTGCCGCTCAAGCCGCGCTTGTAGACCGGGCGATCGCCTGCGGATTTCGCCCGGCGGATGCACGCGTCCGCTCGAACCGATCGACGTTTTATGAAGCACAAAGGTGTTCTCGGCGAATCAGCGTCGCCGCGACCGGTGCGCTGTGTGCCGAGAGCGATGTAGGTGCTTACGCACGTTCTCGTCTCGCGATTTCACATATCAAGCAACAACAGCAACAGGGAGCAATGTCGATGTCTGTGTCCGGAGTCCCTCACACAAACTACTGGTATGCTCTTTTTTCGAAGCCTGCGGGCGAACGGAGTCGATCAGCTAACCGGTTTCTGCGCCTGACCGCTGCAGTCGTATTCCTGGCGGCATTCGCCATTGCGCCGACGGCGTCGGCGGCGACATCCGCAACTCATGAGATCACCACGACCTGGGTGGGATCGCCGACTACGGCTTCGTATGGCAGCACGGTAACCGCCGAATGGCATATCAACACGAATGACGCGAACAATCCGCAGGCGAACGATCCCGTAAATAACGTACGTGTCACGTTGATCGCCACCAACGGCGTGTTTGCGACCATTCCCTCCGTGTGCAAGACGAAGGGCGTGACTCCGCTATCGGCGATCAGCGCCAACGGCACCCAGCTGGTGTGCAATCTCGGCACGATCAACGAAGGCACGGCGACTGTCATCCAGGCGCCGGTCAAAGCCAACGGCACAGTGGGATCGACGCTGTCCGTGTCGGGTAGCGCCACCTCGGATTCCGCCGCCGCCCCGACGGCGTCAGTGACCGCGCCGGGCCTCCCGATCACCGGCAGCCACGGTATGGATCTGGCGCTCAGCGCTCCTAACCAGAACTACCAGCAGACCACCGTGGCCAGTCGCAGCGGCGGCAACCGTCCGTCGGTGGTGGTTGACTACGGTGTGTCCATGACGGCCGGCAGTGTTCCGGGTCCGTCGACGTATACGTTTACCGTCGACATCGCGGTGTCTGTCGCCGGCCAGTTGCCGGGCCTCCAGTGGGAAGGCTGCGCGGCGGTCGACGATTCCGCGCAGGCCGCGGGGATTCCGTATTCTGCTTCCAGCTTCACGAACCGGACCAACGCGCCGACATGCTCGATCAGCGGCAGTGGCACGCATTACACGGTCACGTTGAGCGGCCTGGACTACTCTCTCCAGCACGTACCCACCGTCGACAGCCTCGGCACGGCGATTCCGTCCACGACGAACTTCGTCGCCGCCGGGCAACTCCTGTTCAGCTACACCACTCCGATTGCGCAGAGCACCGGAGTGACCTTCGGGGCGACGCCGAGCCAGTTCACTTTCATCGACAGCGTCACCCAGCCGGAGACCAACACCTCCAATGACGTCTCGGGCACCACCCTCGTTCTTCCAGGTGTGTTCTCGAACGGTTGGCAAGGCGGTCCCACCATTGGCCGCTCGACGTGGGATGCCAATCTGTGGGCCGCGCCCGGCACGGCCGCGAATCTGACCCTGCCATGGCCGTCGGCGGGGACGTCGACCAACCCCGGCCCTTACACGGTCTACGACGAGCCGCTGGTCAGCCAGGCCGACAGCGTGACCTGGTCCACCTACAGCGGCGCGGGCGGCGCCGACATGGCCGGCTCCTGCAGCATGTTCCAGAACCCTGCCGCGTTCACTCCGAGGTGGGCGGACTTTCTCGCCGCCGACGGCGCGTCCTATACGAACATGACGACCGCGCATCTCTGGTACCGCACGGATGCGATCGATACGAAGACCGAGACCTGCGGCGAGCAGGTCGGTGTTGCGGGAAGCCCATGGATCGCCGCCCCACTTCCTGCGGGTTGCGCCGCCCAAACCGCGGCGATCTCGCCGGCCTACTCGGATGACCAGTGCATCGTGAGCCTGCCCGCGGGCGTTACTGCCGTGAAGATGACCTGGAACCCGGCGGTGGACAAGCAGTTCCATCACTTCCTGCGCGTGTGGGGATACGTCTCCGCGACGGCGCCCGTCGGAGCAGAGTCGTGGACGGTCGGGGCGTTCAACGCGCCCTACAACGTGGCGACGGTCTTCCCCGGCTACCCGACCCTCAACAACTACATCAACATCAGCACCAACCCCAACGTTTACGCGACCATCCCCGGTAGCACCTACGGGCCGAACACCAACGGCATCCGCGACGCGATGCGCATCCAGGGCCCGAACGGAGTCATCACCAAGACGACGCCGAGCCAGACGGCTCAGCCGGGCGTACCGGTGACCTTCAATCTCACCGCAGAATCGGATGTCACCGGCACGAACCCGCCGAGCCAGACCTTCACTGTCACTGACACTCTGCCGACCGGCATGACCTATGTCGCCGGGTCGGGAACGCCGACGCCGACTCTCTCAACCAACGGCTCGGGGCAGCAGGTTCTCACTTACACGTTCACGAACGTACCGGCGAATACGCCGCAGCCGATCACGTATCAGGCGCAGATCGCCGCGAACGGCTCGGTCGCACCCGGCACGGTTCTCACCAACACGGCGGAGGTCGATGTACCGGGAGACAACCGCCCCGCCTCCGCCAAGCAAGCAACCGCCAGCGTCACCGCACCGAACAACGGCGCGACCACATTCGACAAATCGGTGGAGTCGAGTCTGCTGTCTTTCTACGGCGATTCGTCGGCATGGGATCTGAAGATCAATTCGCAGGACCCGACATCGAATCCATATACCGACACGATCGATATCCTGCCGTACACCAGCGACGGGCGTGGCACGAACATCAGCGGGACGTACTCGATCAGCACCGTGACCGCGACCGGAGCTACGGTGTATTACACCACTGCCAATCCGTCCACGTTGAGCAACGATCCGCGCAGCGCGTCCAACGGCGGCACGCCGGGCAGCATCGCCGGAAACACGGTCGGTTGGACGTCGACCAAACCGGCCGCGCCGACCGCGATCCGCGTGATCGGGCCTGCTCTTGCGCCCGGTGCATCGCAAACCATCCGCATCGCGTTTACCACGCCGGCGGGAACGAGCTGCACCGCGCCGGCGGCGACTGACAACAAGCCCGGACAACTGCTGGTCAACTCGGCCAACTCCATTGCCGGGCACACCGCACTGCCGATGCTGTCGTCGGCAACGACCACGATCGGCAACTGCTACGCGCTCGACATCAAGAAATACGTGCTGGTCAAAGGTGGCAATCCGGCGAATCCTGCGGACTATCACGACGCGAATGCCCCGTCCGACTATCAGCGGTATTACGTCGGCGACACGATTCCCTACAAGATCGTGATCACCAATTTGGGCACCGGCGCGTTGTCTGGTATTTCCGTCACCGATGCGCTTGCACCCTCGTGCAATTTCACGGTTGCCTCGCTCGCGCCAAGCGTGTCGCAGACGCAAACGTGTACAACCACCGCGTCGGCCGCGGGAACGCTGATCAATACCGCGGTCGCGTCGGTGACGCCGCCGACCGGACCGGCGCTGAGTCCGAGTGATGTTGCTGGAGTGACGGTGACGGTGCCGATACCGCAGGTGGGCATCCAGAAGAGCACGCCGGCGACAACACTGACGCCGAACGGTCAAATCGTCTACACGATAGTGGCAAGCAACACGGGACCGATCAGCGCAGCGGGCACGACGGTGACCGACCCGGCACCGACAGGCATCGCGAGTCAGACGTGGACCTGCGCGGCCAGCGGCGGTGCGGTCTGTCCGAACGCCTCCGGCAGCGGCGACTTGAGCGAAACCTTGGCCACATTCCCCCCGGGCAGCACGGTGACCTATACGGTGACAGCGACCGTCATCGCGACTCCGCCGGCCACGGTGACGAACACGGCGACGGCAACTCCGCCCAGCGGTGGTCTGTGTGCGCCAAGCAACACGCCGCCGCCGTGCAAGAGCACGGTCACGGTACCGCCGGTGCCGCAGGTGGGCATCCAGAAGAGCACGCCGGCGACGACGCTGACGCCGAACGGACAGATCGTCTACACGATTGTGGCGAGCAACACGGGTAGCGTGAGCGCGGCCGGTACGACCGTGACCGATCCGGCGCCAACCGGTATTGCGAGCCAGACGTGGACCTGTAGCGCGGCCGGCGGAGCCGTCTGTCCGAACGCGAGCGGCACGGGTGATCTAAACGAAACGCTGGCGACGTTCCCCGCGGGAAGCACAGTGACGTACACGGTCACGGCGACGGTCATCGCGACCCCGCCGGCGATGGTGACGAATACCGCCACGGCAACGCCACCCAGTGGCGGTGTTTGCACGTCGAACAACACGCCGCCGCCGTGCAAGAGCACGGTGACGGTACCGCCGGTGCCGCAGGTGGGCATCCAGAAGAGCACGCCGGCGACGACGCTGACGCCGAACGGACAGATCGTCTACACCATCGTGGCGAGCAACACGGGTAGCGTTAGCGCCGTGGGTACCGTAGTGTCTGATCCAGCACCGACAGGTATCGCCAGTCAGACTTGGACTTGTGCAGCCAGTGGCGGTGCGGTGTGTCCGAACGCTAGTGGCACGGGAGATTTGAACGAAACCCTGACCACGTTCCCCGCCGGCAGCACGGTGACCTACACCGTGACCGCGACGGTCATCGCGACGCCGCCGGCGACGGTGACGAATACCGCCACGGCAACGCCGCCGAGCGGAGGCGTGTGTACGCCGAACAACACGCCTCCGCCGTGCAAGAGCACGGTGACGGTACCGCCGGTGCCGCAGGTGAGCGTGCAGAAGAGCACGCCGGCAACGACGCTGACGCCGAACGGCCAGATCGTCTACACCATTGTGGCGAGCAACACGGGTAGCGTGAGTGCGGCCGGCACGACCGTGACCGATCCGGCGCCGACGGGTATCGCCAGTCAGACCTGGACCTGCAGCGCAGCGGGCGGAGCGGTCTGTCCGAACGCGAGCGGTACGGGTGATTTAAACGAAACTCTGGCCACCTTCCCCGCGAGCAGCACAGTGAGGTACACAGTGACGGCGACGGTCATTGCGACGCCGCCGGCGACCGTGACCAACACGGCGACGGTGACGCCGCCCAGCGGTGGTCTGTGCACGCCGAACAACACCCCACCGCCGTGTAAGAGCACGGTGACGGTACCGCCGGTACCGCAAGTCAGCGTGACGAAGACGACGAATGCGACGACGCTGACGCCGAACGGCCAGATCGTTTACACGATCATGGCGAGCAACACGGGATCGGTGAGCGCGGCCGGTACGACGGTGACCGATCCGGCGCCGACAGGTATCGCCAGCCAAACGTGGATCTGCAGTGTGGCGGGCGGTGCCGTGTGTCCGAATGCCTCGGGCAGCGGTGATTTGAATGAAACGTTGGCGACGTTCCCGGCTGGCAGCACAGTGACGTACACGGTGACGGCAACGATCATCGCCACGCCGCCGTCGACGGTAACGAATACCGCGACGGTGACGCCGCCAAGTGGTGGCCTATGCACCCCGAACAACACGCCGCCGCCATGTAAGAGCACGGTGACGGTACCGCCGGTACCGCAAGTGAGCGTGCGGAAGAGCACTCCGGCGACGACGCTGACGCCGAACGGTCAGATCGTCTACACGATCGTGGCCAGCAACACAGGCAGCGTAAGTGCAGCAGGCTCGGTGGTGTCCGACCCGGCACCGACCGGCATCGCGAGCCAGACGTGGACTTGCGGCGCCGCCGGCGGTGCAGCCTGTCCGAACGCGTCGGGCAGCGGAAATTTGAACGAGACCCTGGCGACATTCCCAGCGGGCAGCATGGTGACGTACACGGTGACGGCGACGGTCATCGCCACGCCGCCGGCGACAGTGACGAATACGGCGACAGTGACACCGCCGAGCGGAGGTCTGTGCACACCGAACAACACCCCACCGCCGTGCAGGAGCACGGTGACGGTGCCACCGGTGCCGCAGGTGAGCGTGATGAAGACGACGAACACGACAACGGTGACGCCGAACGGTCAGATCGTCTATACGATCGTGGCGAGCAATGTCGGATCGGTAAACGCGCCAGGCACGATTGTCACCGATCCGATTCCGGCCGGGATTGCGGGCCAGGCGTGGACGTGTTCGGCCAGCGCCGGCGCCGTGTGTCCGAACGCTTCGGGCAGCGGTACGTTGAACGAAACGCTCGCGGCATTCCCGGCCGGCGGCACAGTGACTTATACGGTGATGGCGACGGTGAGTTCGAGCCCGCAAGCGCAAATCGCGAACACGGCAGCGATAGCTCCGCCGCCCGGAGGCTTGTGCATGCCGGGCAATACGCCGCCGCCGTGCACGAGCACGGTGACAGTGACGGTAACAGTGTCGCTGCCGCCGCCCGTGGCGGCACCGACGAATGCGCCGTGGATGCTGTTGATGCTGGCGACGCTACTCATCCTCGAGGTTGGCCGCAGGCATCGACAAGGGAACTGGTAGTCGCGGAAGATGATGAAGCGCCGAATATGCCGTGGCGGAATTCGGCGCGATCGCTGCGGATAGCCAAGGCGATAACCCGCGTTGGCGCGTATGATGCGCGTCTTCTCGTATTTTCCTGTCGACGCGCATACCACATTCCCTGATGGCTTCCTCTTCTCCGGTGCCGCATCGTGCCTTGCTTGCGGGCCTGCTTGCCGCGCTGGCGATGCTCGGGCCGTTCTGCATCGATGCGATCTTTCCCGCGTTCCCGGAGATCGAGCGGCGTTTCGGCGCCGGCCCGGTCACGATGCAGCAGACGATCAGCGTTTATCTGTTCGCCTACGCAGCGCTGTCGTTGTTCGTCGGCGCGATGTCGGACGCGTGGGGCCGACGCATGATAATTCTCGGCGGTCTCGTCGTGTTCCTGGTCGGCACGATCGGCTGCGCACTTGCGCCGTCGATGCGCGCGCTGCTCGTGTTTCGCTCGTTGCAGGGCGCGAGCGCGGGCATCGGTATGATCGTCGGCCGCGCAATTGTGCGCGACTGCTTCGCCGGACCCGCCGCGCAGAAGCTCATGGCCCAGATCAGCCTTATCTTTGGCCTCGCGCCCGCGCTGGCGCCAGTGATCGGCGCCTGGCTCGTCGCCTGGGATGGCAGTCCGCTCGCTTCGCCGCCGAATTGGCTCGTGGGTTGGCACGCGCTGTTCTGGGCGCTGGCGTTGTTCACCCTCGCGTTGATCGGCCTGTGCCTCGCGGTGTTGCCGGAAACGCATGCGCGTGAGCGCCGCGTCGCGTTCCTGCCGCGTACGCTGTTCACGAACTATCGCAACATCGTCAGCGACAGCCAGTTTGCCGCACTCGCGCTCGCGTTGACCTTCAATTCGGCAGGATTTTTCGTCTACATCGCCAATGCGCCGGCATTCGTGCTTCGCATCCTCGATCTTGACCAGAACCATTTCCCGTGGCTGTTCGTCCCCGCGATCAGCGGCCTGATGCTCGGGGCACTGCTGACCGGCCGGCTCGCCGGGCGCGTGCCGGTACGCATGCTCGTCGGCGCGGGCTACGGCGTCATGCTCGGCGCCTCGTTGCTCAACCTGGTCATCGCGTTCGCCGTGCAGCCCGCGCGCGTGCCGTGGACAGTGCTGCCAGTCGCGATCGGCGCGATCGGCGTCAATCTCGTTGCGCCCGCGCTCAACCTGCTCGTGCTCGACCGCTTCCCGCAATACCGCGGTGGCGCTTCGTCGGTGCAGGCATTCCTCATGCTCACCTTCAGCGCGCTGCTTGCCGGCGTGCTCGGTCCGCTAGTCGCGCATTCCGCGCTCAGCCTCGCGATCACATCGAGTGCGTTCTATCTGATCGGCTTGATCGGCTGGCGCTGGTATCGCCGCGTCGCCAAGCGCATTCCCGAAAAAATCGATGGTGATGCCGCGGTGATTGCGGCGGCGGGGACGAACGCGGATTGAAAGTTGCGTCCTATGCCAAGCGCGGATTGAGCGTGTAGCTGCCGCCGATGTTCGCCTGCGCGAGCACGTGCTCTTGCAGCGCTGCGCGCAGATTCGCGCCGGTCGGCTCGCCGGCGACATCCAGCTGCGCCACGTCGAGCGCGTAGACGGTGAACACGTAGCGGTGAACGAGCGCATCGTTCCAAGGCGGGCAGGGGCCGTCGTAGCCGTAGTAGGTGCCGCCCATGTCGGCATCGCCCGCGAACCAGCCGGTGTAATCGTTGCTGCCGTGCCGCCAGCCGTTTGGCGCAACGGGGCCAGCCTTGCCGCGCGCGCTGACGCCGTCGCTGTGGCTGCCCGCGGCAATTTCGTGCACGGAAGCAGGGATGTCCCACAGCAGCCAGTGGAAGAAGTCCACGCGCGGCAGCGAGGTCGGTACTTCGCGACCTTCCTGGTTGACGTCGTCGCCGCGGCTCGGCACGTCCGGGTCGTGGCAGGTGACGGCAAACGATTTCGTGCCCGCCGGCGTGTCGCTCCAGGCAAGTTGCGGATTGCGGTTCGCGCTCAGCGCGACGTGGGTCTTCGGATCGATCACGCAGAAGGCGAATTCGCCCGGGATGCGCGCGCCGTCGGCAAAACTGCGGCTGGTGAGTTTCATCTGAGCGTCTCGGTGCGGTCGTGCTTCGATTATGGCATTTCGACGTGGCGCCGACCGTTACGCCCGCAACGGCAAGGTGGCGACGAAACTGTTGCCATGCGGCTCCAGCGGTCGATAGGCCGCTTCGCCGCCGTGACGTTGTGCGATCTGTCGAACGAGGCTCAGGCCGAGTCCGGTGCCGATGCTGCGATCCGTCGCGGCGGGGCGATAGAACGGCTCGAACAGTCGCTGCGACTGCTCGACGGAAAGAGTCGGCCCGGCGTCGTTCACTGCGATTTCGATGCTTCCGGACAGCCGCGTCAGGCGTACCTCGATCGGCGCTGCGCCATAGCGTTGCGCGTTGTCGAGCAGGTTGCGCAGCAGACGCCGCAACAGGCGCGGGTCGCCGCGACGCACGGCCGCCACGCCGTCGAGGCGCACATCGCGGTAGCGCGCGCATTCTTCCGCGGCGAGGGCGAGCAGATCGACTTCTTCATCGGCATCGGGGCTGGCAACCGTATCGAGGCGGCTCGCGAGCAGGATCTCGTCGATGAGCTGGTCGAGTTCGGCGATGTCGCCATCGAGTCCGGCCCTGCGCTTCGGGTCGGCGGACTCGCCCATCAACTCGACCGCGAGGCGCACGCGCGCGAGCGGTGTGCGCAGTTCGTGCGAGGCGTTGGCGAGCAGGCGCTTGTGCGCGCCGACGAGTTCCTCGATGCGGCCCGCGGCGCGATTGAAGCTCTGCGCTAGGCGCGCGATTTCGTCCTTGCCCTCGACCGCTACGCGCGCGGACAGGTTGCCCGCGCCCAATGCATCGACTGCCTGTTCGAGACGTTCCAGACGCCGCAGAAGGCGACGCGTCAGCGGATAGGTGGCGATGCCGATGCACAGCGCAAGCGCGGGAAAAATGATGAAGCTGTGGACGACATGGACGACGCGACTGCCATCGTCGATGTGCATGAACACGATCCCGCCGAGCGCGAATGCAGCGAGGCTGCCGACGAGAGTGAAGAATAAGCGCGTATGCAAATGCGACATCGTCATTTCTGCGCCTTGGCGAACACATAGCCCGCGCCGCGCACGGTGATGATGCGGCGCGGATGCCTGGCATCGTCCTCGATCGCGGCGCGGATGCGCGAGACGTGCACGTCGATCGAGCGGTCGAACGCCTCGAGCGCTTCGCCCTTGACCAGATCCATCAGGGTCTCGCGCGAGAGTACGCGGCCGGCGTGCTCGGCAAGCGCGACAAGCAGGGCGAACTGGTAGGAAGTAATCGCACGTTCGACGCCATCGACGCGCAGCGTGCGCGCCGCACGGTCGATCTCGAGGCGGCCGAAGCACAACGGCGCCTCGCTCGCCGCGCCGTTGCCGCGCCGGCGCAGGATCGCGCGCAGGCGCGCGAGCAGTTCGCGCGGTGCGAACGGCTTCGGCAGGTAGTCGTCGGCGCCGAGTTCGAGGCCGACGATGCGGTCGGTCGCATCGCCGCGCGCGGTCAGCATGAGCACGGGCGCGTCGGACTTCGCGCGCACTTGCCGGCAGACGTCGAGGCCGTCCATGTCCGGCAGCATCAGGTCGAGCACGACAGCGTCGCAGGATTCGGCGGCGAGCCGTTCGAGTGCTTCCGCGCCGAGCGTCACATGCGCGACGCGGAAGCCGGCCCCGCCGAGATACTCGGACAGCATCTCGGCGAGGCGGGCGTCGTCTTCGACCAGCAGGATGCGTTCGGCCATAAGGGCGCCACTGTGGAGATTGCCCGACCGAATCGCAAGTCGCGCAGGTCAGCCCGCGTGCGCCGCGTGCTGCGCGGCATGGTTGGCCAGCGCTTTGCGCTGCGCCGGGGTCAGGGCTTCGGCCACGTCGAGCAGGAACTGCAGTGTGCGTTTGGACACTTGTTCGTGAATCTTCATGTGCGCCGCATACTCGGCTTCGACCGCGCCGCGATCGATGCTCGGCTGCGTGAGCAGACCGAAGATGCGCGCGTGGCCGTCTCCGCCCTGGTTCTGTATCTGGGTGAGGTCGGCTTGCGCCTGTTGCGTGATCGCGGCGAGCTGGGTCTTCTGCGCGTCGGTCGCGCCGGCTTCAGTGTAGACGTACTGCAGCATGCTGTTGACGTGGGCGACGATGCCCTGCGCACCGTCGGCGCCGGCTTGCATCGCGTGCGCCTCACCGGGCGAATGGGCGAGGGCGCCGGCGCCGAAGGCGACGCTGCCGATCAGCGCGAGCGCGAGCAGGGCTTTGCGGGGAACAGAGGTGAAAAGGGTCATGGCGGATCTCCGATGCGTGGTGGGACGATTCCCACGGCACAGTCTGCGGAGCGTGCGTCAGCGGAATTTGTCGCTTGTGTAAAGTAGTGTGAAGCGGTCAGGCGGCTTCGGATCGCTGTGCGATGTGAGGCAGGCCACGTGAGGCTAGCCACGCGCGCGCATCTTCGGCATCACGCTCGAACCAGGCGCGCGTGGAGCCAAGGCGGAACGTGTAGCCCCAGGCGTCCATGTCGTCGATGCAACGCGCGCTGCCGACGCCGGGCAATTCGTCGGCGAGCAGGATCTGCAGGTAGCAAGTCGCATCCTCCTCGGCCTGCGAATCGGACGCGTCGGTGTGGATAGCCGCACGACGCTCCGCGGGAGCGACGATTAGATGGCAGGCCTCGTGCAACAGCGAATGCACCGGCGTGTCGCCGCGCGCATAGACGGTGGTGCCGATCACGCCGGCTTCGGGTTCACCCCAGAAGCTGCCCGGAATCGGTGTGTCGGCGGCGATGCGTTCGAGCGCGAGGCCGTAGCGTGCGAGCAGCGCTGCAGCGTCATTCCAATCGATGTCGAACAGCGTCAACAAGCAAGGAGCGCCAAGACTTTGCGTCTCAGGCGTTGCCGGCCGCGGTCGCCTTCTCGGGCAGCGCGATCGACAATTCGAGCACGTCGTGGTCGCCATCCTTGTGCGTCTTCACGTCGACCGCGTTGGCGTCGACGTTGACGAACTTGCGGATCACTTCGAGTAGCTCGCGGCGCAGCATCGGCAGGTAGTCGGGCGCGCCGCGGCCGCTGCGGTCGCGTTCTTCCTGGATCAGGATGGTCAGGCGGTTCTTGGCCACCGAGGCGGTGTTCTGCGGGCCCTTGCGCAGGAAATCGAAGATGCCCATGCTCAGCCTCCGAACACGCGCGAGAAGAAGCCCTTCTTCGGTGCTTCGGTGAAGCGCAACGCGCGTTCGTCGCCGAGCAGGCGGGCGACGGCGTCGTCATAGGCCTGGCCGGCGTTGGAGGCCTCGTCGAGGATTACCGGCACGCCCGAGTTCGACGCGGCGAGCACGCCTTCGGATTCCGGAATCACGCCCACGACCTTGATGCCGAGGATTTCCTCGACGTCGCCAATGCTCATCATGTCGCCCGTGGCGACGCGCGCGGGGTTGTAGCGCGTCAGCAGCAGGTGCTCCTGCACCTTGCCGTTGCCGGCTTCGGCCCGCTTCGTCTTGGACGAAAGCAGGCCGAGGATGCGATCCGAGTCGCGCACCGAGGAAACTTCCGGGTTGACCACGACGATCGCGCGGTCGGCGAAGTACATGGCGAGGAAGGCGCCTTTCTCGATACCGGCCGGGGAATCGCAGACGACGTAGTCGAAACCGTCGGCAGCGAGTTCTTCGAGCACGCGCTGCACGCCATCCTGGGTCAGCGCGTCCTTGTCGCGCGTCTGCGAGGCGGCGAGCACGTACAGGGTTTCGTAGCGCTTGTCCTTGATCAGG
>NZ_DASVOK010000248.1:0-6139 GCF_036383415.1 Rudaea sp. | reverse complement strand
TGGAACTCGGCCTGCGCCTTCATCGTGACCACGGTCTCTTCGCGCTCGTAGACCGCGCCCGTGCCCTTGAAGTCGAAACGGTTGATGAGCTCGCGGTTGGCCTGGTCGACCGCGTTGGTCAGTTCGTGCAGATCGAGTTTGGAGACGATGTCGAAGGAGGGCATACGGTTCTACTGCTTCGCAGGCACTGGCATTGTAGCAATGCGCGCGCTTGACTCTATGTAGTTCAGGGTATACAACGCGCTCATGCGTGCAAAGATGAGCGCGGTCCACTTGGATTGGATCCATTCGCTCAAGAACTGATCGTTCGTGCGAGTATCGGTGGATCGGGTCTCGCACACGGCAATTCCGGCCAGTTTCGCCGCCTCGCGCACGGCGTGTCGGAAGGAAAATCGACGCTGATCCCGTCTGTCGCGTGTACTGCACCGAATGCCGCGGTGTATTGATCGTGCTGTTCACCGGTGGTGACAAGTGAAGCCAGCAACGAGACATTCAAACATCTATCGAACTTGCCGAGAATCTGTGGCACACGTTTGCCGGCATCGCGCGTGCACTCGGCGATATCGCATGCGCCAAGGCATGACGCTGGGCGCACGCGAATCCGGCCTTAGTCCTGAGAGTTGTACAAGTCGTTGAGCATCGACGGTAACCCTACCTTTGCGACTATTCTTGAGGTCGTTCGCGCACGGGCTGTGCGCTTACACGCGGAAGCTGCTTGAAATTGCGCTTGAATGCGGTGGAGTCGCTTGGAGTTCTTCCGTGGCTCCGCATGGCTGTTCCAATCGGGGTAGCAGGTCTGATAGGGGAAATCGATGAAACCCGTCTATCGCGCTGTGGCGCTGATCCTGGCATTGACAGGCTTTGCATGGGTGTGCCCCTGCACGGCGGCCAACACGACCACGATCTATGAGTTCAATGGGGGTGACGATGGAGTGTGGCCATACGGTAGCCTGCTCGAATACAAAGGCGAATTCTATGGCACAACATGGAAGGGAGGCACCTCCAACCTTGGAACGATTTTCAAGCTGACGCCGCCGGCGGCGGGTCACAACCTCTGGACGAAAACCGTGCTGCATAACTTCACTGGCAACATCAACAGCTACACGGACGGTGCCTATCCCCAGGCCGGCCTGATCTACGACGCCAACGACGGCAAGTTCTACGGCACGACAAATCAAGGCGGCCAGTCGGGCTATGGGACGATTTTCGCATTGGTGCCGCCCGCCAACCCCCAGGGCGAGTGGAGGGAAGCCACGATCTACAGCTTCTGCTCGTTGCCGAGCTGCGAAGACGGCACCTATCCCCAGGCGAGCCTGGTACTTGGCGCCGATGGCGCGCTTTACGGAACGACCTCCAAGGGCGGCCCCTACTACGGCGGTTACGGGACGGCTTTCAGGCTAAAGTACGGCGAGGACAAGCTATTTCGCGTGATTTATAACTTTTGCACAGTGGGATACTACTGCCTTGACGGCTACCGTCCCGTGGCTGAGCTGATTGCCGACAAACAAGGCGCGCTGTATGGCACCACGCCACTTGGCGGTAATGGTAGCGGCAATTCGGGAATCGCTTTCAAGCTGACGCCGCCGGCGGCGGGCACGGGCCTTTGGACACAGACCGTGCTCTATAATTTTTGCTCCGACGGTGATGACGATGGCTGCGTTGACGGCGCCAGCCCCGCAGCCGCCCTGGTTTTCGATACGCAGGGCAACCTCTACGGCACGACCCAAACCGGTAAGGTATACCACGCTGGCGGGAACCGCTCTAATTCCTGCAGTGGCACAGTTTTCAAGCTGACCCCGCCCGGGAATGGCGCAACAGGCTGGACGGAGAGCGTGATCCATAGCTTTGCCAGTGGGCTTATCGGCTGCGGCCCGGTTGCTGCCTTGATCGTCGACTCGCAAAACAACCTTTACGGTACGAACTCCTATGGTGGGGAACTCGACGCGAGGGGCGTGGGTACGGTTTTCAAGGTTGGACCGCCGCACAGGGACGGAACTCCCAGGACCCTTACAGTGCTCACGAACTTCCTCACCAACATCGATGATCCCTCTGCGAACCTCAATCCCGTCGGCCCTGTGACCCTCTACCGGGGCGCGCTCTATGGAACGACGCTGTACGGTGGCCACCAGGGTGGAACTCTCGAATGTCAGGCCGGCGGGGAAAGTGGCTGTGGGTCAATCTTCCAAGTGTCGTTAGGCGCAGGCGCGCCCAAACCGACCGGAGGCGGCAAGTCGAACGAGCCGCATGGCAGCGGTGACGATGGCGTCCCTGCCCCGACGACGGACTGACCATCACGGTCGAGACCACCAAGAGCGAGAGCGCTACCATCGATGTGGCCGCCTTCAACATTCTTCGCGAGGTGGTCAAGTACGTTACCCCGACCTCACCGATCAACTTTTGAGCGCATCAACGAACGCGATGCGGATGGATCCACGTGGAGGTGGCTGCGAGCCTTATGTGCCGAAACATCAAGACACTTTTCAACTTCGACCCGCCCGCGACCGACGCCGAAGTGCACGACGCCGCGCTGCAGTTCGTACGCAAGCTCAGCGGCTTCAACGCGCCGTCGAAAGTGAATCAGGCCGTGTTCGACCGTGCGGTCACAGACGTCACCGCCGTGGCGCGCAGCCTGATTGACTCGCTCGTGACCACGGCCGATCCGCGCAATCGCGAAATCGAAGTGGCGCGAGCACGCGAGCGCAACAAGATGCGGTTCGCATTGCCGCGCTGAATTTTTTCTCGTTATTCCGGCGGCTTTTAACTCACTCGGCAACGTCCGTCCAGCCAAAGCGCTCGAAAACCTTTCGCCAAACCGCGTCGGGGCGTGCAACGAGCATGACGCGAACACCCGACACCGGGTGCGCAAACTCCAGCCGCCACGCATGCAGCAGCATGCGATGCATGCCGAAATGGATGCGCCATAGCCGATTGTGATCGCCGCGACCGTGGCTCGTGTCGCCGACGATGTGATGCGAAACGTGGTGGAAGTGCTTGCGAATCTGCCGAAAGCGCCCGGTCTCGGGCGATGCCTCGACGAGCGCATAGCGTTGTTCGGGATACCGACCCATTTCGATCGGCACCGTCGTCGTCGCGAGCGTTCGCCAGCGCGTCAACGCCGGTTTGCGCGGCCCCTGCTCGCGCACGCCGGGCAGCGGATAGTCGATCTCGCCTTCGGCCGCCGGCCAGCCGCGCACGACGGCAAGGTATTTCTTCGTCACCTCGCGCGCCATGAACGCGCGGCCGAGCTCGCCCGCGATCTCGCGCGACTTCGCCAGCAGCAGCACGCCCGAGGTCGCGCGGTCGAGACGATGGGCGAGATACAGGTTCGCGCCGACCTGCTCGTTGATCCGTTCGAGCAGAAAATCGGTTTCGTCGTTGGCGATCTTGCTCTTGTGCACGAGCAAACCGGCCGGCTTGTTGACTGCCAGCAGTACGTCGTCTTCGTGAATGATCTCGATCGCGTCGCTCAACGCGCACGCCGCCACGCAACGACGAACGCAGTCGCGCTGACTGCCAGCGCGATCCACGCCGACACCGGCACATGCGCCCACAGCGCGCCGCGTGCGTCGAAGGCGTACAGCAGCGCGGCACTGACCAGCGATGCCGCAGCAAGCGGCAACACGGCGAGCTGACGGCGTTGCGCTAGCGCGAGGCGTTCATTTTGTTCGAGGGCGGCGGTCTGCGTCTGCAACGTCAGTTCGCCGGCCGCAGCGCGTTGCAGCGTCGCATGGATCAACTCGGGCATTTGCGGCGCGACCGCGAGCCATTCGGGCAGGCGCTTGCGCACTTGCTTGAGCGCGTGGCGTATGCCGTAGCGTTTGCGCAAAATCTCGGCGAGCACGGGCCGGGCCACGGCCCAGATGTCGATCTGCGGGTGCAGCAGACGACCGACGCCTTCGATGTTGAGCAAGGTTTTCTGCAGCAGGATCAATTGCGGTTGCACGGTAAGCTGGTAACGGCGTGCGACGGAAAACAGTTTGGCGACGACTTCGCCGAGCGAGATTTCGCTCAAGGGTCGCGTGAAGTACGGCTCGCAGACCGTGCGCACGGCGGCTTCGAGCTCGTCGATGCGCGCAGTCGGCGGAATCCAGCCGGCGGCGACGTGCAGCTCGGCGATGCGCCGGTAGTCGCGGTCGAACAGCGCCATGAAATTCTCGGCGAGCCAGAACTGGTCCTGGTCGGGCAGCGAGCCGACGATGCCGAAGTCGAGCGCGATGAAGCGCGGATTCTCACGACGCGCGGGATCGACCCAGATGTTGCCCGGGTGCGCATCGGCGTGGAAGAAGTTGTCGCGGAACACCTGCGTGTAGAACAGGCGCACGCCCTTCTCGGCGAGCGCGACGCGGTCGATGCCGGCCGCGTCGAGCGCCCTGAGGTCATCGACGGCAATGCCGTGCACGCGTTCGAGCGTGAGCACCGATTCCTTGGTCTGGTCCCAATACACCTTAGGGATGTAGACGTCATCGCCCGCGGCGAAGTTGCGCTTGAGCAGCGAGGCGTTCGCCGCCTCGCGCTGCAGGTCGAGTTCGTTCTCGAGCGTGTTTTCGATCTCGGCGACGATGTCGCGCGGGCGGATCTTGTCCGCGGCCGGATGCCAGCGCTGCGCGAGTTCGCCGAGCGCGCGCAGCAGCGCAATGTCGGCACGGATGCGTACATGGATGCCGGGGCGCAGCACCTTGACCACGACCTCTTCGCCAGTGTGCAGGCGCGCGGCGTGCACCTGCGCGATCGATGCCGAGGCGAGCGGCGTCGTATCGAAGTTCGCGTAGGCCGAAGTCACCGGTGCGCCGAGTGCGGCTTCGACGGCGGCGCGTGCTTGCTCGCCCGGGAACGGCGGCACGCGGTCTTGAAGTTGCGCAAGTTCATCGGCGACGTCAGCCGGCAGCAGGTCACGGCGCGTGGAGAGAATCTGGCCGAACTTGACGAAGATCGGGCCGGCGTCGATCAACGCCGCGCGCAGGCGTGCACCGCGCGGCTGCTGTGCGATATCGGTCGGCGGCTTCGGCAACGCGGCGCGCAACAGAAGCAACGCACGTGGCGGTTCGAATCCGTCGATGATCTCGTCGAGCCGATAGCGCGCAATCGTTGCAACGATGCCGAACAGGCGCGGCAATTGTCCCAGCGTCGTCATGCCGCGTCCCTGCCGCGGCGCGACGCGAGATGCTTCACGCGCGCTTCGAGCCGGTCGGCGCGTTCGCGCAGCGCATCGACGTCGTCGAGGAACGTTTCCATCTCGGCCGGTGCGACCAGATCGCGGCTTTCCTCGCGCAGGAATTCGGCCGTGTCCTGCGCGGTCGCGTGTGCGGACTCGCGCGCGTAGGCGAACGCGCGTTGCAGCGTGCGCGCAAGCGGCACACCGACGATGTCGCCAAAGGTTTGCGCGAACGCCTCTTCGATGTCGGGCCGAAAGCCGCGCATCAGCTTTTCCATGCGCCGCGCGAGATCGGCGTCACCGGAAATCTCGACCTTGCCGGGCGCGACCGCATCGTCGTCGCCACGGCGCAGGGCGAAAGCGAGCAAGCTCGCGGGCGCCGCACGCAGGTTGAGGTCGCCGCTCTTTTCCGAGTGCGGGCCGACTATGAGCTTGCCACCCGCTACCGAGATCGCGAACGCGAGTCCCGTGCCGCGCAGGTCGACGCCGATGCGCCGGCCTTCGAGCGCGGACAGGCGCAATTGGGTCTCCGCATCGAGCGCAAGCGCGCGGTTGAGCGCGAATTCGAGCGCGTTGCCGAGGCGTTGCAGGAGCGGATTGGACATGCGCGGATCGGACATCGTGCGGCGGTGCAGAGACAGGCCGCTATTGTAGCCCGGCCACGCCGTACTCAGGCGCGTGCGGCGGCGAGATGCCGCGTCAATCGGCGCATGCCTTCTTCGAAACCCACCTGCGGCACATAGCCGAGGTCACGCCTGGCCGCGGCTATGTCGAACCAGTGCGAGGTGGAGAATTCCTCGACGATGAAGCGCGTCAGCGGCGGCTCGCTGCGCACGCCGAGCGCGCGATAGGCGCCTTCGAACGTGACGGCCAACGCATACGCGAGCCAGACCGGAATGCGCCGCGTCTCCGGCGGCAGCCCGGCTGCAGCGAGCCAGGCGCCGAACAGGCGCGTGTGCGTGATCGGCTCGCCCTGGCTGACGAAGT
>NZ_DASVOK010000247.1:0-2041 GCF_036383415.1 Rudaea sp. | reverse complement strand
AACCAGGACTGGAAACTGTTCGCGGCCTACAGCTACAACACCGAGACATTCAGCGCCAACCAGCTCCGCATCACCGGCATCAACGCCAAGACCGGCGCCGAGACCCGCAGCAATGACGGCACGCAGGGCTCGCTCAGCAATGCGAGCTACGGCACCTCCTATCTGCAGGGCAATGTCTGGCTCGGCGGCTTCCGCAACGAGGTGCTGTTCGGCGGTGACGGCCAGTACCGCACGATCTACCGTGACAATCTGATCCGGCAGGCGACGCCGAGCTTCAACTTCTATAATCCGGTCTATGGGCTGATCACGCCGGGCACCACGGTGTCCGCCGTCGACAGCGCCCAGACCGACAAACTCGGCCAGTGGTCGCTGTTCTTCCAGGACACGCTGCATCTGACCGAGCGCTTCGCACTGGTCGGCGGCGTACGCTACATGGAATACGACCAGATCGCGGGCAAGGGGCGGCCCTTCATCACCAACACCAACGTCTCGCAGGACAAGGCCCTGCCGCTCGGCGGCGCCATTCTCAAGCTCACCGACGAGGTCTCGCTCTATGCGAGTAACACCCAGTCGCTGAAGCCGACCTCGACCATCGCGCCGCTCACCGGCGGCGTCGTGATCGGATCCAACATCGCGCCCGAAGAGGGCACCCAGTGGGAGACTGGCGTCAAGTTCGACTTCAACAAGCGAATCTCCGGTACGCTTGCGCTTTACGATATCGACAAGAAGAACGTGCTGGTTTCGCAGCTCAACACCACGACCGGCATCGTCGAGTATCGCACCGCCGGCAAGGAGCGCTCGCGCGGCGTGGAGTTCGACGTCACCGGCAG
The DNA here is from genome assembly GCF_036383415.1 of Rudaea sp. GTDB lineage: Bacteria > Pseudomonadota > Gammaproteobacteria > Xanthomonadales > Rhodanobacteraceae > Rudaea. The sequence continues at coordinate 1,211 of NZ_DASVOK010000247.1, read as the reverse complement.
GCTGACCGACAATTGGAGCATGATCGGCAGCTATGGCTACACCGATGCGCGCGTCACCGAAGATCCGGTGCTTGTCGGCAAAGCGTTGCAGAACGTCGCGCTCAACACCGCCTCGCTCTATCTGGTCTATGATTTCGGCACCACCCTGCCCGGCCGGCTGCGTCTCGGGGGCGGCGCGCGCTATGTCGGCGACCGGCCCGGCGATGCCGCGAACAGCTTCGTGCTGCCGGCCTACACCGTCGCTGATTTCTTTGCGACCTACGAGACCAAGGTCCAGACGTTGCCGGTGGTCTACCAGTTCAACGTCAAGAACCTGTTCGACACCGTCTACTATCCCTCGGCCGTCAGCAATCTGGCCGTCGCGATGGGCGATGCGCGGCGCTTCTCGCTCTCGGCGACGGTGAAATTCTAGCATGGTCACCGCACGGACAGCGATCGGACTGCTCGCCGTCCTGGCCGCGCTCGCGTGCGCCTGCACCCCGGTCCGCGCCGACGAGCTGACGCTCTACTCGACCCGCGAAGCCAATCTTGTCGAGCCTGTCGTCGCGGCCTTCACGGCGACGACCGGCACCAAGGTCAAGACCGTGTTTGTCGAGGACAGCCTGGTCAAGCGACTGACATCCGAGGGCGACAATTCACCCGCCGATGTCCTGCTCAGCATCGGCCTCGACAAGACGACCCAGCTTGCCGCGCGCGGGCTGACGCAAGCTCATGCATCGCCCGCACTTGACCAGGCGATGCCGGCGAACCTGCGCGGCGGCAACGGTCAGTGGATCGCGCTCACGATCCGTCCGCGTGTGGTATTCGCACGCAAGGACAGCCCCCTCGCCGCGATCACGTATGAAGAGCTCGCCGATCCCAGATGGCGCGGCAAATTGTGCATGCGGCCGGCCGCGCACCAGAACAATGTGGCGCTGATCGCGGCCTACCTTACGCATCACGGAACAGATGCGACGCAGTCCTGGCTCGCCGGGCTGAAGGCCAATCTCGCCCGCAAGCCAACCGGCAAGGACAACGACGTAGTCCGCGAGATCGCGGAAGGACGCTGCGAGATCGGGATCGGCAACACGGTCGCGCTCGCGCAACTCCGCGACGGCCGCGAAGGCAACGACTGGCGCGCATGGGCGGACGCCGTGAAGGCGGTGCCGACTGCGTTCGCGGGCGGCGGCAGTCACGTCAACCTGACCGGTGCCGCGATCGCCCGGCACGCG
>NZ_DASVOK010000246.1:0-7857 GCF_036383415.1 Rudaea sp. | reverse complement strand
CCCTTGAGTAGATCGGAAACCCAATGAAAATCGCGATCCTCTCGCGTAACGCCAAGCTTTATTCGACGGTCAGCCTGATCAAGGCGGCGCGCAAGCGCGGCCACCGCGTGCGCGTGCTCGATCCGCTGCGCTGCTACATGCGCATCGAGCCGGGCAAGTTCCTCATGCGCTACAAGAGCCGCCCGCTCAACGGCATCGACGCGGTGATCCCGCGCATCGGCAATTCGATCACCTTCTACGGCACGGCAGTGCTGCGCCAGTTCGAAATGATGGGCGTGTACACGCCGAATTCTTCGGACGCGGTGCTGCGCGCGCGCGACAAGCTGCGCTCGATGCAACTGCTGGCGCGCGAGAACATCGGCCTGCCCGCGACCGTGTTCGGCGACAATCCCGACGACACCGCCGACCTGCTCGCCCTGCTCGGCGATGCGCCACACGTGATCAAGCTCAACGAGGGCGCGCAGGGGCAGGGCGTGCTGCTCGCCGAGAAGCGCAGCGCATCGCAAGGCATGATCGAGGCGTTCCGCGGCCTCTACGCCAACTTCCTCGTGCAGGAGTACATCAAGGAAGCCAAGGGCGCGGACATCCGCTGCTTCGTCGTCGGCGGCAAGGTCGTCGCCGCGATGCAGCGCCAGGCGCGCGAGGGCGAGTTCCGTTCGAACCTGCACCGTGGCGGCATCGCGACCGTGGCCGATCTCGATGCCGCGGAAATCGACACCGCGGTGCGCGCCGCGCGCGTGATGGGACTCAACATCGCCGGCGTCGACTTGCTGCGTTCCAAGCGCGGGCCGCTCGTGCTCGAGGTCAATTCCTCGCCCGGACTCGAAGGCATCGAGGGCACGACGGGGGTCGACATCGCGGGCGAGATCATCGAATACCTCGAGCGCCGCGTGCAGAGGCGCCAGGCACGCCGGCGCTGAATTGTTGCGCTGTGGAAGCGTCGGCTGGCCAGGTTACGAAGCTTTTCGTTGACAGGGATTTGGCGACGGAACTACGATGGATTACGTAGTATTCGTCCGCCAACTACAGGGTCCCTCGTGAAACGAGCCGTCCATTTTCTTGTCCTGCTCTCTTCGGTGCAGTTGCTGTGCTTCGGCATCGCCTTTGCCGACGACAAGGTCGTCGAGAAACCCGTCGCGGCGGACACGCCGGAGAAATTCGCCGATACCGCGACCTTGATCCACCGGGAAATGGGTGTCGGCGGGCGCTACGAATTCATCCGTGCCGACGACAAGGCCAGGGCCGAAGCTGATCTGGACACGATGACGGCGATGATCGGCAAGGCCGGCTCGGTCGCGGCGATGAGCAAGGAGGATCAGGTCCGCTTGTTCAACACGCAGGAACATCTGAACGGCATCCTGACCCACAGCGACCGCAACCGTCTGGTATGCGAGCGACAAAGGCCGATCGGATCGAATATTCCGCAGAACTCCTGCAAGACCGTTGCAGAGATCGAGAAGATGCGCCGCGACTCGCAGAAATACATGAAGGACCACGCCCAGGACGCGAACGTCAATCACGCGGCGTGGCTGGCCGGGCACGCAAACGGGCATTGATGTCTGGACGAAACCGGTGATCTGGCCGTGCCTCGCTGCTGACGCTCCTGTTGCAGATCTGTTCCCGATCATTGCCGCATAACTTGGCTCGCGGTAGCGGTGAACTTACGAAGTTCTTCGTTGACATCGCTGCGGAAGTCGAACTACGATGGGCTACGTAGTATTTTCGTCCGTCAACCTCGGGGGTCGATCGTGAAGCCTTTCTTCCGCAATCTGGTTCTGCTCGCCTCGGTACAATTGTTTGGCCTGGGGTTGGCCATCGCCGCAGACAAAGTCCTCGAAAAACCGGTCGCTGCCGATACGCCGGAGAAGTTCGACCAGGTCGCTGCGCAAATCCGCAAGGAAATGGGGCCTGAAGGTCGCTATGAATTCATTCGCGCCGACGACAAGGCCAAGGCAAATGCCGATCTCGATGCGATCGCCGCAATGCTGCAGAAGTCCGGTTCGGTTTCGGCGATGGCGCAAGGCGACCAGGTGAAACTGTTCAACACGCAGGAACACCTCAACGGCATTCTGACCCACAACGACCGCAACCGCCTGGTTTGCGAGCGGCAAAAGCCGATCGGATCGAATATTCCGCAGAACTCCTGCAAGACGGTCGCGGAAATCGAGAAGATGCGCCGCGACTCGCAGAAATACATGCTCGACCATGGTCGCGATGCGAATTCCAACAGCGCCGCCATGAACAGGGTGGGCGGGGACACCGCGCCGGGGCGTCACTGAATCATCGGACCGCGTCTCGGTGCCGCGGGGTTTGCAGCCCACCCGACCCGTGCCGGCGCGGTGTAGCTGTGCCCTATAACGGCTACGAAGCCCTTCGTTGACATCGCGACGGGAATCAAACTACGATGGACTACGTAGTTATCCATCAACAATCGGGGGTTTATCGTGAAGTCGTTTTTCCGTCATCTGGTCCTGCTTGCATCGATGCAGGCACTTGGCTTGAGCATGGCCGTCGCCGCGGACAAGGTCGTCGAAAAGCCGGTTGCCGCTGATACGCCGGAGAAGTTCGCGGAAGTTGCCGCGCAGATTCGCAAGGAAATGGGCGTCGGCGGCCGCTACGAGTACATCCATACCGAAGACAAGGCCAAGGCCGACGCCGATCTCGACAGCATAACGGCGATGTTGCAGAGGGCCGGCTCAGTGTCGGCGATGCCGCAGGACGCGCGCCTGCAACTGCTCAATACGCAGGAACATCTCAACGGCATCCTGACCCACAACGACAGGAATCGTCTCGTCTGCGAACGCCGTGCACCGGTCGGCACGAACATTCCGCAGACCACCTGCAAGACCGTGGCGGATATCGAGAAGTCCCGGCGTGAGTCGCAGAAGTACATGAACGACCATTCCAACGATGCGAACGTCAACGCCGCGGCGATGCGTCGGGGCGGTTGAAAGGCGATGAACGCCGGCGGATCCGACGAATTTGCCCGGACGACCGACGCCGTTCCGGGCGGGCTCAAGCCGGAGTAAGATCGGCCACCAGCGAGGCGAGGACGATGCGAAGCATACATCCCAATCCACCGGTTCCACGTCCGACCGAAGCCGAAATCGACATCCTGCGCGTGCTCTGGGACCAGGGCGCGTGCACGGTGCGCGAGGTGCACGAACGCCTCTACGGCGACGGCGGCGTCGGCTACACGACCGTGCTCAAGCTGATGCAGATCATGCACGCCAAGGGCCTGGTCGTACGCGACGATGCGCAGCGCGCGCACGTCTATCGTGCTGCGGTGAGCAGGCAGCGCACGCAGAAGCGCTTTCTTTCCGAGATGGTCACGCGCCTGTTCAACGGCTCGCCCTCGCAGCTCGTGCTGCACGCGCTCGGCGAGGCACCGCGCGCATCGAAAGCGGAGTTGAGGCAGATCCGCGAGTTGCTCGATCGCATCGATGGTGGAGGCAAATCGCAATGAACGCGCTGACCACCGAACTGGTGCCGTACGTGCACGCGTTGGGATGGAGCCTGCTGCATTTTCTCTGGCAGGGGGCGTTGATCGGCCTGGCCTACGCGCTGCTGCGCGGCTCGTGCAGAACCAGTGTTGCGCGCCATCGCCTCGGCATGCTTTGCCTGATGGCGATGCTCGCCTGTCCGCTCGTGACACTGGCTCTGCTGTGGCCTACGCCGGTCGATCCGGCGGATCTTTCCACGGCGATGTCGTCCGTTTCGACGGCGAGTGTTTCCGCATCGGCCGAAGTGACGCCCGCCGGTCTCGAGGCCTGGCTGCCCTGGTGCGTGGGCCTGTGGCTGGCCGGTGTCTGCATGATCGCGCTGCGTTCGTTCCTGCACTGGCGCCATCTGGCCGCGCTCGTGCGCAGTGCGACCGCTCTGCCGCGTGATTGGCAGCTGCGCCTGATCGAACTGCGCCAGCGTTTCGGCATCCTGCGTCCGGTGCGCCTGCTCGCTTCGTTCGCGGTCGCGACGCCGACCCTGGTCGGCTGGCTCAAGCCGACGATCCTGTTGCCGGCGAGCCTGCTCAGCGGCTTCACCCCCGCACAGATCGAACTGATCCTCGCGCATGAACTCGCCCATGTGCGCCGCTACGACTACATCGCCAACCTGATCCAGGTTGTCGTCGAGACGCTGCTGTTCTATCACCCGGTCGTGCACTGGATCTGCGCCGACGTGCGTCAGCAGCGCGAACAGTGCTGCGACGATCTCGTGCTCGGCGTCGGTGGCGGCGAGCGTCTGGCCTATGCGCGTACGCTCGCCGATCTGGAAGAATGGACACAAGGCGAATCGGGCTTTGGCGCCGCGATGCCGGCGCTCGGTGCCGGTGGTGGCGTGTTGCTCGAGCGCGTGCGCCGCATCGTCGATCCGCGCCCCGCGCGATCACCCGGACTTCTCTCGCGCGACAACGGCATGACCTTGCCCGCCCTGCTTGCCGGCGCGGGCCTGTTGCTGGCGTTGCTGCGCCTGCATGCGCCGTCGGCGGATGCGCTCGGCGCGGCGTTGGTGCGCGCTTCGGCGACCAGTGCCGAGCTGCTCGCGGTCGCGACACTGCGCATTCACGCCGACACGCCGATCCTGGCGTCGCGGATCAGACCGACCACGCTCGTCGTGCCGCCGCCGCGTGAGGCGGATCGGCCGCCTGTAGCGGTCGCACCGCCAGCGTCGAAGGTCGCGGAGCGGACAGAGGCGCCAGCTGCAATCGTTACTCCGCATATCGCAGCGACGGATCCCAGCGCGGTCTCCTTGCCGTCCAGCCCGGCCGCGGTGCAGGCGCAGGCAGCAGCGGTTCCCGTGCCGTCAGTCGTTGCCGAGAAGACGCCAGCTGCGGTGATTGCGCCATCGGGCCCGCAGGCTTTGCGTGTCGTGCAGCCGTCCTATCCGCTCGATGCGCTGCGCAACGGCGTCGCGGGCAAGGTCGATCTGGAATTCCGGGTCGACGGCGAAGGCCGCGTGCGCGACATCCATGTTCTCTCCGCGCAACCGGCTGGCGTGTTCGAGCAGTCGGCGATCGCGGCGCTGCGCCAGTGGCGCTTCGAGGTGCCCTCCACATCGGCTCGCTTCACGCGCAGTTTCGCGTTCACGCGCGGCGCCAGTGCGACGGAAAATTGCCGCGAAATCACCGGCTCGCACATTTGTCGCAAGCCAAATCCAGATGGTGAGTCGAATTAACGAAACCCATAGATCGGCTTAACGTCCATTTAATCGGGCGATGCCTAACATCCTCCTCACTGTACTTGCTCGACACTCCCAAGGTCAGGTCAGGTGACTGGCAGGTTACGGTAATCGGGGCAGTAGCTTTAAGCCCAAGCGAGGTGCGTTCCCCCACTGGCGCCTCCTTGGGCTTTTTTATTGGGTGTTTTCCGGCCATCGTCCGCGATGGCCGAAGTCGAAAAGCGGCCAGCCTCGTCACGCTTGGTTTGTTTCAGCCCTCGTCCCTGATGGCAAAATCGAGAAGCGGCCAGCCTTGGCCGTACTTGTCGACAACAACAACCTTCTACTACCGTTTTTGATCTCTGCGCGGTTGTGTTTGAAGGAACTCCGCGCCCCAGGCGGCGATCCAATTCCGACCGGCCGAGCAATTCGGACGCCATACGAGTAAGCTTTGCATATGCGCATACTGGTCATTGAAGACAACAGCGATATCGCCGCGAACATCGGCGACTATCTCGAGGAAAAAGGCCACACGGTCGACTTCGCCGGCGACGGCGTCACCGGCCTGCATCTGGCCATCTCGCACGACTTCGATGCGATCGTGCTCGACCTCACTCTGCCTGGCATGGATGGCCTTGAACTCTGCCGCAAGCTGCGCCAGGAAGCGCGTCGGCAGACGCCGGTGCTGATGCTGACCGCGCGCGATGCGCTTGATCAGAAGCTGACCGGCTTCGACTCCGGCGCCGACGACTACATGGTCAAACCGTTTGCGCTGCAGGAACTCGAAGCACGCCTGTCGGTGCTCGCGCGCCGCGGCAAAGGCATCCAGAGCCGCGTGCTGCAGGTCGCCGACCTGACCTACAACCTCGACACGTTGATCGTCACCCGCGGCGAAAAGGCGATCCAGCTCAACCCGATCGGGCTCAAGCTGCTGCAGAACCTGATGGAATCGAGCCCGTCGGTGGTCACGCGCCAAGAACTCGAGACGCGCGTGTGGGGCGAGGAACTGCCCGACAGCGATTCCCTACGCGTGCACATCCACGGCCTGCGTGCCGCAATCGACAAGCCGTTCGAGAAGCCGCTGATCCAGACGCGCCACGGTATCGGCTATCGCATGGTCGATCCCGACGCCGCAGCAAACTGACTGCGCTGCCTGCTTGCGTAGCGCCGACACTTCGCCGATCCTTCGGCGCGCATGAAACCCGCGAAATTCCGCAGGCGGCTGCGCAGCCGCATCATCATCTCGTTCGCGCTGTTCGGCTTCGGGCTGACGGCGTTGTTCGCGGCGGCGACCTTGTACATGCGCGCACGGCTCGAAGACCAGCTGGTCAACAACGATCTCGGCAGGCAGGTCAAAAATTTCGTCGATTTCAAGCGCGACAATCAAGACGAAAATGCGCAGTGGAATCCACCGCAGTACGATCCCGTACCCTATATCGCCAGCGCACGTAATTTCTCCAGGGTGCCGTTCGACCTGCAGAAGTACGATACGACGGGAGTGTACGACGTAGAACTGCCTGGAACGGACGGCAAAGTGCGTCCGCACAAGCTGGCAGTTTACAAGGACGCGGACTACTGGGCTTTCCTTTGGAACGACTACGGCCCGCAGAAACTCAACGAACACCAGCTCTACCGTGGTCTCGTCGTCAGCGTGTTCGTTTTCGGCGTATTGTCGCTGCTCATCGGCTTCTGGTTGTCGCGTCGGGTGATGCGACCAGTGACCGATCTGGCGCAACGCATTCGTACCCTTCGGCAGAAGGGCAAGCCCGAACCGCTTGCTCCGCATTTCGCCGAGGACGAAGTCGGCGAGCTCGCGGCGGCGTTCGACGACTATTCCCGACGCATGACCGCGATCGTCGTGCGCGACCGCGATTTCAACGCCGATGTCAGCCACGAACTGCGCACGCCGCTCGCGGTGATCTCGGGGACCACCGAACTGCTGCTCGCATCCGACCGGATCGACGACAAGATCCGCGAACGCCTGAAGCGCGTCGAGCGCGCGGCCAAACAGTCGACCGAGCTGACCAACGCACTGCTGCATCTGTCGCGCAGCGAGCGCGGCGCGCCGAACGACGGCGAGACCACGGATGTCGCCAAGGTGGTAGAGCAGGTCATCGACGTCTACCGCTCGCACATCGGGCGCAAGCCGATCGACGTGCATCTGGAAGTCGAACAGCCGCTCGAAGTCGTCGCGCCGTCGTCGGTGATCTCGGTCGCGCTCGGCAACCTGATCGGCAACGCATTCAAGTACACGCAGAAGGGCGACGTGATCATCACGGTCGGCGCCAGGCGCGGCGTCGTCACGGTCGAGGATTCGGGTCCCGGCATCAAGCAGGAGGATGCGGACAAGCTCTTTCAGCGCGGCGTACGCGGCGAATCATCGGAAGGGACCTCCGGCGCGGGACTCGGCCTCGCCATCGTCATCCGCCTCTGCGAACTCTACGACTGGAAGGTGTCGCTTGCGCCGCGCCCGCAAGGCGGCGCCGTCGCCACGCTCGACTTCCGTTTGCGCTCCTAGAGCGTCCGGCCGTTTTCGATGTGGACGACTTGGCCACCGAGCGCGGCCACATCGTCGGGATCGTGAGTGATCACCGCCATCGGCACGCCGAACTGCGCGCGCACAGCGAGCAGTTCGTCACGCAGGCGCGCGCGCAGCGATGTGTCGAGCGCGGCGAACGGCTCGTCGAGCAGCAGCAGGCGCGG
>NZ_DASVOK010000245.1:0-13245 GCF_036383415.1 Rudaea sp. | reverse complement strand
TTTCAGATTGGTAATGACGCGATCGCGCGCCGCGCGCGGCAGTCGCGTCAGTGCGGGCGTCTCGACGTAGACGGCGATCCAGCCAGCATGCAATGCAGTCGCGAGCCGGCGCGCGGCGCGCACCACGCGTTCGGACAGCGGATCGGGGCCGATGCAGACGAGCACGCGCTCGCCCGCGGCCCAGGGTTCGGCGATCGCGTGATCCTCGCGGTAGGGGCGCAGCGCGGCGTCGACGCGATCGGCCGTCGTGCGCAGCGCGAGTTCGCGCAGCGCGAGCAGGTTGCCCGTGCGGAAAAACGAAGTCAGCGCCTGGCCGGTTTTTTCGCTCGCGTAGACCCTGCCTTCGCGCAGGCGCTGCAGCAGTTCGTCGGGCGGCAGGTCGACGAGTTCGACCTCGTCGGCCGCGTCGAACACGCGGTCGGGCACGGTTTCGCGCACATGCACGCCGGTGATCTGCGCGACCACGTCGTTGAGGCTCTCGATGTGTTGCACGTTGACCGTCGTGTAGACGTCGATGCCGGCGACGAGCAGCTCCTCGACGTCCATCCAGCGTTTCGGATGGCGCGCGCCGGCGTGGTTGCTGTGCGCGAGTTCGTCGACGCAGACCACGCGCGGATGGCGCTTGAGCGCGGCGTCCACATCGAACTCGGTCAGCGTCACGCCGCGATGTTCGAGCTTCTGCGGCGGCAGCACTTCCAGCCCTTCGAGCAATTTTTCCGTTTCCTCGCGACCGTGCAGCTCGACGTAGCCGACGACGACATCGACATGCTCGACCGCGAGCTTGCGCGCGGCCTCGAGCATCGCGTAGCTCTTGCCGACGCCTGGCGCGGCGCCGAAGAAGATCTTCAGCCGCCCGCGCCGCGCGCGCGCCTCCTCGCGACGCATGCGCGCGAGCAGTTCGTCGGGGTCGAGGCGCTGATCAGGCGAGCGGCGCTCGGGCAGGTTTGCGGACATGCCTCATTCTCGCACGCACAGGCGCGCGGGGCGCAAAGCGATCAGGCCTTGGCAAGCGCGAAATCGAGGTTCTTGGCTATGCGTTCGCGCTGCGCGGCGGGCAGGCGTTCGTTGGCGAGCAACTGGCGGCAAAGGCGCGCGCTTTCCTCGCGCTCGCCACACCAGTACAGCGCGACGGCGAGTTCGTCTTTCGCGCGCCAGTCGTAGACCGGGCGGTCGATGAAGAGCACGTCGCTCGGCAACTTCGTGTTCATGGCGATGCGGGCGAAATCGCGCGCGACCGCAAAGCGGCGATTCAGCCGGTTCCAGCGCGCGAATTCGCACGGCGCCTCGGCGCGCGTCGGGCGGTAGTCGTAGGCATCGAGATAGGCGAGGGCGATCTCGGCCGGCGCGGCGCCGATGCGTTCCCTGAGCACGGCGATCTGCAGCTTGGAAAAGTATACCTCTTCGACCCAGCCGCCCATCGCGACGCGCGCCTCGTAGGCGGTGATCGACTCGGCAAGGTCGCCGGCGTCGCGCAGGCTCTGGGCAAGGTAGAACGCGTAACGCGCGTTGCCGGGTTCGTCCTTGAGTGCCTTGCGCAACACTTCGGCATCGCGGCTGAACTTCTCGCGCTGCGTGAGCTGGCTGCGCGCGCCGTCGGTATGCACGCGGATGCGCAGGCCGGGCAGGTAGCGCGCCTGCGCCGCATGCACCGAATTGAGCGCCTCGTGCAGAACGCCGCGCCAGACCCAGTCGAGATCGAGTCGCGGCATCGCCACGCGGCGGTAGCGCGTGTCGCCGTAGATGAGTTCGAGCATGTAGCCCGGTGCGTCGAGCTTCGGGTAGGCAAAGCCCTTGTCGGCTTCGAGCACCTCGTCGGCGTCGATGATCAGCGCGTAATCGCCGTGCTTTTGCGCCAGCGCCAGCGCCTCGTTGCGATTGGTCGCGAAATCCACCCACCGCCGCTCGATCAGTTCTCCGGGCAGGCCGTCCATCGCCTGGCGCACAAGGTCCTGGGTGCCGTCGGTCGATCCGGTATCGGCGATCGCCCACGCCTGCACGTACGGGCGCACCGAGGCCAGACAGCGCCCGATCACGGGCGCCTCGTTTTTGACGATCATCGAAAGGCAGATACGCATGCTGAGAGATTAGCGTGAACTGTCCGCGTGTGGCAGCGGCACGCGCGGCTTCATCGACGACACCACGCTCAGTGGCAGTCCACGGTCGCGTAGAAGAATGCGCCCGTGCCCGGCGTGGTGGTGCCGGCGGTCAGCGTTCCGGTCCACGAGCCCCTGAGCGCGATGGTGCTCATTCCGGTGACCGATGCCGTCGCAGCGCCGCTGTTGCAACTGGTTGCAGCAGCCGCGGTCGTCGTGCATGGGAGTACCGGAGTTGACCCGGCGGAAGGGGCGACGCCGGGCGACCCGGTGACGATGCTCCAGGTAACGATCTGGCCCAAGTTGCTGACCGTTTGGATGCGCAGATTGGAAATCGACGTGCAGGAGGACGGCACGAAACTGTAGGAGCAGTTGGCCAATTGGCCCGTCGCGCAGTCTGGCGAGCCCGTGCCGATAATCGTCGCGGGGCTGAAGCCGGTGAAAAGCGGACCGCTTTGTCCTTGCCAGTTGCGGATCAGCATGAGGGTGTTCGTTCCGGCCGCACCCGTTGCGCCGGTCGGGCCGACGACACCTTGAATGCCTTGGGCGCCGGTCGCGCCGGTCGCGCCCGTTGCACCGACAGGACCCGCGGACCCGGTCACGCCGCTCGGGCCTTGGATGCCGGTCGCACCCGTCGCCCCGGGAAGGCCGGTGGCGCCAGTGGAACCCGTGGCGCCGGTAGCACCGGAAACGCCGGTGGCTCCGGTCGCGCCAGTTGCCCCCGTGCCGCCTTGCTGGGCCAGCAAGGCCCAGACGGAGCCATCGGTGCCCGGAGTGATGTTGAGATTGCCGGCCAAAGCGATGTAGCTCGAACCGTTGAAGTACACGGCATCGCTGGGAGCATAAATAGCGGAATTGCTCCAGGTCCCCCGGAAGTTCATCGACGCACCGTTAGCCCCGGTAGCGCCTGGGGCTCCCGAGGCACCGGTTGCGCCGGTGGTTCCCGTTGCTCCTATTGCGCCGCTGATGCCTTGCACGCCTTGCGGACCGGTCGCACCGGCTGGTCCGACCGGACCGGTAGCGCCGGTTGCACCGATCGGCCCCGCGGGGCCTGTTGCCCCCGTCGCACTTGCTGCTCCAGAGGCGCCGGTGGCTCCAGTCGCACCGGTAGCTCCCATCGGACCGGTGGCGCCTGTTGCACCGGTGGCGCCGCTGCCGACGCCTACGCCGGTTGCGCATGGTCCGAATGTCCCGGTCGCCGTGTCGAAGCAGACCAGCGTGCCTTGCCGCGCGGCGGAGCCCAGCCCCGGAACGATCACGTTGCCATTCGCGTCGACGCGAAAGCGCACGGTATTGCCGCTGCTGTCCTTGACGGCGAATCCACCTCCGTTCGGGGGAGTGACGGTGACGTCTTGTGCGGAAGCATCCGCGAATGAAAGCGCGCCGGCGATGGCGAGCGCCAGCAATGACCGGCGCAATAGCAGGTTGTGCATGTCGATACCCGAGTACTTCTTTATCTGGGAGAGACTAGCTGTTGAATCGATACCGGCGAGAGTGCCAAACAACGGCGAGCAAGGCGAGCGCGAACAGCAGCAAGCCGATGGGCGAAAGCGCAGTTGCAGGGATTGCGGTCTGCGCGACGATCGCGGCGAACCAGCCGGTCGCGTTGCCGCTGCCGCCCTCGTTGCTCAGGTTCGGGGCGAGATGTTGACCCGTGGCGTGCACGTCGGACACGCCGACATGGACGATGCTTTGCGAGCCGCCGGCAAGCAGGTTGATGTTGGCGACCTGGCCCGCGGCCGAACTGCGGAACTGGATCGGCTGCGCCGCCGTGCCGGCGATCGTCAGGAGGCCGGCGATCGTCTGCGTGCTGCCTGCGGCGAAGACATAGTTCTTGCCGCTTGCGGTGACGAAGCTCAGATTGGCGAAGCCCGTGCTGCCGCCGATCTGCGACGGCGCGCCGCCGTCGACGAAATTCACGCTGCCGCTGCCGGGAATGAAGTTGCCTGCATTCGACCAGTCGCCGGACAGGACGATCTGTCCGCTGCCACCGTCGAGCGTGCCGCCCGCCAGGATGGCGACATTCGCGGCATCCAGAATCCTGCCGCCCGCGACCGAGAGCAAGCCGCCGACCTGCACGCCGGAACTGGCGAGATCGACATCGCCGCCGCCAAGGGCGAATGAACTGCCTGCCGGTACGACGAGCTGGGCCGTTGCCGTCGAGGCGATGCATAGCGACGCTAGTGCAAACAAGGCGCGACGAAAGTTCATTGCGATCGATTCCCCCGAAGCGATGCCCGATGATAAGCGTCGCGGCGTGCTCCGGGAAGGGGACTGTGCCTCACTTTGCGGACGCAGCGCTGTCGAGCAGCAGGTTGAGGCGCAGCACGTTGACGCGTGATTCGCCGAGCACGCCGAACTGGCGTCCCGCGCTCGCCTGCTCGATGAACGCGGCGATTTCCGCTTCGCCGCGCCCACGCGCACGCGCCACGCGTGCGAGCTGATACCGCGCCGCGGCAGGCGAGATGTCCGGATCGAGGCCCGAGCCCGATGTGGTGACGAGATCGGTCGGAATCGGAGCGGGGTTGCCCGGGTCGGCCGCGTGCAAGGCATCGATGCGCTGCTTGACGGTGTCGGTCAATGCTTGATTCGTCGGGCCCTGGTTCGATCCGCCGGACGACGCGGAGTTGTCCGCGAACGGCGCGGTCGCCGACGGCCGGCTCCAGAAATATTTCGGATCGGTGAACAGCTGGCCGATCAACTCTGAGCCGATCGCTTTGCCGTCACGTTCGATCAGGCTGCCGTTGGCCTGGTTCGGAAAAATCGCCTGCGCGACGCCGGTGACCGCGAGCGGGTAGAGCACGCCGCTCACAACGGTCAGCATGAGCAGCAGCGATAACGCGGGACGGAGCAAGTTGCTCATTTCAGAAACTCCCTTGCAGTTGGACGAAACCGCGCGTGCTGCCGACGTCGCGCGTGTCGTTCGCGTTCTGGAAACTGGCGGTGTCGCGATAGAAGCGCGAATTGCTCGCGTGCGTGGCGACGCCGAGCAGGGTCCAGTGTTCGTTGAACTGGTATTTCACGCCCAAGCCGATGTCGGCGTAGCTCGGATCGCTTGCACCGTGCACATTTGGCGCGGCGAGTCGGGTCGAATAATCGGTGTAGCCGGCGTGCAGGGTCAGTGTCCATTTCGCATCGAGCGGTACCGCGCCTTCGAGCATGAAATAGTTCGTGCCCCTGGAGTCGGCGCGATAGCCCTGTTCGACGTCGGCGCCGAAGTAGTCGGTCAGCGCGCGGTTCCACTTCAGAGTCCACAGCTTCCACGACACGGCGAAGTTCGCTTCGAGCGTGTCGAGCGAGCGCGAGGCCAGGCCGGCGTGGTCGAGGTTCGCGCCCGGATAGACGTAGCCGTAGAGTCCCGCGCGCCAGGACCAGTCATCGTTGATCGCGCGGCCGTAGCTCGCGTACAGGTCCAGTTCCATAGAGCCGCCCGGATAACTGCGCCCGCTGATGCTCGATGCCCAGACGCCCGCGGCGAAACCGTTGGCCATGGCCAGGTCGGCGCCGCCCTGGATCGCCGGCCGGCCCCAGGTCTGGGTCAGGCCGCGGAAGACGTAGTCGGAAGTCAGCGCGAGATTGCCGGTGATTGTGTACGCCGGCACTTCCTGTGCCGTACTTTGAGCTTGCGCATGCACGGTTGCGGAAATGGAAAAGGCAAGAATTGCAAAAGTATATTTCTTCTTCATGGTCTTTCTTGTTTGAAAAATGGGCAGCTTGGTGAAAATCAGGCAAGGCCAAGCGCGACGAGGATCACGTCGATGATCTTGATGCCAACGAACGGCGCGATCAGGCCGGTGACGCCGTAGACGAGCAGATTGCGGCGCAGCAGTTCGCCCGCGCCGACCGCGCGGTAGCGGACGCCTTTCAATGCAAGCGGAATCAGGAAGATGATGATCAGCGCATTGAAGATCACGGCCGACAGAATCGCGCTCTGCGGCGTCGCGAGGTGCATGACGTTGAGCGCGTTGAGCGCGGGATAGGTCGACGCAAACGCCGCCGGAATGATCGCGAAGTACTTGGCCACGTCGTTCGCGATCGAGAACGTGGTCAGCGAACCGCGCGTGATCAGCAACTGCTTGCCGATCTCGACCACCTCGATGAGCTTGGTCGGGTTCGAGTCGAGGTCCACCATGTTGCCGGCCTCTTTCGCAGCCTGGGTGCCGCTGTTCATTGCGACGGCGACGTCGGCCTGGGCGAGCGCAGGCGCATCGTTGGTGCCGTCGCCGCACATGGCGACGAGGCGGCCTTCGGCCTGAATATCGCGG
This sequence comes from Rudaea sp., assembly GCF_036383415.1. Taxonomy (GTDB): domain Bacteria; phylum Pseudomonadota; class Gammaproteobacteria; order Xanthomonadales; family Rhodanobacteraceae; genus Rudaea. Next base: position 6,887 of record NZ_DASVOK010000245.1, on the reverse strand, counting down.
ATCAGTTTGAGCTTGGCTTCGGGCGTCGCCTCGGCGAGATAGTCGTCGACGCCAGCCTCGGCCGCGATCGATGCGGCGGTCAGCGGATTGTCGCCGGTGATCATGATCGTCCTGATGCCCATGCGGCGCAGCTCGGCGAATCGCTCCTTGATGCCGCCTTTGACGATGTCCTTGAGTTCGATGACACCCAGCGCCTGATCGTTCTCGGCGACTACGAGTGGCGTGCCGCCCTTGCGGGCGATGTCTTCGGCGACGCGCGTCACCGCCGCCGGCAACTGGCCGCCGAGCGACTCGACGTACTTCTTCACCGCATCGAGCGCGCCCTTGCGAATGTGCTGCGCGCCGAGGTCGACGCCGCTCATGCGCGTCTGCGCGGTGAACGGAACGAAGACGACGCCGCTGCCGCCGACTTCGCGTTCGCGCAGGCCGAATTTCTCTTTCGCGAGGACGACAATGCTGCGGCCTTCCGGCGTTTCGTCGGCGAGCGAGGCGAGCTGCGCGGCGTTGGCAAGCGCGTTGTCGTCGACACCGGGCGCCGCATGGAATGCGACCGCCTGGCGATTGCCGAGCGTGATCGTGCCGGTTTTGTCGAGCAGCAGCACGTCGACGTCGCCCGCGGCCTCGACCGCACGGCCCGACATGGCGATAACGTTGGCCTGGATCATGCGATCCATGCCGGCGATGCCGATCGCCGAGAGCAGGCCGCCGATCGTGGTCGGGATAAGGCAGACGAGTAGGGCGACGAGTACGGTAATCGTCACCGGTTCGCCGTGGCCCGCGCTCCGCACGGCATACAGCGAGTAGGGCAGCAAGGTCGCGCAGGCGAGCAGGAAGATCAGCGAGAACTTGGCTAGCAGAATCGTCAGTGCGATTTCGTTCGGCGTTTTGCGCCGGCTCGCGCCTTCGACCATCGCGATCATACGGTCGAGGAAGCTCTCGCCGGGATTGCTCGTGATGCGCGTGATGATCCAATCCGACAGCACGCGCGTGCCGCCGGTGACCGAGCTGCGGTCACCGCCCGACTCGCGGATCACGGGCGCAGATTCGCCGGTGACTGCGGACTCGTCCACAGTTGCCGCGCCCTCGACGATCTCGCCGTCGCCGGGAATGAATTCGCCGGCATTGACGATGACGAAGTCGCCTTTGCGCAGATCGTGCGCCGCGCCGACGGTGACGCGGTCACGCTGATCGGGTGAGGGAATCTTGTTCGCGACGACATCCTTGCGCGCACCACGCAGCGAGGCGGCTTGCGCCTTGCCACGGCCTTCAGCGATCGCCTCGGCGAAGTTTGCGAACAGCAGCGTGAACCACAGCCACAGCGCGACGCCGAGGATGAAGCCGGCCGGCGCTTCGCCGTCCCCGCGCAGCGCCTGCAACCACAGCAGCGTGGTCAGGATGCTGCAGACGAAGACGACGAACATCACCGGGTTGCGGAACTGCGCGCGCGGCGAAAGTTTGCGAAACGCGTCGCCGATCGCTGGGATCAGCAGCGCTTTGTCGAGCGCGCTTGCGTGTGAAGTGGACATGTTGGATTTCCGAAGAATTGTCTTTTGCTCGTCATTCCGGCGGGGATTGCCGAAATGACGTTGTTTCAGTGCCCAAGCGCTACCAGCTGTTCCGCAATCGGCCCGAGCGCAAGCGCAGGCAGGAAGGTCAGCGCGCCGATCACGATCACGGTGCTCGCGAGCAGGACGACGAACAGCGGCGTGTGCGTCGGCAGCGTGCCGGCGGATTGGGGCACGTGCTTCTTCGCCGCGAGCGAACCGGCAATCGCGAGCATGCCGATCGCGAGCGGGAAGCGCGCGAGGAACATGCAGATGCCGAGCAGCACGTTCCAGAACGGGGTGTTCGCCGACAGTCCGCCGAATGCGCTGCCGTTGTTGTTCGATGCCGACGACAGCGCATAGAGGATCTCGCTGAAGCCGTGGATGCCGGGATTGGCAATGGCGGCGACGCCGGCTGGTGCGAGCACGGCGATTGCAGTGCCGATGACGACGAGAGCGCACGGAATCAGCACGACGAGGCTCGCCATCTTCATCTCGTAGGCTTCGATCTTCTTGCCCAGATACTCGGGAGTCCGTCCCACCATCAAACCGGCGATAAATACCGCGACGACGGCGAACGCGAGCATGCCGTATAGACCCGAACCGACACCGCCGAAGATCACTTCGCCAAGTTGCATCAGCCACATCGGCACGAGACCGCCGAGCGGCGTGAACGAATCGTGCATCGCGTTGACCGAACCGTTCGACGCGGCGGTCGTCGCTGTCGCCCAGATCGCCGAGTTGACGATGCCGAAGCGCGTCTCCTTGCCTTCCATGTTGCCGCCGGCCTGCAAGGCGCCGGCCTGTTGATCGAGCGGCAAACCGCTCAGCGCAGGATTGCCGCTTTGCTCGGCGAGCGCGCAGCCGATCAGCAGCGGCACAAAGATCACGAACATCGTTGCCAGCAGCGCCCAGCCCTGGCGGCGGTCACCGACCATCGCGCCGAAGGTGTAGCAGAGCGCGGCCGGCAGCAGCAGGATCGCGAGCACTTCGAGGAAGTTCGACAGCGGCGTCGGGTTCTCGTAAGGGTGCGCCGAGTTCGCGTTGTAGTAGCCACCGCCGTTCGTGCCGAGCTGCTTGATCGCGATCTGCGAGGCGGCCGGGCCGAGAGGCAGCGATTGCTCGGTGACCGGCGATTCCTTCGTCATGTCCTTGCCCGCGGCATCTTTCAGTGCGTTGCCGTCGGCATCCTTGACCGTTTCCGTCGCCGTCGTCGCCTGCAGCAGCGGCACGGTTGCGTAGGGTTTGAAGTTCTGCGGCACGCCTTGCCAGACAAGCGCAAGCGCGAGCAGGAACGACAGCGGCAGCAGCACGTACAAGGTGCTGCGGGTCATGTCGACCCAGAAGTTGCCGATACCTTGTGCCGTCTTGCGCATGAAGCCGCGAATCAGCGCGATCAGCACGGCGATGCCGGTCGCAGCAGACAGAAAATTCTGCACGGCGAGACCAAGCATCTGGGTGAAATAGCTCATCGTCGATTCGCCGCCGTAGCCCTGCCAGTTCGTATTCGTGGCGAAGCTGATCGCGGTGTTCATTGCCGAATCGGGCGCGACCGCGCCGAAACCCTGCGGATTCAGCGGCAGCCACTGCTGCATGCGCTGCAGCAAGTAGACGACGAGCAGGCCGAAGACGTTGAACACGAGCATGGCCACGGCGTATCGCTTCCAGTTCATATCCTCGTCGATGCGTACGCCGCTGAGACGATAGAGCAGACGTTCGACCGGCGCGCCAATACGCGTCACCCGGTTGGGAACGTCGGAAAACACGGCGGCCATGTAGGCGCCGAGCGGCTTGACGAGGAGCAGCAGCACGGCCAGATAGATGCCGATCTGCAGCCAGGTATTCGCGGTCATTCGAACCACTCCGGTTTGAGCAGGGCGATGGTGAGATAAATGGTCAGTCCGAACGCGATCACGGCGGCGAACCAATAGAGGGTGCTCATCGCTTCGCTCCGTTCTTGCACAGGGCGAAATACAGGCCGGTCAGGGTGAGCGCCATCGTCGCGACGACGAAGAAGACGATCACGGCCGGTCCTCCAGCCACGCGCACAAACGCAGGAAAGCGGCGGTCGAACCGATCAGCGCAACCAACAACAGCAGATACCAGGCATCCATAGCGGCAATCCTTGTGAACGTATCGATCAAGACAGGCCGCCACTCTAGGTTTGGGCGCATAAGGAAGGCGTAGGAAATCGTCCATGCTGCGTAAAGACCGGGTAAAAATCGGCAGCTGGGCGCCCGTCGCAGTGACATCGCTGTCTGAACGGCCAGCGCATCGATTCCGCAACGGGACTGAAACATCGTGTCCGTGCTCGCGGACGGTTAGCAGACTGTGAGGAATCGCGCGTTTGTGATTGAAATAAAAGAGAAGTCCGTCACGAACGAAAATTTCCCTTTTCCTTAACATCGCGACAGTCGTTGGTTTTCAGGTCGTCGCCGGGCTTTTGGGGGGCAGGGCGAGGATCCTCAGGGGAAGTATTGCCATGGCGTCGCCCGTCCCTCCATACAGCGCCCCTCTCGGGAAACCGCCCGGGATGTTCGATGACGACTCCAAGCGCAACGGCGACTCCGTCCCGAGACAGGATTGGTGGGGGCGCCTGAGCAACGCGCAGGTTGAGCTGCTTCGCCCGCTTTCCGCCCAGCTCTTCGAGAAGCTCGACGACACGTTGTTCGACCGCTCCGAATCCTCGTCCCAGCAGTTTTTCGAGGGCATGCGCATCCTGCGCAGGAATCGCGACGTCCTCACCCAGACCTGGTTCGATCATCTCGCCGAAGGCTGGAATGCCCTGCGTCCGCAGGCGCCAGGTGCGTTTCGTCCGCGCCTGGTCGCCGCCGGCGGCATGACGGTGGGCGGGGGATTCGCGGGATTGAGCTTGGTCGACGAAGTGACGCTTGAGCGCAATCTTGCCGTGGAAAGCGCCGTCGCCCGAGGTTCCTCGCTATGCCGCATGGAGTTGCCGCCGCTGCTTCATCGCCTGTCCATCCTGCGCAGTGGCGCGGACGTGCAGGCTGACGAAGTTCCCGCGGCACCTGCCGTGCTGGTGCGAACCTTCGCCAAATCCCTGGACGAATCGCCGGATCTTCCCGTCGAAGTCGCTCTGGTCGTACTTAAGCTGTTCGACCGCATCGTGGTGAGCATGACCGGCGTCACCTGCCAGGAGCTCAACCGCATGCTTGTGCAGGGTGGCGTCGCGCCGCACTGGAACTGGTCTTCGCCGGTGCAGCGCCGATCCGCGGCGATGCATCCGACACCGCCTCCCGGCGCAAACGCGCGTCAGCATGTCACGGCGGAGGAGCGCTCCTGGCTCGAGACCGTGCCGGGGCTTGATGCGGGTGCGCACGCAACGGCCGCGCAACTTGCTGGTTTGAGTCGCGACGGCATGCACGCCGGTTCGATGTACACGTCGCTGCAGGATCTGCCGCCGGAGACCGTCGAGCAGGCTCGCCTGACCGCCTCGGTGCGCGCCCTGCTCGAACATCGGCGCCTCGCACGCTATGCCGCATCGCGTGCCTATGCGGGTGGCCACCACGGTGTTGCCGGCGACGGTGCGCTGGATGGCGCAGCCTGGGGTGGCGATGCCGCGCAATCCGCGACACAGGCGTTGGGGCTGGAAACCTTGATGGAGGTGCTCGCCTCCCTGCCGCCGCCGACGCTGCCGACCTCGTGGGTGGGCGATGCCGAAGAGGATCTCTGGGATCCCGAGCGGCTCAAGCTCGAATTGCGTCGCAATCTCGGCAGCCGGTTGCATCAGGGCAGGCCATCCGCGCAGGCGGGGCAGGCGGACGAGCGCAACGTCGCGCTTGGCGAGCATGAGGACGTCATCGACATGGTCGCGATGATGTTCGGCTTCATCCAGAAGGACGACGCGTTGCCAGCCGCGGTCCAGGCGCTGCTGTCGCGCCTGCAGTTGCCCTATCTGCGTCTGGCCCTGATCGACGCGGAGATGTTTTCCGATGCCGACCACCCGGCACGCGCGCTGATGGACCGGCTGGCCGAGGTCGGAAAAGGATGCACGCCGGACAGCCCGATGCTGGCCGAGAAGATGCTGAGGATGCATTCCCTAGTCGGTCGTATCGTCAAGAACCACGATGTCACCCGCGCGTTCTTCGAGCGCGAGCGGGCTCAGTTCCGCGCCTGGTCGGACATGCTCGAAGCACGCGCGGCTGAGCGCGAGCGCGATCAGGTCGCGCCCTTGGCGAGCGCCGAACCGCCGGCTCCGGCCGAACTGCCGGAGGAAGCGGCGCAGGACGAGCCCGCGTCGGCGTCGGATTCCGCCGAGCAGCCCGCGCATCAACACCAGATTCGTCTGGCCGCGACCGCGCGCATGCGCGAACGGCTCGAAGGAAAGTCGGTTCCCGAAGGCTTGCGCCACGCCCTGTCGATTTTCTGGGTCAACCACCAAGTCCGGATCTGCGAGGCGCGCGGCAAGCGTTCCTACGAGGCGTTGTGGCTGGACCGCCAGCTCGACGCCGTCGTCGGTTTGCTCTCTCCGATGCCCGATCCGCAGGCGCGGGCGAGCCTTGAGCAGGATTGGGCGGACATCGAACGTGCCTGGGCCGGCGTGCTCGGCGAAGGGTCGGCTCCCGCGGAAGCACGCGCGCGCTGGATCAACACGTTCCGCCACTGGGCGGAAGTCCGCATCGGTCGCATCAAGGTCGACCCGACGTTCCGCTGGAACTGGCTCGAGGGGCTGGTTGCCCCACGTTTGCAACCGCGTTCAGACGAAGCCACCGCGCGCGCCGATGACAGGGCCGCGGTCACGGATGCGGAATCCGTCTCGGCATCGTCTGCCGGGGAAACCGGCGTGGATGCGCGCGTATCGACATTCAAGCTCAAGCCGATCCCCAACAAGTCGACGCCCCCGCGCTGGAAGGTCGGCGACTGGATCGGGTTCAAGGACGACGCGGACGTGGCTGGCGCCGAGGATTCCACGGATCCGAAACCAAGCCGGGCAGGTCGTGGCAAGGTGTCGTGGATCGGTGCGTTCACCGGACGCACGATCCTGGTCAAGACCGACGGCACGTTGTGGCGGGAGGAAGGCCGCGCCGAACTGGACGACCTGCTCGATCGTGGTCTGGCCGTCATCGTCCCGCGCGAATCGCTGTTCGATCGCTCGTTGCAGTCGATGTTCCAGAAGCTGCGCAGCAGCGTCGCGTCCGCGCTGTCCTGACCTCGCCCCGGGCGTGAGCGGCGCCATTCCTGGCGCCGCCCGCCGTCATTGACCTTCTTGCTGTGCCGGTCGCGTCTGCGGCCGCGGCGGGCGGCCGTTGTTCGAGTCACCGGGTCGTCCGGGCCTATTGCCCTGACCCGGGTGCGGTCGGCCGCCGGGGCCGGTGCCGATCG
>NZ_DASVOK010000244.1:0-3029 GCF_036383415.1 Rudaea sp. | reverse complement strand
ATGGCGACGTGGCTGGCGCCGGCGTCGCGGAATTCGGCGAGCAGCGCCTGCACGCTGATCGCGTCGGGTGTGGTGCGCTCGCCTTCGCGCAGCGCGCCGACCAAGCCCGCACCGAGCGTGCCGATCGTCGCCGCGCGCGCGCCGAGACCGTCGAGCGCCGCGGCGAGCAGTTGCACGATCGAGGTCTTGCCGTTGGTGCCGGTCACGCCGATCACGCGCAGCGCTGCGGACGGGCGGGCGAAGAAACGCGCGGCGATTTCGCCGACCTGGTCATGCAGGCCATCGACCCAGATTTCAGGCACGCCAGCGACCTGCTCGACCGCGGCGATCGCGGGCGTGCTCTTCGCCTTCTCGGCCAAGACAACGATCGCGCCGTTCGCCACCGCCTTCGGCGCGAACGTGATGCCGTGCGCCGTCGTGCCGGCGAGCGCGAAGAACGCATCGCCTTCGCGCACGCGGCGCGAGTCGAGCGCGAGTCCGCGCACGATGATGTCGCCGCAGTCCGCAAGCGCGTCCGCCGGCGCAATGTCGGCGAGCAGTTCCGAGAGCGGGCGCGCGATCGTACTCATGGATCGGCCGTCTCGATTTCGCCGACCACGTTCGGGTCGACCGCCGGCTCCGGTGGCAGCTTCGGCAAGGCCAGCGGATCGGGACCCGGGCCGCCGGTGTACCAGTTCTTGACGTTGTCCGGTGGAACGTCGAGCAGGCGCAGCGCGCCCTGCATCACGCCACTGAACGCCGGCGCGGCGACGGTGCCGCCCATGTACTGCACGATGTCGGTGCCGGTCGCGCCGGAGATGACGATGGCCGCGACGAGGCGCGGATTCGTCGCCGGAACGAAGCCGACGAACACCGAGTTGTAGACGTTGCGGTAACCGCCGTTGTGCGCGATGTGCGAGGTGCCGGTCTTGCCCGCGGCGAAATAGTTCGGCACTGCCGCCTTGGGCGCCGTCGAGTCCGGCGCGATGACGGTGCGCAGCATCGCCAGGACTTGATCGGCAATCTTCTTGTCGATGATGCGCTTGCCCTCGTCGCCACCGTCCTTGACGAACGTTGGCGTGTGCAGGATGCCGCCGTTGGCGATCGCCGCGTACGCCCGCGCAAGCTGCAACGGAGTCACCGAAAATCCGTAGCCGTAGGAAATCGTGTCCTGTTCGACCGGGCCCCAGCGCTTGGCGATCGGCAGGTTGCCGGACGACTCGCCGGTGAAGCCTGAACCGGTCGTCTCGCCAAAGCCGAAGCGATGGAACATGTCCCACATCTGGTCACGCGGCAAGGTCGAGCCGATCTTCGCCGCGCCGACGTTGGACGAATGCGTGATCACGCCGGTCACGGTCAGCAGGCCGACGTTGCGGTGGTCGTGAACGACGTGGTCGTAGTGCTGCCAGGTGCCGGGATTGGTATCGACCTTGGAATCGGGCTTCCACTTGCCGCTTTCGAGCGCCGCGGAAATCGTGATCGCCTTCGCCACCGAACCCGGCTCGACCACATCGGTCGCGGCGCGGTTGCGCATGTGGTCGAGCAAGTCCTTGGCCGGAATGTTCAGATTCTGCGAATTCGGATTGAACGAGGGCTGGTTGACCATGGCGAGGATCTCGCCGTTGGTCACGTCCATCACGACGATCGAACCGTACGCCGCCTTGTGGTCCTTGATCGCGCCCATCAACTCGCGGTAGGCGAGATACTGGATGTTCTTGTCGATCGACAAGGTCAGGTCGCCGCCGGGCCGCGGCGCCACGTCGAGATCGATGTCGTAGTTCTCGACCGCGCGCCCGTGCAGGTCGCGAATCACGCTTTTGCTGCCGGGCTTGCCGGTAAGCGATTCGTTGAAGGCGAGCTCCAGGCCCTCGGAGCCGCGATCGTCGACGTCGGTTTTGCCGAGGATGTGCGCGGTCACCTCGCCGTTCGGATAAAAACGGCGGAACTCGGGCTGCTTGTCGATTCCCGGAATGCCGAGCTTGAGGATTGCGTCGGCCTGATCTGGATTGAGGCGGCGCACGAGATAGACGAACTGCTTGTCCGCGCGCTGCATGATCTTCTGCGCGAGCGCGTTCGCGTCGAGGCCGAGCGCCTTGGCCAGTTCCGGCACGCGATCCATGTGCTCCTTCAGCGTCGACGGATCGGCCCAGATCGAGGCGACCGGCGTCGACACCGCGAGCGGGTTGCCGTTGCGATCGAAGATCGTGCCGCGTGGCGCATCGATCTTGATGTCGCGCACGTAACGCTGGTCGCCCTGGTCGAGGTAGAAATCCTTGCTCACCCACTGCAGGTCGATCGCGCGCACGATCAGCGCAGTCGCCGCGAGCGCGAGGATCATCAGCACGACGGTGAGGCGGCGCTTGAGGTTGACCGCGGTCTGGCGCGGCTTCACTTTCGCTGCGTCGCCGCCGACGAAGTCGAACCAGCGCCGCGCACCGCGCACCGACTGGCTTTTCGCCGCCGGCTGCGCATCGCGCTGTGCGCGCAGCCCCGGCAAGTCGAATTGGAACAGTTCGCGCTTGGTCATCGCTTGATCACCACCGTGTTCGCGGGGCTCGGCGAAATCATGCCGAAGCTCTCGCGCGCAACCTTCTCGATGCCGTTGATTTCCGCCTTGGTCGCGCGCTCGAGTTCGAGCCGGCCGAATTCGTAATTGAGGCGATCGCGTTCCTTGGTCAGCTCGTTGTATTCGCTGAACAGACGACGGCTCTCCTGGCGCGTGTAGACCACGCCGAACGCGCAGCCGATCACGCCCGCAAGCAGGACGAGGATGATGGCGTAGCCGATTCCGCGCGCGATGCCTATGAACGTAGCCATCAGAGCTTCTCCACCACGCGCAAAACCGCGCTGCGGGCGCGCGGATTCGCCGCGACTTCCTCGTCGCCCGGCAGTTGCGCGCCGCCGATCGTCTTCAGGCGCAGCGTCGTCGCCACAGGCGGCGGCAGGCCGCGGCGTGTCGGCGGCAATTGGGATTCGTCGCGCAGGAAGTGCTTCACCGCGCGGTCTTCGAGCGAGTGGAAGCTGATCACCGCGAGGCGACCGCCCGGCTT
>NZ_DASVOK010000243.1:0-3751 GCF_036383415.1 Rudaea sp. | reverse complement strand
TCTCGCGTTCATCTCGCTGCACTTTTCCTCGGCCTACGTCGGTCGCGTCGCGCGCGAAATGCTGCGCGTCGAAGGCGACTATTTCGTCCAGCGCTACGCCGAATTCGGCGCGCTGCCGCACACGCATTCGGCGCATTTCCGTATTTTCCTCAGCGGCGCGAAGGGCGGCGAGGCGCCGCCCGCCGAGCTCGCCGGCCTCGAACCCGGTGATCCGTACGAGATCGGCGACAGCGGTCCGCACCGCTACGTCGCGGTGCATGCGACTGCCGATGGTCGGCGCCTCTACATCGTGCTCGACATGGGCATGGAAGGCGTGCGCGAGCGCCGCTGGACGCGCGATCTGATCGCGCTCGTGCTGTTCGGCACGATCCTCTCCGCCTGGCTCGGCTGGTTCTGGGCCGGACGCGCGATCGAGCCGGTGCGCCGTCTCGCCCGCCGCGTCGAGGTGCTCGAGCCGTCGCGCCGCGGTGCGGAGAAGCTCTCGCCCGGTTTCGCCGAGGACGAGGTCGGCGCGCTCGCGCTCGCCTTCGACAACTACCAGGAAAAACTCTACGGCTATGTGCGCCGCGAGCGCACTTTCACCGCGGACGCGAGTCACGAGCTGCGCACGCCGCTCGCGGTGATCCGCGGCGCGATCGAAGTGCTTCTCGACTCGGGTCAGTGCAGCGCGACGATCGTCACACGCTTGAAGCGCATGCAGCGCGGTGCCGACGAACTGCGCGACCTGCTCGACGCCCTGCTCGTGCTCGCACGCAGCGACGAATCGGAAGCGAACGAAGGCCGCACGCCCGATCTCGACGAACTCGTGCGCAGCCTGCTCGCCGAGCGCCGCGATGCGCTCAACGAAAAGCATCTCGGCCTGCAACACGAGGGCATGGCGAATGTCGCGGTTGCCGCGCCGCAGAAGGTGCTGCGCGTGATCCTCGGCAATCTGTTGCGCGCGGTGACCCAGTTCGCCGACGGCGGCGTGCTGCGTGTCGCGGTCGCACCGGACACGGTCTGCATCGCCCACGAAGGCCCGCCCGCGGCCGCGGAAGCGACCCAACTCGACGTGCGCGAGCACGCGCTCGGCCTCGGCATGATCCGACGCGTCTGCGAGCGCTGGGGCTGGCGACTCGAGGAAAGCGTCGCCGCGAACGGCGACCATGCCTTCGTGCTGCGTTTTGCCTGACTACGGCGGCGGCAAGGTCATGCTCGCCGGTTGCAGGAAGTGGAACGCCACCGCGATCACGATCAGGTAGGCGAGCAGGACGAAGGTCCAGCCCATGTTGTGGCGGATCACGTCGCCTTCCTTGCGCACGAAACGGCTCGTCGACACGCCCACGCTCGCGGTCTGCGGCGCCACCGGCTTGCCGATTTCCGCGCCGACCGAATTCAGCGTCGGCAGCAACAGCGGCGGCAGGCCGAGCTGCGCGCCGACCAGCGCCTGGAACTTGCCGAACATCGCGTTGGTCGAGGTGTTCGAGCCCGACAGCGCGACGCCGATGAAGCCGAGGATAGGTGCAACGACAATGAACGCGGTGCCGAGCGAGGCGAAGCCTTTCGCCAGCGACGCCGCCATGCCGGAGAAGTTGAACACGTAGGCCAGCCCAAAGATGAACACGCCGACCAGCAGCGCGCCCCACATCTGCGCGAAGGTCTTGCGGAACACCTGACCGAGCAGGTCGCCGGTGAGCTTGCCGATCGCGAACAGCCACGCGGCGACCAGCACCCACGCGACGAGGATCGCCGTGCCGCCGACCCACGGCGCGAAGTTGAATACCGCGCTGACGTCGGGCTTAGCCGCCGTGCAGGTGGTCGATGCCGCTGCGCAGGCCGCCGCCGCGGCCTTGAACCAGCTCACCTTCGGCAACGGCGACCACGGCCCGGTCCACAGCGCGACGACGACCAGCAGGATCACAAACGGCAGCCATGCCTGCACGACTTCGCCCACGCTCAGGCCGTGGTCGCGCCGATGCTGCGCGAGCGCGGCCGCGTCGAGCGGCACGCCGCCGTAGCCGAGGATCGCGCTCGGCTGCCAGAACTTGAGCAGCAGGAGCAGCGCGGCGAAGCAGACGATCGATCCGGTCACGTCGGGCAGATACGGCCCCATGTACACCGCGACCGGATACTGGCCGAGGATGTAGCCGAGCGAACCGACGATCGCGAGCGGCCATGCGCTCCACATGCCGGCGCGACCGGAGACCAGATACAGCAACACCCACGGCGGCAGCAGGGCGAGCACGGCGACGACCGAGCCGATCGAGCCCGACAGTGCGAGCAACGGATAGCCGGTGACCGCGGCGAGACCGATGATCGGCGCGCCGAGCGCGCCGTACGACACCGGCGCGTTGTTCGCGATCGCGGCGACACGGATCGCGTTGAGGTCGGAGATGCCGAGCGAAATCAGGATCGGCGCGACCACGGCCCACGGGTAGCCGAAGCCGACAAGTCCTTCGAGCAGCGCGCCGAAGGCCCAGGCGAACAGCATCGTCTGCACGCGCACGTCCGCGCTGCCCTGCGCGATCAGCCAGCGCCGGAAATTCTCGAACAGGCCGGTCAGCGACAAGGTATTGAACAGGATCAGGCCCCAGAACGTAATCCAGTTGACGTTCCACATGCCGGTCGCCGCCCCGTTGATGAAGGCCTGCGAGCCGACGTCGAACGGCATGCGCCATACCCACATCGCGAGCAGGAAGGTGACCAGCGAGCCGGCCATCACCGCGATCCACGCCGGTGCGCGGAATACGGCGAGCAGGACGAGAAGGAACACAACCGGAATCAGCGCGACCAGGCAGGTCAGGGTCAGATTGCCCAGCGGATCGATCACTTGCGTGAACATGCAGCCTCCCTAGAACGGCAATGTCGCAAAGTATATTTTTATCTTCCGCGGAGCCGGTCGCACGGACCGGTGTCGTCCCGCCGTGGCCGATATACTCCTCTTCCGGTTCCTTGTCACTACGACCTGTTTCCGGGACAGCGGCTGTCGCAGCGAATCGTTCGGGTTTAGCATGCCGCAATGTCGTCCAGCGAAACCCGCGCTCCCTCCACGCCATACGGCGACCGCCGCGGCGGACTCGCACGCGCGCTCGCCGGCGTGCTGCCTTCGTCCTGCCTTCTGTTCGATGCGGAGCAGACGACGCCGTTCGAATGCGATGGCCTGTCCGCGTTCCGGCAGAAGCCGTTCGCGGTGGCGCTGCCGGAAACCGCGGCGCAAGTGCGCGAGGTGCTGCGCGTCTGCCATGCCTTGCAGATTCCCGTCGTCGCGCGCGGCGCGGGCACGGGGCTGTCGGGCGGCGCGATGCCGTGCGCGGATGGTCTCGTGCTGTCGCTGGCGAAGTTGAACCGCATCCTCGAACTCGATCCGCTCGCCTGCACCGCACGCGTCGAACCGGGCCTGCGCAATCTCGCCGTGTCCGAAGCAGCCGCGCCGTTCGGCCTGTACTACGCGCCCGATCCGTCGTCGCAGATCGCCTGCTCGATCGGCGGCAACGTCGCGGAAAATTCCGGCGGCGTGCATTGCCTCAAGTACGGACTGACCGTGCACAACGTCCTCGGCCTGCGCGGCTACACGATCGAAGGCGAAGAAATCGTGCTCGGCGGCGGCGCGCTCGACACGCCCGGACTCGATCTGCTCGCGCTCGCGATCGGTTCGGAAGGCCTGCTGCTCGTCGTCACCGAAGTCACGCTCAAGCTGATCCCGAGGCCCCAGTGCGCGCAGGTCGTCATGGCCTCGTTCGACGACGTGGCCAAGGCCGGCGACGCGGTCGCC
>NZ_DASVOK010000242.1:0-1521 GCF_036383415.1 Rudaea sp. | reverse complement strand
GCCGTTGCCCGGCTGGCCCTCGATGAGGAATACGCCATTGCCGGGCGGGATACCACCTGCGTCGCTCCACCAGGCGGCGCGTTCGTCGGCCATCGGCGAGCGCGGTCTTCCATTGAGATCGAGCGCGGTGAAGCGGAAGCCGCCGGGCATCGCACCGACCGGGCTGCGCGTATAGGCCGATGCGTAGGTCGCGCCGAATGCGCGCCACATGTCGTACGTGGTCGTGCTCGCGGCGGTGGCGAGCGCGGCGTCTTCCCAGCCCGACGCGTGCAACTGAGCGAGGGCTTCGGCAGCCTGTGCCTTCAAGTCTCCGGCATTGAGCATGCCCGCGTCGCGCAGCGTGGCGCAACGCGTCGTCCACGTGGCGGTGTTGTTGCCCGGCAGTTTCGCCAACGCGCCGCGCACTTCGTCGAAACGCGCATCAAGCAGGGCGCAAGGTGCGAGCAGCGCCGCCTCGGTGCCGTAGTCGTAGAGCGGCCGCCCATGGCTGTCGCCGGTCGGCGCGAGAATGTTCGGCTCGACCGCGACGACGCCGTCAAGCCAGGCCGCCTTGTCGATGCCTGCCGCGCGCAACGCCGCGGCGCCGCCATTCGACAGGCCGATGGCGATGATCTTCGTGTTCTGCGGCGTGAACGGCGCCTGCGCGGGAAACGCGCGATCGAGCATCGCCAGGCCGAACTGCGTCGCATGCAGCAGATGCTCGCCCCAGTGCGCCTCGGGGTTGTCGGTCGAGTGTGCGTGCTTGACCGCGATGCCCGCGTCGCCGTAGCGGCCGGCCAGTGCAAACTCGAGTTCGGTCGTACCGACTTCGGCGCGCGTGCCGTCGAGCGCTACGCCGCTGTGCGTCACCGTGTCGAAATAGCCTGACCCCGCGCCCTTGTCGGTGTAGGCCACCGCGCAGCCGCGCGCGAGCCCCCATGCGCCGGCGAACGAGATCGCGCCGTAAATGCCGCGCGAGCCCGACGAGGCGGTGACGACCAGGCAGCGCGCCTGCGCGTCGAACGCGTCGGGAATCTGCGCCATGACGCGGTGCGGCTGCAGATCGCCGTGAATATGCGCGAACGCGTGGTATTCGCGGCCGTCGATCTTCGGCGCGTTGCCGTAGACCGTGCCGTAGCCGCCGAGCGGACCGAGGTCGGCGATGCCCGTCCAGGCAGTGCGGATCGCACGGCGGCGCAACTCGGCCGGCGTCGGTTCGGCGGGATTGGCGAACGGCGCGGGTGGCGCGCGCAATCCCGCGAGGCCGAGTCCGGCGCTGAGCAGATCGTCGTCACCGCGATGCGCGGTTTCGCGAATGGCGCCGAGCGGGAAGGATATCGACATCGCTGCCTCCTGCGCCAACGATACCATGCGTACACCGATAGCCAACGAACTGCTACAGTTCGCGCCGATGAGCACGCGCATCCTGATTGCCGACGATCATCCCTTGTTCCGCGCCGCCCTGCGCAGCGCGGTGGCGCAAGCCGAGCCTGGCGCGACGATCGTCGAGGCCGACGACCTTGCGGGTGCGATGGCGCGGCT
>NZ_DASVOK010000241.1:0-1514 GCF_036383415.1 Rudaea sp. | reverse complement strand
CGCCCGCGCGCGCCAGGCTGTCGGCGGTCTTCTTCAGCGCATCGGCGGGAATGTCGCCGAGACCATAGGCGTGGCTGACGGCGACGCGGCCTTCCATGCCGAGCCCGCGCGTCCGTGCCGCGATCTGCTCGACCTCGAAGGCGCCGAGCATGCCGCCATCATGGAGATGGATGTCGACATCGACGCCGTGCTTCTGCGCAACGCCGAACACGACGTCGAGATGTCCCTCGACATCGCGGTCGAAACTCGCCGGATCGAGCCCGCCGATTGCATTGGCGCCGAGCTTGATCGCCTCATCGAGCAACTCCGGCGTACCGGGGCTGCTGAGGATTCCGCTCTGCGGAAACGCCACGATCTGGATATCGATCAGCTCGCGGTATTCGTCGCGTACCCTCAGAGTCTGACTCAAAATGCAGCCAATGAAATCGGGCACTTTTGGCAAGCTCGTCATGCCCGGCCTTGTGCCGGGCATCCACGTCTCTGCTTCAATCAGGCCAGAAAGACGTGGATGGCCGGGACGAGCCCGGCCATGACGAAAGTGAGTCACATTTCAGTTAGTTAGAAGGCCCTTGAAAATAGCTGGTTCTTTTTCAGTCAGGCTCTCAGGATGACGGTGCTGACTTGCAAATCTCCCCGCATGACGCCAGTTCCATTACATGACGGCTGACAGATAATTCACTTGCTTCGCGCCGGCTCGCTTCATAATATGATGATCGTCATTCATAGAGAGGGGAACCATGAGCCTGGATGATCACCCCACGGTCAAGGCGGTGCGGGCACGCAGCAGCCCGCCGGTCCACCACCTTCCGGTTTCATCTGAACTCATCAAGCGGATCGCACGCGAATGTGGTGCCGATGATGTCGGCATCATCGAGTTCGAACGTGCCGCGATCGCGCCGCAGCGGGAGTTCATCCGCAGGGTCTACGGCCGGACGCGTACCCTGCTTGCGATCGCCTGCCACATGAACCGGGAGCCGGTGCGTTCGCCGTCACGCTCGGTCGCCAACGAGGAATTCCACAGCACCTACGACCACGTCAACGAAACCGCGCGCGCCATCGTTCGTGCGCTCGACGAGCACGGCATCCCCGCCTGCAACTCGGTCGCCGCTTTCCCGATGGAGATGGACCTGCCGCGGATCATGATGGTCCAGCACAAACCGATCGCGGTCGAGGCCGGACTCGGGCGGATGGGGATTCATCGCAGCGTGATCCACCCGAAATTCGGCAGCTTCGTGCTGCTCGGCACGGTCCTGCTCGGATGCGAGGTCGACGCCCATGACCATCCGATCGAGTACAACCCCTGCCTGGAGTGCAAATTGTGCGTCGCCGCCTGCCCGGTCGGCGCCATCAAGCCAGACGGCGGCTTCGATTTCCTGTCCTGCCACACCCACACTTATCACGACTTCCTCGGCAACTTCTCGCAATGGGTGGAGAAGGTCGCGGATGCAAAGGACGCCAGGGATTATCGCGCCCGCGTGCCCCGCACCGAGACGCTGAACATCTGGCAGTCGCTT
>NZ_DASVOK010000240.1:0-3732 GCF_036383415.1 Rudaea sp. | reverse complement strand
GATTTAAGGAGAACACGCAATGGCATCCAAGCGCGACAAGATCCGTCTCGTGTCCTCCGCGGGCACCGGTCATTTCTACACGACCGACAAGAACAAGAAGACCACGCCGGACAAGATGGAAATCAAGAAGTACGATCCGGTGGTGCGCAAGCACGTTGCTTACAAGGAAGCGAAGATCAAATAACCGCAGCAATGCGGCCATTCCGGAGAGCACAGGGTTGTGCGTCGGTCCGGAATACCCTGCCTTGGTCACAGGCAACAAACAACCCGCCGCGAGGCGGGTTTTTTGTGCCCACCGTCCATGGCGGTCACCCTGCGGGCCATCGCTGACGCAATGTCAGAAATCGCTCCCGGCGATTTTTTGTTGGCGCGTTCCCAGCAAACAAAAACGCCGGCGCGTGGCCGGCGTTTTTTGTTAGTGATCCGGCAGTCGCCGGATCGAAGATCGACTCAGTGCTTGAGCTGACGACGCAGGCGTTCGATTGCCTGCAGCTGCGCGAGCGCCTGCGCGAGTTCGGCCTGCGCCTGTGCGATCTCGACCGCGTCGGTGCGGTTGGCGAGCGCGCGCTCGGCTTCGTCCTTGGCCTTGCGTGCGGCGGCCTCGTCGAGATCCTTCGCGCGCACGGCGGTGTCGGTCAGCACGGTGACGACCTGCGGCTGCACCTCGAGAATGCCGCCGGAGACGTAGAAGAACTGCTCGTCGCCGTTCTCCGCGATCACGCGCACCTGGCCAGGCTTGAGCCGGGTGATCAGCGGCGCGTGGCGTGGCGCGATGCCGAGTTCGCCCTCTTCGCCGGTGGCGACGACCATGGTCGCATTGCCGTGGAAGATTTCAGCCTCGGCACTGACGATGTCGCAGCGGATGGTGGTTGCCATATCGATTGCTCCGGCCGGATCAGGCCGCCTTCTTCTCGGTCATCTTCTTGGCCTTCTCGAAGGCTTCGTCGATGCCGCCGACCATGTAGAACGCCTGTTCCGGCAGGCTGTCGCACTCGCCGTCGCAGATCATCTTGAAGCCGCGGATCGTTTCCTTGAGCGAAACGTACTTGCCCGGCGCGCCGGTGAACACTTCGGCGACGTGGAACGGCTGTGAGAAGAAGCGCTCGATCTTGCGCGCGCGGCCGACGGTAGCCTTGTCTTCTTCGCTGAGCTCGTCCATGCCGAGAATCGCGATAATGTCCTTCAACTCTTTATAGCGCTGCAAAGTACCTTGAACGCGGCGCGCGGTCTCGTAGTGCTCGGTGCCGATCACGTTCGGATCGAGCTGGCGGCTGGTAGAAGCGAGAGGATCAACCGCGGGATAAATACCAAGAGACGCGATATCACGCGACAAAGCGACGGTCGAATCCAAGTGCGCAAATGTTGTTGCCGGCGACGGGTCGGTGTAGTCGTCCGCCGGAACGTAGACGGCCTGGATCGAGGTGATCGAACCGGTCTTGGTCGAGGTGATGCGCTCCTGCAGGCGGCCCATTTCGTCGGCCAGCGTCGGCTGGTAACCCACCGCCGACGGCATGCGGCCGAGCAGCGCGGACACTTCGGTACCGGCCAGCGTGTAGCGGTAGATGTTGTCGACGAAGAACAGCACGTCGCGACCCTTGCCGGACGCGTCCTTTTCGTCGCGGAAGTATTCGGCCATGGTCAGGCCGGTCAGCGCGACGCGCAGGCGGTTGCCGGGCGGCTCGTTCATCTGGCCGTAGACCATCGCCACTTTCGATTCCGGCAGGTCCTTCAAATTGACGACGCCCGCTTCGATCATCTCGTGATAGAAGTCGTTGCCTTCGCGCGTGCGCTCGCCGACGCCGGCGAACACCGACAGACCCGAGTGCTGGGTCGCGATGTTGTTGATCAGTTCGAGCATGTTGACCGTCTTGCCCACGCCCGCGCCGCCGAACAGGCCGACCTTGCCGCCCTTCGCGAACGGTGCGACGAGGTCGATGACCTTGATGCCAGTTTCGAGCAGCTCGTTGGCCGCGGCCTGGTCGTCATAGCTCGGCGCCGGACGATGGATGGTCCAATGATCCTTCGCGTCAATCGGACCGACTTCGTCGATCGGGTTGCCGAGCACGTCCATGATGCGGCCGAGCGTGGCGCTGCCGACCGGCACCTTGATGCCGGCGCCGGTGTTTGTCGCGACGAGGCCGCGCTTCAAACCGTCGGTGGAGCCGAGCGCGATCGTGCGCACGACGCCGTCGCCGAGCTGCTGCTGCACCTCGAGCGTGATCGCCATGCCGTCGATCTTGAGCGCGTCGTACACCTTCGGCACGGCATCGCGCGGGAATTCGACGTCGACCACGGCGCCGATGATTTGTACTACCTTGCCCTGACTCATGTGGGTATCCTCGATTACTTGATTCTTTGACACGGGCGCGCGGTCAGACCGCAGCTGCACCGCTGACGATTTCCGAGATTTCCTGCGTGATCGCCGCCTGGCGCACCTTGTTGTAGATCAGCGTCAGCGAATCGATCGCCTTCTTCGCGTTGTCGCCGGCCGACTTCATCGCGACCATGCGTGCGGCGTGTTCGCTCGCCAGGTTCTCGAGCGTCGCCTGATAGACCAGCGACTCGATGTAGCGCGTGAGCACGTGGTCGAGCACGGTTTCCGCGTTCGGCTCGTAGATGTAGTCCCAGTCGTGCGCCGTCTCGAGCTGTGCCGACGGCGGCAGCGGCAGCAACTGGTCGAGCGTCGGCTTCTGCGTCATCGTGTTGACGAAGTCGTTGTAGGCCAGCGTGAGCTGATCGATGCGCTTGTCGGAATACGCGTCGAGCATGACCTTGATCACGCCGATCAACTGCTCGATGTGCGGGCGCTCGCCGAGATGGGCGACGCTGCCGACGAGATTGACCTTGAGGCGCTTGAAGAACGCACTCGCCTTCGTGCCGATCGCGACGACGTCGATCTCGACGCCCTTTTCCTGCCACTGGCGGATCTCGCCGAGCAGCTTGCGGAACAGGTTCGAGTTGAGGCCGCCGCAGAGGCCGCGGTCGGTCGACACGACGATGTAACCGACACGCTTGATCTCGCTGCGCTCGATGAGGAAGGGATGCTTGTATTCGCTGTTCGCTTTGGCGATGTGGCCGATCATCTGGCGCATCGCACGCGCGTACGGACGCGAGGCCTTCATCAGGTCCTGCGCCTTGCGGATTTTCGAAGCCGAGACCATTTCCAGCGCGCGCGTCACCTTGCGGGTGTTCTGCACGCTCTTGATCTTCGTCCGGATTTCTCTTGCGCCTGCCACGTTGTTCGACCTTTTCGTTTTTTGCCGGAATGACGAGCGAAAGCCTTACCAGCTGCCGGTCTTCTTGAACTCTTCGATGCCCTTCTTCAACGTCGCTTCGATCGCGTCGTTCCAGTCTGCCTTGTCGTTCGCGGCCTTCATCCAGTCGGCGTAGTTCGCGGCGAAGTGCGCGTGCAGGCCGGCTTCGAACGGCAGGATCTGCGCGATCGGCAGGTCGTCGAGATAACCCTTCTCGGCCGCGTACAGCGAGATCGCGAGCTGAGCGACCGAGAGCGGCGCGTACTGCTTCTGCTTCATCAACTCGGTCACGCGTTGACCGCGCTCGAGCTGAGCGCGCGTTGCCGCGTCGAGGTCCGAGGCGAACTGCGAGAACGCGGCGAGTTCGCGGTACTGCGCGAGCGCGAGTTTCACGCCGCCCGACAGCTTCTTGATGATCTTGGTCTGCGCGGCGCCACCGACGCGCGACACCGAGATGCCGGCGTTCACGGCCGGGCGG
>NZ_DASVOK010000239.1:0-13634 GCF_036383415.1 Rudaea sp. | reverse complement strand
TGGCCAGTTCGCGCTGGCTACGATTCAATCGCACCCCGCTGGAAATGAGATATCGTTCTTCCTGGGTGAGCTGGTGATACGTCATGGTTGCAACCCCTTCTTGCCGGAAAGGTGCGGCCAGTATCACCGCTCACCCTCCTTACGGATCGGGTGTTGCACTTAGTATGTGAATCCACGAGCGCTAACTATTCGGTCAAGTGGACCGCTGCGACGTGCCGCGGTAACCTGACGCTCACTGTAGCAGCGGCCACTTACCTCAAGCGTTAGGCCTTGCAGGACAAGATCCCATGAAGATCACGTCAGTCTCTCCAATTCTGTCCGTTGCGGATCTAGCGAAGTCGATTGACTTCTACAGGCATAGCCTTGGATTTGATCTTGCTTGGTCATGGGGCGACCCGCCAGACATTGCCGCCGTTTGCCGTGACAGTGTTGAGATCATGCTTATCCAGCGCGCAGACGCAAAGCCTCCTGGCGCATCCCACATCAGTCTTCTCGCGTCCGACATAGATGCTTACTACTCCAGCCTTGTAGATGTAGGCATCCCGGTTGTTGTCCCTATCGGCGATCGCCTATATGGCATGCGCGATTTCCGCATATCTGACCCAAGCGGCAACGAGCTAAGCTTTGGACAGGTTATCGCGGGTGAGAGCGAGGCCTAACAATTCATTCAAGCCGATACCGCTTCGCGGTGCGGCTTAATTCAGGCGTCAGAGCTCACTAGGAGGGACCATGGACAATACCAACCCTTATCAAGCTCCGAATGCCAGGCTTTCAGAATTCTCCGAGGAAAGCGAAGTCGCGAGTAAAGGGCAAAGATTCGGGACTTGGATTATTGACTACATCGTTTTCATAATAATCAGTGGAATCATTGGAGCGCTTATCGCTCTCACTTTCGGGCATGCCGGTGTTCAATATCTTCGAGGTCCCGCTAGATTCGTAATCTCCATCTTAGTTTTCCTCATCTACTACATAGGATTCGAATCAGCGTTTGGCCGTACTCTAGGAAAATTTGCATTGGGAACAAAAGTTATCACTGAAGGTGGCGGCGCTCCGTCTTTAGGCCAAGTGATTGGCAGGTCCTTCGCACGCATGATTCCATCTGAAGCATTCTCGCTCCTATTCTCTGACACTAACTCTGGTTGGCACGACACGCTGCCAAAGACGAAAGTTGTTCGCACCAGAAAACGGTCGTGAGCTTTAGATTCAACTTCTAAGTGCAACACCTAGCGGGACCGAGCGAACACGGCTACTTGCCTCAAGCGTTAGGCGTCAAGACGACGCGATGTTTGACTTTGACCACAGACTGAGAAGGAAACCACATGAAGGGCCACCTTGTAGTTCGCCTCTTGTCTATTCTGCTGGTGTTGATCTGCATGGAGGCCAGTGCCGGGGATTGCACCAAAGATCAATATGGAAATGTAGTGTGCGGCAAGGGGCAGTGCGCGTCGGATCAATACAACAAGACACTTTGTGCCAAAGAAGGCGGCGGCGCGATAAGAGATCGCAATGGGGTCGTAAAGTGCGGCATCGGATTTTGCGCCATCGACGATGTGGGTAGGGTAATGTGCTCGTCGCAGCCGGGTGGCGGTGCCGCGGTAGATTCATATGGCAAAGTGAAATGTCAGGGGACTGCCAAAATGGGGCGCCGCAATTTTGTGAGGCAGCGCGTTAGGCTACCCTGGATCAAAACCGAGGTCAGCGAACCGCGTCAGAGTCGACTTTTCGCGTATAACAAAGTCTTGATTTTCGTTCGGACAGATCGCTGCGACGGGGTGCGGTAACATCACGCGGCGGTCAGTAACGGCCGCTTAACTCAGCAACTGTCTTGATGATTAGGTCGTTGCGGCAGCCCGCAGTTCGTCTCTTCGCCTCGCATTGACGATCGTCAGTAGCTTGCGCATGCAAGCGACTAAAGCCACCTTGGCAACTTTGCCGCGTTCGCGCAGCTGTCGGTAATGGGCTTTCATGACCGGCTCCCAACGGACGGCGGAGAGGGTTGCCATGTAAAGCGCAACACGCACCTCCGCGCGACCGCCACGAATGCGTCGCACGCCACGCCATTGGCCGCTATCGCGATTGAGCGGAGCCACGCCGACCAGCTTGGCGATCTGACGTCGCGTGAGCTGGCCCAGTTCGGGCAGTAACGCCAACGCGCTCGCCTGGAACAGCGGGCCCAATCCCTTGGACGACTGCAGTGCCGGACTGGCATGTTCCTGCAGCAGCTTCTTGAGCGTGCGGTCAATCAGAGCCTGCTCGCGACGCAGAGCGGCGAGACTTCGCTGCATGAGAGCGCGTATCGCCGGCAGCGTCGTTGCGGCTTGCTGGCGAAGGCGCTGGACCGCCTCGGTCACCTGATGGCGGCGCCGTAGCCAGCCGCGCAGTTCGACCTGCCACGGTGCGGCCGGTTGATGGACACGCAGCCGCTGGGCAAACGCGTGTGCCATCTGTGCGAGCGCATGCGCATCGAGTGCATCGGTCTTCGCCAACTGCCCCAGCGCCTGGGCGAAGTGACGTGCCTGTCGCGGATTGACCCGTGCGATCCAAAGGCCTTGCGCCACACTTGCTTCAAGCACGGCCTCTTCATAGCCGCCCGTCGCTTCCACGATGACGCGCAGATCGGTGCCCAGTGCCGCCAGCCATTTCAGCAATCGTCGAATGCCCACTCGCGTATTCGGATAACGCTGCACTGCAGTCTCGCCGTACACGGCGACATCCAGGAATGCTTTCCCCACATCGATTCCGACACCCTTCATCGCAAACTCCGCTAGAGTAGACAGGCCGAGAGCACCTCGGTTTCTGCCCATCCTTATCGGTACGAGCGTTGCTCGTGCAACTGTTCGGGCGAAGAACCGAGGACCGGTGTGCAGCCCACGCTGAGCTACGGTGCTGATGACACCAAAGCGTTATCGGGCGTGCACACCGGTGCTCTCGGCGCTTAGACTAGAAGAATCTCAAGAGATAAAGCGTTATGTGCAATCAATATGAAACTCAGTGATCTAGAAAAATCAGCACTACAGCTAAACGAGCTCTACGAACGACTTGAAATAAAAAAGTACGGACGCGTCTGGACCACAGAAGAACTGGCGCTTGGTTTCGTAGGGGACGTCGGAGATTTGGCAAAGCTGATCCAGGCGAACGCCGGTGTCCGAAATATTGATGACTGCAAAGCGAAACTCGGTCATGAGCTGTCGGACTGCTTATGGTCGATTATTGTTCTTGCAAATAAGTGTGGCATTGATCTGGAGGCGGAGTTCTCCAGAAATACCAAAGAACTGATGGAATATGTATCCAGGGAACTCGAGGCATAATGGACTGTTGCCGAGCGACCAGATGGTTCCTAGAGTTTTTTGGACGCCTTGACCTGATCAGGAGTCTCCAGCCACTGCCTGATCCGCTCGTAGACCTCAACGCGGCCGAGCAGGTTCATGTGATTCATGCGGTAGCCGATCCATTGGCGCGATGGTGAGAATCGCAACGCGCGTTGCGCATCCGCATGCTGCCCCAGCGCGCTCGCCAACGGCACGAGACCGTCGCCGAGCAGGCGATCGGCGAGGCTTCCGGCACGCGAGCCCGTAGTCGCGGCAATGGCGTGGCAGGCGACATCGTCGGGCAGCGGCGTCGCCACGCGCGTGTCTGCGCGCGAGGAGCGGTCGCGGCCTTGCCAGTCCGCATCGACGAGGTTGCCGTGACGCAGGTCGGTGATGCCGGCGCTGCGGATTTTTCCGAGTCGCGCGAACGGCGCCACGATCGCATTGCTGCCGAGCAGCGCGTCGATCCACGCGCCGTTGCGTTCCAGCGGCGCGCCGTGGTGCGGCGTGCCGAGGAAGAACGCTTTGCCTGCCTGCCGTCGCCACGCATGGCCCGCGAGCGCGCCATGGTGGCAGGCGCTGCGAATGACGAGGCCGCCCATGCTATGGCCGATCAGCACCAATTCCTTGAGCGGCGCACGGCGCGCCTGCATAAGGCTTTCAAGTTGCTCGGCGAACTCGCGGCCGTTGACGGAAATGTGCCGGCCGCTGTTGTAGTGCAGGTACAGCGGCGTATAGCCGAGATCGCGCGCGAGCGCCGCGCCGTAGTCGCAGTCCTGCGCCTGCCAATGCAGGTCATCCAGGCACAGGCCATGCACGAACACGGCGAGCTTGTCGCCCGGCGGCGAAGGGATGTCGCCCGCGTGCGCGTACAGGCGCATCGTGATCGCGAGCGGGTTAGCGCTGTCGACGAGGTGATCGCCGAGCACGCCGTTCACGACCGAGCGCGCGGCTTCCTGCAGCGGCGAGCGGGTGGCGGATGCATCTGGAATCAGCGCAAGCAAACTGGAAGCGGCACCGAGCGCGGCATCGAGCGCGCCGCCGCTCAAACGCGAGATGCCGCGGATGCTCTTGTACACGACGGCGGCGATGCCACGCGTGTGTTCTTCGCCCGGCTGGCCGAGCAGGGCTTGTGCAGGCGAGAGCGTGCGATGCATCGCTTCGACCAGATCGACGACGCCGACCACGGCATCGGTCGACAGGCGACCGATGCCACGAAGATTTTCAAGGGACGCGTTCATGTCCCATGCAGCGTAGCGCAGCGGATTAGAGCCGGAAGCCTATGGTCGAATTCCGTCGTCAGCGCGGAGCGGGCCGCGATTTCGCGCTCTTCGCCGCGGCTCGCTTGCCGTTCGGATAGCCGGGGATGCGCGAGAACAGCCAGGTCAGCGGGTTCTGCGTCCACGCCTCGGTGACGAAATCGTTGTGGTGGGTCCAGTCGAGGCCGCTGTCGACGAAGGCGACGGTGCCGGGCCGCAGCTGCTTCGGCAGCTTGCTCGCGTAGCGCAGGTTGGCGTCGGCGAGTTCGGACTGCAGCGCCTCGTTCTGTTCGCGCGTCGATTCGGTGTAGGTGCTGAAGAAGAACGCCGCGCCGCGCGCGCGCTCGATCCAACTCGCGAACTTGTCGATCTGGCCGTACAGCGCGTCGAGCAGGATCACGCCGTGCAGGCGCGAGCCGATCTGGCCGACCGCGAGCGACCAGGACGCGGGCAGGTAGCCGCCCGAATAGGCGACGAGCACGACCTTCGACGGCTTGAACGCGCCTTCGACGCGCTTGTCGTGGTACTGCAACGCGAGTTTCTGCGTGGCCTCGTCGACGAACTTCTTGAACACGCCGCGTTGCCAGAAGCGGCCTGCGCTCGAATCGGCCGCATCGACCGCGAACTGCGGCGCGACGAGCACGGCGTTGAGGTTGCTCGCGGCGAGTTGCGCGGCAACCTGCTGGCGATCGAGCACGTCGCGCGACAGCGTCGCGCCGTTGCCGTGGAAGAAGACGATGATCAGCGCCGGCTTGCGGATGTCGAAACCCTGCGGCAAGTATAAAAGTACACGATTGTCGTTGAAGGTCTCGTCTTCCCAGTGCACCGAGTTGTCGCGCGACGAAACGTGGCCTTTGCGGTTGCCGTCGACCTTGTCGATGAATTTCTTGCCCGAGTCGGGAATCAGGCCGCGGAACGGAAACGGCGCGTAGTCGAACGGGACGAAGGCGGTGATCGGGGACTTGAGCGGGGCGATCGGCACCTTCGCTGCGGAAGGTGGTTTGATCGCCACCGCAGACGTTTTCGGTTGGGCGCCGAGCGCGGGTCCGGCGGCCAACGCGAGCGAGAAAAGAATCGCGGTCGTTCGAGCGAACGACGCGCGGGTTCTTTTCTGCTCAGTGCGCTTCATTCAAGCCGCCGTCGTTTTTCCTGCGTTGCGCATCGGCAGGAAGATCGCGAAAAACGCCGGCGCCGCGAACAGGTAGGCGAGACCGCTGATCTGCAGCACACTGGCAAGGCCGAACGAAGTCGCGATGATCGGCACGAGCGCCGCGCCGATCACCGAGAACGAGCCGTTGATGCCCCAGGCCCAGAGGAACATCGCGTTCTTGCCGAGGCGACCGAGCCAGGTCATCGCGGTAGACATCGGAAAGCCCATGAGGAACGCCGGCGGCGCGATCAGCAGGAAGCAGCAGACGAGGCGCAATCCGTACGGCAGGCGGCCGATCGCGTCGAGGATCGGATCGATGACGAAGCCATAGGCGATCAGCAGCGCGCCGATCGCGACGAAGATGATCGGCATCGTCACGCGCGCGCGCTCCATGAAGCGTTCCGAGGTCAGGCTGCCGAGGCCGGAGAACACGAGCATGCCGGTGATCAGGATCGACGCGGACACGGTCGGGTTGCCGAGCGGCAGTACGAACTTCGCGATCAGCGCGACCTCGACCATGATGTAGCCGAGGCCGAGGCAGGCGAAGTAGGCGATGACGCGCAACTGGCCCGGCGTGCGCGAGAAGATCGTGCGCCAGCCGACCAGCACCGGAATCGCGACGAGCACGAGCGCGGCGATCGCGGCGATGGCGAGCGTGGCCCAGAGCAGCAGGTAGCCCCATTCGTCCTGGAAGAGTTCGAGGCGATCGGTCGTGCGCGTCAAGTCGCCCGGTTTCACGTAGGCGGCGAAGTAGGGGCGGTTGTTGGTCAGCGGGCGCGTGTCGAACACGTAGCTGGCGAGATCGGTGCCGTTGCCGTGCAGCAGCGAATGCCAGGCGAGCTGGCCCATGACAATTGCTGGAACCGGTGCGGGCGTCGCATCGGGCGAGGTCGCGTTGGCATCCGGCCCGGTCGAGTCGGCCGCGGGGCCGGTCGGGTCTGCAGCAGGCCCGGTGGGATCGGCGGCAGGTGCGGTTGGATCGGCCTGCGGTGCGGTTGTCGGCTCCGCAGTCGGCGTGATCTCGGTGCCCGTCTTCGGTTTCGCGCCGCCGCTGGCGATGCCGGCTGCGGCAGCGGATTTGGCGGATTCGTCCTCGCCAAAGATGCTTTCGCGATACGACTTGAGGCTGTCCGCGATCTGCTTGGTGTCGAACTCGTAACCCGGATAGGTCAACTCATCGAAGCTCATCGCATGCGTATGCGCGTGCAGCTTCTCGATGTCGTCGGCGCTGAAGCCGCCGCGCTTGTACAGCACGGTCGCGGTCGAGAGGTAGCTCGCGACGGCGTAGAACTCTTTCGACACATCGGCCTTCGCATCGACGTCGCGTGCCGCATCGACCATCGTCGCGTACAGTTTGAGCACGGACTTCGGCGGCTCTTCCTTGTTCCACAGCGTCACCGAGAGCACGCCGCCGTCGGCGAGCGCGCGCATGTAGGCACGCATCGCCTCGCGCGTGTACGCGTACTTCTCGACGATGGCGAAACCGCCGGGGCTCGACAGGCCGGCCGAATCGGCGAGCGAGAGGTCGATGACGTCGTAGCGCTTGTCGGTGTTGGCGAGGTAGAGGCGCCCGTCGTAGTCGATCACGTCGAGCTTGGGATCGTTGAGGATGTCGCTGGAGAAATCGCGCAGGCCCTTGTCGTTGCGGAAGGCGTTGAGGATTTCCGGATTGCCTTCGGCCACGGTTACGTGCTTCGAGTTGTGCAGGGCGACGCGCGTGGAGATGCCGCCGCCGAACTGGACGACGAAGGTGTTCGGCTCCTGCTTGATGACGTAGGGATAATCCATCGGCAGGTAGCGGAAATACGCGCTCTCGGCGTCGCTGAGCTTGCGCATCACGCCCATCGGGCCTTCGCTGTCGATGTACATGCCGAGGTACGCGTTCGCCGGCATCTCGGGCAGGTTGAATCCCGCGTTGTCGGACAGGCCCGGCGCGAAGTGCAGGTAGGAGCTCGAATAGACTTCGAGATAACCGAATGGCGAGGCATTCTCGTAGACGCGCTGGTTGTCCGGAAACTTGCGCGCGTAGGACACGCCCTTGTAGTCGGACACGGCGAGCTTTGGCAACGCGAGCTGCTGCGGCAGCCAGAAATGGCCGGCGACGCAGAGCGCGCCGAGCACGACGAGTGCGATCAAAGAGCCGGTGCGCTTTGCCTGCGCGAGGAACCAGACGATGCCGGCCGCAAACCACAGCGCCAACGGCACGACGATGAGATTTTCCGGGCGAAACAGATACAGGCAGCCGAGCAGCAGCAAACCGCCCGTGCCGGCACCGACGAGGTCGGCGAAATAGATGCGCCCGAATGTTTCCTTCATGCGCAGGAACACCGCGCCGAGGAAGAACGCGCCGGCGAGGAATGGCGTCAGATAGAGAACGAAGTTGCCGAACAGCTTCCACTTCTGCACCGGATCGGAGATCAGGAAGATCGCGTTGAACGGAATCTGTTGCGCGAGCAGGTTCGCCGCGACAATCAGTGGGCCGAACGCGAGCAGCGAGACGTTGGCGACGCCCTGCCAGTGCCTGTCGAACCAGTCGTTGGCCGCGCACATGACGACGCTGGTGAGGCCGAAGCCCATCATCGCCAAGCTGACGACCATCGAACCGAAGTGCGCCCAAGAGCCGACGCTGAAGATGCGCATGATCGAGATCTGCAGCGCGATCACGGCGCCGGCGATCAGGGCGACAGCGAGATAAAAAAGAAAAGCCGACCGCGGTGGCGCGGTCGGCGTGGAGATGGATACTGCGGTCATTCGAGTGCTGGCTTCGGTTGCTTTTTGCTTGTCATTCCGGCGAAAGCCGGAATCCGGTGTCTGTGCGTTTTCTATATGCCTTCAAAGGCGCTGGATCCCGGCTTTCGCCGGGATGACAAGCTGGAAATCACTTCGTGTCCTTCGCATCGCCGTTGTGCGCGCCCTTGATCTCGCCGTCGACAAGCTTGGTGAACGGCACGAACGGCACGACCTTGTTGAAGATGTCGCTGCGCGAAACGGTGATGCTGCCGTCGGCGCCCTGATGCTTGATCACCTTGAGCACGCGCTGCGCGCCCGGCGGTCCGACCGGGATCACCATCACGCCGTTCGGCTTGAGCTGCTTGAGCAGCGGCGGCGGGATATGGTCGATGCCGCAGGTGACGACGATCTTGTCGAACGGGCCATTCTCTTCCCATCCGTAGTAGCCGTCGGCCTGCTTGCTCGTGATCGCCTTGAATTCGTTGTAGCCGTCGCCAATCAACTCGTCGTAGACGCTGCGCGTGCGCTCGGCCAGCGGCTTGATGATCTCGATCGAGTAGCACTTGTCGGTCAGGTGCGAGAGGAACGCCGACTGGTAGCCCGAGCCGGTGCCGATTTCGAGCACCTTCTCGCCTGTCTGCACGTTGAGCACCTGGGTCATGCGGCCGACCGCGTGCGGACCGGAAATCGTCACGCCGTAGCCGATGTCGAGGAACGCGCTTTCATAGGCGTGCGGACGGTTGATCGGACGGCAGAAGTCCTCGCGCGGGGTGAGCAGGAACGCGCGCTTGTTGCGCTCGTCGGTGAGGTCCTTGTTCTGGGTCATCGCGTACATGCGATTCCAGCGCTGGGTGAGGAATTTCGCATCCTCGCCGCGGTTCTTCACCGCCCAGGCGACGAATTCCTCGCGATTGTCGATTGGCACCTTCACGTCCCAGGTGAACGGGACCGGCACCTTGTTTTCCGCGCCGGAAATGCTGGCGCGCGTGAGGCGGGCCATGGGTGCGGCGACGAGTGCGGCGGCTGATCCGAGGACGAATTGGCGTCTATCCACTGGGGCAAGCTCCTGAAATTAAAGCGGGAAAGGGTTAGTGCAATAGGATACGGGAAATGCATCACGAATGCCGCTATCGCTGTGGCCGGGGCCAGTCCGTTCAGGGGCGGTTTGCTGGCAATCGAGCGCGTGGACGGCGCACAATCCGGCGTCCTCTGGCGGAGTGGTGTGTATGAACTGTGTCTTGCCTCGTCGTGGTTTTCTTTCTCTTGCCGTCGGCGCAAGTGTAGCGGCGCTACTGCCGAATTCGAGCGTGCATGCGACCACGGTTGCTCTGCCTGAACAGCCGCGTAGAGCGTGGGCTGGGTATAACAAAGCGACAGTGATCGACACGCTCGGAGGTCCAGGCGAGTACGATCCAGAGCCGTTTGCGCCGCTCAGCAAGGCAGCACTCGACGACGCATTTGCTTCGGGGCTGACCGCAGTCAATCTCACTGTCAATGGTGCCAGCGTCGGCAACTACGCGCGCAACTATGAGGATGCAGTGCGCGAGATCGCTTACTGGAACGCTCAGATAGAGGATCACCCTGACGAATTGATGCAAATTCGTCGGGTTGTAGATATCCAAAGCGCCAAGAACAGCGAGCGTCTCGGCCTGATCTACGGCTTCCAGGACGCCGCGCCGTTCGGTGAGAACCTCGATCGTCTCGACACGTTCTGGGACCTCGGCGTGCGCATCTACCAGCTCACCTACAACAAGCGCAATCTCGTCGGAGACGGCTGCCTGGAGCCTGCCAACGCCGGGCTCTCCATGTTCGGCCGCAAACTCGTCGAGAAATTGAACGCACGCAAGGCGCTGATCGATCTTTCGCACGCGGGCCAGCGCACGACGCTCGACGCGGCGGCGATGTCGAAGACGCCGATCGCGATCACCCATACCGGCTGCGCCGCGATCGCGCCGTTTCCGCGCAACAAGACCAACGAGGAGTTGAAGGCGGTTGCCGACAAGGGCGGTTATGTCGGCATCTACCTGATGCCGTTCCTGCGCAGCAAGGGCCAGCCGATGGCCGCCGATCTGATCGCGCATCTCGAGCATGCGATCGACGTCTGCGGCGAGGACCACGTCGGTATCGGCAGTGACGGCGTGATCTCGCCGGTCGCGGTGACGCCCGAGTTCAAGAAGAAGTTCGCCGACGAAATCGCCGACCGGCGCAAGCGCGGCATCTCCGCACCGGGCGAGGATCCGAACGTGTACACCTTCATTCCCGATTTGAACCGCGCTGACCGTTTCGATCGCCTCGCTGAGTTGCTCGCTGCGCGCAAGCATTCCGATGGGCGCATCGCGAAAGTCCTCGGCGGCAATTTCGCCCGCCTGTTGAACGATGTATGGGGAGCATGACGATGATGTTTTCGAAGACGATGAAGTCCGCCGCGTTGATCGCCGCCTTGTTCACCGCTGCAGGCGCGGTTGCTGCCGAGCCGGAATTCTTCCCGCGCAAGGCCGCGCCCGGGCAGAGCTATCCGTTCTCCGAAGCGGTGCGCGTCGGCGACATGCTTTATCTGTCCGGCGATATCGGTATTGGCGCTGACGGCAAGCTTGTCGCCGGCGGCATCAAGGCCGAGGCGAAGCAGGTCATGGACAACATTGGCGCCAACCTCGCGCGCCACGGCTCCTCGTTCGACCATGTCGTGCAGTGCACGGTCGCGCTGGCCGATATCGCCGACTGGCCGGCGTTCAACGAGATTTACCGTGGGTATTTCAGCAAGCATTTTCCGGCGCGCATGGCGTATGCGACGGGCGGCCTCGCGCTAGGCGCGAAGGTTGAGGTGCAGTGCAATGCGGTGTTGGCGAAGTAGGGTGACTTAACGGATGCGCGCGAGCAGGCGGCGGTTGAGTGCCCGCTGCTGTTCCTGCCAAGCGACGAGTTCGCTCGCGGGCACCGGAGCCTGCCCGTCGGCGTGGCTGAGCCAGCGCTTCCACGGTGTCGAGTATTCGTAGGCCGAAACCTCGCCGTTGATGTCGCTGCCGACCAGGCGGCCGGCGAGTGCGTCGATGACCGCGTTCAGATGCGACTCGAGCAGGCGGCCCTGGTCCCAGTTGGTGCGCGCGGCCTCGGGACTCAGCGCATCCTTGTCGATCGTCAGGTAGGTTGGAGCGGGCGATGGACCGAGAGTGGCGAGGAAGGCATCGATCAACTCGTCGGGCGTGGTGAAGACCTTGAACGCGTGGCCGATGCCGATGCGCGCGGCCCAGCGCGTGTCGACGTCCATGCACCAGTTGGTCAGCTTGCCAGCGTAGAGCGGGCGCAGATAATTCTCCCACGCGTGCGCGGCGCCGACGTCGTTCGAGGTGATGCCGAGCACGTGCACGTGGCTGACGAACGGCAGCGCCGCGACGCGCCGTACCCACGAGCCGCAATGGACGCCGAACGGGAAACGCATGTTGTCGGGATGGTTGTCGAAGACGACGACCTGAAAACCGTTGATTGAATCCGAATCCTTGCCGCGTAGCCTGCGGATCAGCGGCCAACTCAAGTGATGGAAATCGCCGCTGCCCATGAATACGGTGCCGTAGTCGGCCGGCAGCTCGGCGTCGAGCTTGCGCGCGAGTTCATCCATGCGACGGTTCGAGCAGCCGAAGCGGATCGCCTCCTGCCAGTCGGCGAGATCGATCGTCAGCGCGTCAGGCAGATCGCCGACCGAGCGATCGAAGTCGAGGATGACGGGCCGCAGGCTCATGATGATTTGGATTCCAGCGCGGCGCGGTCGCTTTCGAACGCGCCCGCGAAACGGCGCAGGATCGCACGCAGCAGCGGATTGCGCGCGTACACTGCGTGGCACGTGAAAGTGAACTTTGCGCCGAGGTAGCGCTTGATCTCGGGATCGGTCCAGCCGGCGATGTAGTGCTTCAAGCCGTGCTGCAGCGCGTAGTCGAGATTGCGCATCCAGCTGACGAAATACAGGTTCAGCTCGCGCGCCTGCGGATAGGCGAAGCCGACGTATTTGTCGACGAGGTTGCCGGCGCAGACATAGCACAGGTTGAAGCCGATCATGCGGCCCTCGTGGCGGTAGACGAAGATCACGCCGCCGCTCGCCGCATCCTGCAGGATCGCATCGAAGTAGTCCGCGGTAAGCAGGTCGAAGTGGATCTCGCTCTGGTTGTATACATTGAGAAAAAGGGAATAGTACTCCGCGCGCACGGCCGGGTCGGCGAAACGCGCATCGCCAGTCGGCACGGTTTCAAATTCGATCTCGGCGGCGCTGCGCAGCTTGCGGCGGATGTCCTTGCGCCGGCCGGATGAAAGCCGCGAGAGGTAGTCGTCGGTCGAGGCGAAGTCGATGGCCACGTAGGCGAGCGCCTGGCCTTCGAGCAGGACGAAGCCGTTCTCGCGGCAGGCATCGGCGAGGACCTTCGATGCGGCGTTGTCGTCCGCATCGAGCAGCGGCGAATCCTGCGGGATGTCCTTGACGATCAGGAAGGCATGGTCGCGTGCATGCTGCGCCTTGATCCGCGTGGCCAGCACGCGCGCATCGGCCTGCGCTGGCAGCGGCGCGTATTCGGTTACCGTGGTGCCGATGAAGCAGGTCAGCGGCTTCAGCCATTCGCCCCACCAGCGATACAGCGGCAACGCGGTGATGCGCTGCTTCGCTGCGGGTTCCATCGTCGTCAGCAGGTCGAATCTGGCGACAAACCAGGCTGTGCCGTCCGGTGCCGCTCCGGCGGAAAAATCCCGCGGTGGATGGGCAAGGAACTGCGCGACGAGACCGGCCGGTTCGAGCAGATTCAAATAAGGCGGGGCCGGGCGGTCGGTGGAATCCATCGGGCAATGCGGTGTGTCGGAAGCGCCGCGCTGGATGTGCGGCATGAATCTGCGATTTTCGCACAAAGCCACAGCGACGCTTCCGTCTCGCGTATTCGGACCTTTGCGGCTTGCGCGATCTCGAACCTTCGGCGGACGCAATGCCTTGTCTGGCCGGTTGGCGCGATGTTCCCGATACCATGGATTTTTTCGAATTGGTGTCGGCGCTCACTCGCTTTTTGTAAATTTTGGGTTATGCTCAAAGCACTGTGTCTGCACGGCTGTTGTGAGTTGTGACCGGCGAATCCTGAGTCCGCGTACGCTGGTCCTTCGATCGCTACATCGTCAACTTCAAGCTTCCTGCATTCCAGTAAGTCGTCCGCTCGTGTTGCG
>NZ_DASVOK010000238.1:0-2225 GCF_036383415.1 Rudaea sp. | reverse complement strand
GGATCAAGCAGAATGATCAATCCGCTTTTATCCAAGAAAATCCGCTTTGATCCGCGTTGAGAAACTCTCCTGCATGGTCGACGACCCGGTCTCCATCCGCGCGAAAATGCGCGAGCAGCGTGCGCGTCTGACGCCGGCCGAGCGCATCGCCGCGGCGAGCGCAGTGGCGGCGAGCCTCGAACAGCTTCCCGAATTCCTCGTCGATCCGCGCATCGCCGGCTATTGGGCGATTGGCGGCGAAGTGCCGCTGCACGCGGTCGTGGCGCAGCTGCGCACCCGCGAGCAGCCCTATTTTTTGCCGATCGTGATGAGCGACCGCACTCTGCGCTTCGCAGCGCTGAAACCCGGTGCGCAGGTGACGCCCAATCGCTACGGTATTCCGGAGCCTGAGCATGCGTCGGCCGATTTGCTGGCACCGCGGCAGCTCAACCTCGTGCTCGTACCGCTGACCGCATTCGATCGCAGCGGGCGGCGGCTCGGCATGGGCGGCGGCTACTACGATCGCAGCTTTGCCTTTCTGCGCGGCGTGTCACGCCCCGCGCAACCGCTGCTGGTCGGAATCGGCTACGCTTTTCAGGAGGTCGCAACGCTGCCTGCGCAGGATTGGGACATCGCGCTCGACTTTATCGCCACCGAGAAAGAACTGATCGACTGCACGCCACCGGAGAGCCGCCCATGAACTACTGGCTGATGAAGTCCGAACCGGATGAGTTTTCGATCGACGATCTGAAAACGCGCAAGAGCGAGCCTTGGAGCGGTGTGCGCAACTATCAGGCGCGCAACCACATGCGCGCGATGCGCAAGGGCGACGAGGTGATGTTCTACCATTCAAGCTGTGAGGTACCCGGCGTCGTCGGCATCGCCACGGTCGGCACCGAAGCGCATCCCGACCCAACCCAGTTCGACCCGAACAGCGACTACTTCGATGCCAAGTCCTCGCATGCGGAGCCGCGCTGGTCGCTGGTCGACGTCAAGTTCAAGCGCAAGCTCAAGCGCACGATCACGCTGACCGAGCTCAAGGATCGCCCCGAGCTGAAGGATTTCGCTCTCGTCCAGCGCGGCAACCGCCTTTCGGTGCTGCCGGTGACCAAGGCGCAGTGGGATTTCATTTTGTCTTTGGAACAGTGATGACTCCGCAGGAACAACAGAAGCGCCTCGCCGCCCAAGCCGCGATCAAATACGTCGAGGACAACAGCATCGTCGGCGTTGGCACAGGCTCGACGGTGATGCACTTCATCGACGAGCTCGGCAAGATTCGCGACCGCATCACGGCAGCCGTGTCGAGTTCGGAAAAATCGACGGCGGCACTGAAAGCTTTCGGCATCGACGTCATCGATCTCAACTCCGCCGGCGAGCTTGGCGTCTACATCGACGGTGCCGACGAGTGCGATCCGCACAAGAACCTGATCAAGGGTGGCGGCGCGGCACTGACGCGCGAAAAGATCATCGCGGCGGCGTCGAAGAAATTCGTCTGCATGATCGATCCGAGCAAGCGCGTCGATGTGCTCGGCAAGTTCCCGCTGCCGATCGAGGTGATTCCGATGGCGCGCAGCTACGTCGCGCGCGAACTGGTCAAGCTCGGCGGCCAGCCGGTGTGGCGCGATGGCGTCGTTACCGACAACGGCAACGCGATCCTCGACGTGCATGGTTTGCGTATCGTCGATCCGCCCGCGCTCGAGGCGGAACTCAATCAGATCGTCGGCGTGGTCTGCGTCGGCCTGTTCGCGCGGCGCTGTGCCGATGTCGTGTTGATCGGCGGCGACCGGATGCCGTGAAGAAGTTGGTCTTTGTCCTCGCCTCGGCGCTGCCGGGCCTGTCCGCGCTGGCCGCGCTGGCCGCGCCTGTCGCCTCGACGGCGGATATTCCGGTCTACTCGTACGAAGTCGTCCACGTCTATCCGCACGATCGTGGCGCGTTCACCGAGGGGCTGTTTTTCCGCGACGGCTTCCTTTTCGAAAGCACCGGCATGAATGGCGCTTCGTCGATTCGCAAGGTCGAGCTGAAGAGCGGCCGCGTGGTGCAGCAACACGATCTGCCGCAGGCGTTTTTCGGCGAGGGCATCGTCGACTGGAAGAACAAACTCATTGCGGTGACCTGGCGCACGCAGCACGGATTCGTGCTCGACATCGATGATCTGAACAAGGTCGAAAAGGAATTTTTCTATCCCGGCGAAGGCTGGGGCATGACGCGCAACGACAAAAGCCTGCTGCTCAGCGACGGCACAT
>NZ_DASVOK010000237.1:0-7355 GCF_036383415.1 Rudaea sp. | reverse complement strand
ACACGACGTTGCTGCTGCTGCAGGAGCCGCGCGGCAGCGAAGTGCGCGAGCTGCTCGCACTGCGCTTCCCGGCCGATCCGCGCGAGATGCGCCGCGTGCGCGCCGAGTTGCGCACCGTGCTCGATGCCGAGGACGTGGCACCCGAACTGCGCGACCGCCTCGTCCTTGTCGTCGACGAGGCCTGCACGAATGTCATGCGCCACGCGTACTGCGACGGCGAAACCGGAACGATCGCACTGCGCGTCACGCGCGAGCGCGATATGCTCGGTTTCGAACTGCGCGACGAAGCGCCTTGCGTCGATACGTCGCGGATCAAGCCGCGCGACCTGTCCGAGTGCCGCGCCGGCGGCCTCGGCGTCGCCTTCATCGACGCGACGATGGATTTCTGGCATATCGAAGGGCTGCCGGGCGGGCGCGGCAACCGCTTGGTCATGCGCAAGCAGATTCCGCCACAGGTGCATAGCGATCGGGAGAGCGATTGAGTGAACGCCAACGAATGCGTCAGCGAAACCCTGGGCGACTACGTGCTCGTGCGACTGAAGGGCGAGGTCGACCTGTCCTGGTCGCAGCAGGTGCGGCGCGCGATCCTCGACGCGCTCGGCGACACCGGCAAGGTCGGCGTCGAGTTGTCGCAGGTCAGCTACATCGACTCGTCCGGCATCGCCGCGCTGGTCGAAGGTTTCCAGAACGCGCGCAGCCACAACCGGAAATTCGGCCTCGTCGGCGTGAGCGGCGCGGTCATGGCCGTGCTCCAGCTCGCGCGCCTCGACCGCGTGTTTCCGATTTTCGCCGACCTCGACGCGGCGCGATCGGCCTGAGCATGGATGCGATCACGCGCCCGCTCGAATCGCTCGGTCGCGCGACGCTGAAGTCGCTCGCCGGCATCGGCCACGCGGCGATGCTGCTGATCGAAAGCGTCGGCTTTGCGCTGACTGGTTGGCGCCGCGGCCAGCCGGTGCGTGTGCCGTCGGTGTTCGAGCAGATGCGTCAGATCGGCGTCGATGCGCTGCCGATCACGGCGTTGCTCGCGCTGGTCATCGGCATCATGCTCGGCATCCAGTTCGTCGCCGCGTTGAGCGAGTTCGGCGCGCAGTCGCAAGTCGTCATCGCCGTGGCCAAATCGGTGACACGCGAATTCGGCGCGCTAATCACGGCCATTCTGGTTGCCGGTCGCTCGGGCTCGGCGCTGGCCGCGCGCATCGGCTCGATGAACGTCTCCCAGGAAGTCGACGCGCTCGCCGTGATCGGCATCGATCCGGTGCGCTACCTCGCTGCGCCGGCGCTGTTCGCGATGCTGCTCATGCTGCCCGCGCTGACCATCTTCGCCGATGCGATCGCGATCTTCGGTGCCGCGGTCTATTCCGCGCCCGCGCTCAACGTCACACCGGGCGCATATATTTCGCAGACGCTCGCGCTGCTGACGCCGGGTGATCTCGGCCAGGGCCTGGCCAAGTCGGTCGTGTTCGCGATCCTGATCTCGCTGATCGGCATCAGTACCGGCTTTTCCGTGAGCGGCGGCGCCGAGGGTGTAGGCCGCGCGACTACGCGTTCGGTCGTGCTGTCGATCTGCTACATCATCGTGGCAGACATGATCTTTTCGTTCTTCCTCAATCGCTGAGCAGTCGGGAACGGAGCAG
Source organism: Rudaea sp. (assembly GCF_036383415.1). Lineage (GTDB taxonomy): Bacteria > Pseudomonadota > Gammaproteobacteria > Xanthomonadales > Rhodanobacteraceae > Rudaea. Next base: position 5,718 of record NZ_DASVOK010000237.1, on the reverse strand, counting down.
TCGCGTGGTCTCGTCGCAGCCCCTGATCGAAGTCGAAAAACTCGAAGCCTGGTACGGCCGTCGCCGTATCCTCAAGGGCGTCGACTTCAACGTTCACGCGGGCGAGATCCGCGTGATCATGGGCGGCTCGGGTTCGGGGAAGAGCACGCTGCTGCGCCATCTGCTCGGCCTGCACCGACCGCGCAGTGGCACGATCAAGCTGCTCGGCGTCGACATCGGCGAGGCGGACGAGGCGCAGATGCTCGGCGTGCGCCGGCAGATTGGCGTGTCGTTCCAGGGCGGTGCGCTGCTGACCTCGCTCAGTGTCGGCGACAATGTCGCGCTGCCATTGCGCGAGATGACGCAGCTCGACGAGAACACGATCCGCATCATGAGCCGGCTCAAGCTCGAGGTAGTCAACCTCGGCGGCTTCCAGGAGCTGATGCCGGCGCAGTTGTCCGGCGGCATGATCAAGCGCGCGGCGCTGGCGCGCGCGATCGTGATGGACCCGAAGCTGCTGTTTTTCGACGAGCCTTCGGCCGGCCTCGATCCGGTTGTCTCGGCCGAACTCGACGAGCTGATATTGCGCCTGCGCGACGCGCTGCGCATGACCATCGTCGTGGTCACGCATGAGCTCGAAAGCGCGTTCAAGATCGCCGACACGATCACCGTGCTCGACCAGGGCGAGATCCTGATGACCAACACGGTGGACAAGATCCGGCACGCCGACAACGAGCGCATCCAGGACCTGCTCAACCGTCGCCCGCGCGAGACGCCGGTCGATGCCGACGCCTATCTGCGCCGTCTGACCGAGGAGCACGCCGCGCCGGTCTGATGGCGCATTTCGTGAACCACATAACGAAATGCCGCCGTGCGTTGTATGATGGTCCGCAATCACATAAAAAAGGCAACAAGCCTTGTCGGAGGGGCCGCGTGCGTTTCGGTATCGTCGTTGATTCCGCCTGCGATCTGCCGGCGGAGTTTTTCGCCGAGCACGACATCGGCATTCTTCCGATCAGCATCCGCATCGGCGAGGAAACACTCGTCGACAACCGCGATCCGACGCTGATCGCGCGCTATCTCGCCGAAAATCTGGGTGCACGCGGCGCGGCCGCGGAAACCGAGCCGTATACGGTTGAACAGGTTCGCGACGTGTTCCTCGAGCGCCTCGTGATCGACTATGACTGCGTGTTCTGCCTGACGATCACGTCCACGCGCAGCCCGATCTTCGAACACGCGCGCAAGGCCAGCTTCGCCATCCTCAACAGCTACCAGGCGCCGCGCAAGGCCGCCGGCGTCGACGGGCCGTTCCTCATGCGCGTCATCGACGGCCAGACGCTGTTCGCGGGCCAGGGCGTTGCCGTCTACGAGGCAACACAGCTGATCGCCGCGAACGCGAGCGTCGGTGCAATGCGCGAGCGCCTCGAGTTCATCGCCCAGAACAGCTACGGCTACATGCTGCCGCGCGACCTTTACTACCTCAGGGCGCGGGCGCAGAAGAAGGGCGACCGCAGTGTCGGCCTGCTCAGCGCGGCGCTCGGCAGCGCGCTCGACATCAAGCCGATCCTGCGCGGCTGGCGCGGCGAGACCGGCCCGGTCGGCAAGGTGCGCGGTTTCGACGCGGGGGCGAAGATGCTGTTCGCCTACACGCAGGCGCGCGTGCGAGCCGGCCTGCTCGTGCCCGTGCTGTGCGTGAGCTATGGCGGCGACCTCGCCGAACTGGCTGCGCTTCCGGGCTACGCCGCGCTCAAGGAAACCTGCGCCGAGCACGGCATCCAGGTGCTCGAAAGCCCGATGAGCGTGACCGGCATGGTCAACGTCGGCGTCGGCGCGGTGACGCTGGGGTTTGCTGCGCTGGAGCACGACGCGAAGTTCTGAAAACCTGTCCTCAAAGCCACTGCGCTCGATAATTTGCGCGCCGGCGGTGCTCGGAATCCTCACATACTCGTGTGTATGCTCCGGTTCCTGCGCTCCGGCGACGCACAAATTCTCTTCGCTCGCTACGCTTTGAGGACAGGTTTTGTACGTACTTCCACTCCCGGCCGCCGTGTATGATTCCGGCATGCGGCGCCGGTGCCGCGAGGGCTTCGGAGCGCGCGGGTGAAACGCGACAACATCAACTATGTGCTGGTCGGTGGCGTTGTCGCAGCCGCGGCCGCGCTGCTGCTCGTCGCGCTCGCCGCAATTACCGGCCGCGGCGGCGCCAGTTCGGACTACGTCGCGCGCTACCGCAACGTCACCGGCCTGCGCGATGGCGCGCCGGTGTTCTACGAAGGCTTCCGCATCGGCCAGGTGTCGACGATCGATCCCGAGCGCGCACCGCGCGCCGGCAAGATCGAGACACGCTACAAGGTCACGTTCGCCGTGCGCCGCGACTGGCCGATCCCGAAGGATTCGGTCGCGCGCCTGACTTCGACCGGCCTGCTTGCCGACGTCGCGATCGGCATCAGCGAGGGGGCGAGCGCGGACATGGCCAAGCCGGGCGGCGAACTTGCCGGGGTCGAGAACGCCGACCTGTTCTCGTCGATGAATGCACTCGCCGTGCAGCTCAGCGACCTCACGCGCAACCAGGTGTCGCCGCTGGTGAAGACCCTGACCACGCATGTCGATTCGATCGCGACCAAGCTCGACGAGAGCACGCCGGAAATCGTCGACCAGTCGCGCCAGTTGCTGCAGCGGCTCAATTCGGCGTCGGCGTCGGTTGACGACCTGCTCAAGCCGCAGAACCGCGCGGCGATCGGCGCGATCCTCGGCAATGTGCAGACCTTGACCCACGATCTCGGCGAGACCCGCACCAAGCTAAACAGCGCGGTCAGCCAGCTCGACGAGGTGATCCGCGAAAACCGCCCCGGAGTGCGCGACTCGGTCGACGACCTGCGCGGCATCCTCGCCTCGCTGTCCGAACGCATCGACTCGATCACGCAGAACCTCGCCGTGGCCGCGCGCAACTTCAACGAGTTCTCGCGCGAGGTGCGCATGAGCCCGAACCGCCTGCTGATCGCGCCGAAGCGCGACAAGATCGAGGAGGAGCCGAAATGACGCGCCTGCGATTTGTCGCCGCGATCGTGCCAGCATTGATGTTGGCCGCATGTTCGCCGCCCACCGTGCCCGACGTCACCTACTATCAGCTGCCGCCGCCGCCCGCGCAGCAACATCTGCCGCAACCGCTCACGGTGCTGCCGATCGAAGTCGCCACGTTTCGCGCCGAAGGCGTCTATGCCGAGCAGTCGGTGCTCTACGCGACGACGCCCGACGCTGGCGCGCTGCGCGCCTACCACTATCAGCTGTGGAGCGATCCGCCTTCGCGCGGCCTGCAGGAGCGCCTGACCAACCGCCTGCGTGACGCCGGCGTTTCCGCGCTCGTCACCGACCGCCTGCCGGCGAGCGTGGAGGCATTGCGCGTCCGCGGCCGCATCCTGCGCTACGAGCGCGTACCGCAGGCGCAGGGCGCCGTCGCCGAGGTCGCGTTCGAAATGCGTGTCGAACAGGACTCCGGCGAGCCGCTGCTCGAACAGAGCTATCGCGCCGAACAGGCCGCGGCGGGCGAGACCATGGCCGCGACCGCGCAGGCCTTCGGCACCGCGGTCGACGCGGCATTCGCGAAGTTCCAGGCCGATCTCGTCGCGCTGACGGGCGGCAAGCCGTGATGGACGCGGCGCGGCTGCACATGCTTGAGGCGATGGGCATCGATGTCTATGCGCTGCGCGCGCGCACAGTCGCAACGAAGATTGCGAATGCAGCGGATGCGAGCCTTGCGACGGGTCCCGCATCGACGCGGCTGGCCGTCGTCTGCGCGCGCAGCGCGCGCGCGGACGCGCGTCTTGCGCGTCTGTTCAAACACTTGCCGCACACTCTCGGCGTTTCCGCCGGCGCCATCAGCTGGCTCGAGGCAGACGTGAATGGAGAGCTTGACGACGTCGCGGATGCGCCTGCCTATCTCGTACTCGGTGCGGCGATGGCGCGCGCGCTCGGTGCGCAATTGTCCACAATGCAGCAAAATACAGCGACCATCGCGGTGACCGCCGATCCTGCGCATCTACCCGGTATCGCCGCGGACAAGCGCGCATTGTGGCAGGCACTGAAACCCGTTGCGCGTCGGCTGCGTGGAGCAGCGGGTTAGCACGATGGTCGCGATTCTCGCCGAGCCGCGATCGCAGATGCGCGTGATGCACGTCGATGACATCGATGCCGTCGCCGCGATCGAGGTGGCTGCCTATGAATTCCCGTGGACGCCCGGCATCTTCCGCGACTGCCTGCGTGCCGGCTACGAATGCTGGGTGCTGGACCAGGGCGGCGAGATCATCGGCTACGGCATCCTCTCGGTCGCCGCGGGCGAAGCGCATCTGCTCAACGCCTGCGTCACGCCGGTGCACCAAGGACATGGCCACGGCCGGCATCTGGTCAAGCGCATGATCGAGCTTGCGCGCTGGCACCGCGTGCAGCGCATCTTCCTTGAAGTGCGCCCGTCCAACCGCGCCGCGGTCGCGCTGTATCCGACGCTCGGTTTCAACGAGATCGCGACGCGGCCGAATTACTATCCGGCGAAGCACGGGCGCGAGGATGCGATCGTGATGGCGATGGAACTGTTGCCGCCGGAAGCGTGATCACAAGTGTCGTTTCCGCGTAAGCGGGAACTCATTGTCTGTCAAAACCAGAATAAGACTCTGAATTCCGACCTTCACCGGAAGGACGAGAAAAAGGAATCCAAATCGGGGATATCATGAAATTCCACAAGTATCTTTTTGCACTTTCTGCAATCGCGGCGTCGGCGCACGCCGAAGACAAGAAGGTCATCACCCACGAAGACCTCTGGCTGATGCCACGCGTCGGCGCACCGGTCACCAGTCCCGACGGCAAGTTCGCCGCATTCAACGTCAGCGAACCGAGCTACAAGAAGGACGAGAGCGCGACGCATCTCTGGCTTGTCGCCACCGATGGCAGCGCCCCGGCGCGGCGCCTGACCGCGAGCAAGACCGCGGAGAACGGCATCGCCTGGAGCCCGGACTCCAGGCGCATCGCGTTTGCGGCCAAGCGCGGCGACGACAAGATCGCGCAGGTCTGGATCCTCGACCTCGCCCAGGGTGGCGAAGCGATCAAGGCGACGACCCTGTCCACCGGCGCGACCGAACCGGAGTTCTCGCCCGACGGCAAGCGCCTGTTGTTCACCAGCCACGTCTTCACCGAAGCGAAGAACGACAAGGACAACGAGCGCGTCGCCAAGGAACATGAGGAGCGCAAGTACAAGGCGCACGTCTACACGGGATTTCCGATCCGCAACTTCGACAAGTGGATCGAGGACACGCGCCCGCACCCGTTCGTGCAGACGATAGGCGCGAACGACGCGCGCGACCTGATCGCGGGCAGCGCGCTCGCCAAGCTGCCCGGCTATTCCGCGCCCGACGAGAACGCGGGATCGACCTGGGCGCCGGACGGGCGCAGCGTGGTCTTCGTCGCGAGCCGCAATCGCGATCGCGCCGCGTGGCAGTTCACCAACGCCGACCTGTTCCAGGTTTCCGTCGACGGCGATGAACCTAAGCGCCTGACCGGCGCGGATTCGCTCGATGCCGGCGACAGCTACGGCAAACCGCGTTTCAGTGCTGACGGCCATACGCTGTATGCGGCGGTGACGCCGCAGACAGGTCAGACCTACAACTCGGCACGGCTCGCAGTGATCGATTGGCCGAGCGCCAGGCAACGCGGGCGCATCGAACTGCCAAACCAGCTTTCCGTCGGCAGCTT
>NZ_DASVOK010000236.1:0-15614 GCF_036383415.1 Rudaea sp. | reverse complement strand
CTGCTCGCCGCTGTGCGCGTCGAGGCGGAGCAGTTCGCCGGTGTCGGGATTGGTGTTGAGTATGACGTCCAGCCAGCGCCCGTCGGCGGAGATCGCCGCGTTGCCGAGTCCAGGCGCGTCGAAGTTGCGCGGACCCACTGTATCGAGTTCGTGCTCGTAGTAATGATCGAGGAGCGCGTTGGCGCCTTGGCCGAGCACCTTGGGCGGAAAGCGCGGAGTGAGCGTGTCGGCATTGAGCAGGCGGATTTCGTCGTAGCGCCCGACGCCGACTGTTGCGCCGTCGGCGGAAAAGAACACGTCGTCGATCTGACCGGGCAGCGGCGTCGGCGCGGACAGCGCCTTGCCGCTGACCAGGTCGAAGCTCTGTGCGATCTCGACATAGCGCGAGTCGGCGTAGTCGCCGTAGCTTGCGAACAGGTGTCGCGAGTCGGGTGCGATCACCACGTGTTGCGGATCGTTCGCGAGCATCAGTGGGGTGATGCTCGGTTGCCCGGACTGCGCATCGTGGACGCGCAATTCATGTCCCACAACGATGACGGTGCGCGCACCGTCCGCGGTAAGTGTGGCGAAACTCGGCGCCTGCGGCAGCGCGATGCGCGGGCCTTGCGCGCGGCCATCGCGGCTGGCCACGATCTGCACGGCCGCACCGTCGACGCCGGCAATGCGATCTGCGGCAGGAAATTCTTTCTGCTGCAGAGGCGCGAGCGACGACGCGCGCATTGCTTCCGGCTGCAGTCGCCAGAGATACAGGCTGGCGGGAAGGCGGCCGCCAGCGAGAATCCCGCGTTTCGCATCCAGGGTGATGCTGTGGCCGCCGGGCAGTTCGCTTGCGAGTTGCTTGGGCGGCTGGTCGCGGGCGATCAGCCGCCAGAGGCCGTTGTGCGATCCGCGCGCCGCCAGCACCAGGCGCGAGGCCGGATCGAGCTCGAGCCGATAGCCGCCGAAATCGGGTGGCAGTCCTTCGAAACGCGCGACGGGTGCGACCAACGTTGCGCCGGTCGCCTCCCACACCATCACCTCGCCGGACTCGGCGACCGCGCCGAACCAGCGGCCGTCCGCGCTGTAGGCCACGCGGCCGATGCGGCCGAGCGGTGCGGGGACCACGGCCGTGCGTTTGCCGTCCGCCATTGCGATGCGTTCGAGACTGCCGTTGCTGCGACCGATCAGCAACTCGCGCGCGTCGGGGCTGAACGCCCACGCGGTCAGCCGCTGCGTCTCCGGCGCCGCGAAATGCTGGCGTTCGCGCAGGGTGCGCGGGTCGAGCAGCACGAGGTCGGTAAAGCCGTTCCTCGTCGCTGCAACATGGGCGCCGTGCGGCGCGACCAGCCAGTTGGGGTCGAATCCCTTGAGTGGTACCAGTGGAGACACGACCGTCCAGTCGGAGCTGCGCAGGATCTGCGCTTGCCGGCCATTCAACGTATGTACCAGCGCGTATTCGGCATCCGGGCTGTAGGTGGCGTAATCGAGATTGGGATAGCGATCCTGGGGAGGCTGGAGGATTTGTCCGGTACCCGCATCGAGCAGGTATTCAGCCACGCCCGAAGGCTGTACGGCGACCGCGGCGAGCCATTCCGTGCTGACGATCAGAAATCGCCGATCCGCGGTGAAGTGCAGGTTCCTGGGCGTGACCGAGTTTTCGGGACGCCGAGAGTCGAACGTGTCGGTTTCCCAGCGGCGCACGCCGGTCGCGAGGTCGTAGAGCTGCACGGTGCCTTTGAGCCCCGTGCTGGTCGTCGTCGCGACGAACCGACCGTCGTCGCTCAACGCCGCATGGGTCAGCGGCGCATTCGTCCCGATCGCGTCGATCAGTTGTGGCGCGCTGCGCAGCACGTTGGCATAACGCAGGCGATCGACCGAGGCATCTTTGCCTTCGTGCTCGCGCTCGGCGATGTTCGCCGCCAGACTCGGCAGCGCGTTGAAGGCGTGTCCGGCGCGCAGGGCGGTTTCGGCCTGGTCGATGCGCGTCTGCCACAAACGCTCGCTGACCAGCGCCGCATTTTGTGCGGCGAGTTGCGCATTGGCATCTGCGCGCTGCCATTGCTGCGTTGTCGCAAGCATGCCGACGCCGAGCGCGAGAAAGGCGAGCAGCGTGGCAAGGGCGAGGCGCTGTTCGCGCCGTGCCCAGCGCAGGCTGCGCTGCGCCGCGTTGAGCGGCCGCGCTTTGACCGCGCGTCCCTCGATGAAGCGGCCCAGGTCGTCGGCGAGTTCACGGGCGCTGGGATAGCGCTGCGCAGGATCGTGCTGCAGGCAGGCGAGCGTGATCGCCTCGAGGTCGCGCGGCGCTGCCGGTGCGAGTTGGCGCGGCGGCGCGGGGCGGGTTTCGCGCACGAGCCGCAGAGTGTCCTTCGGCGTATCGCCGAGGAACGGCGGCCGCCCGGTGAGGAGTTCGTAGAGGACCGCGCCGAGTCCCCAGACGTCCGCCGCAGGTGAGAGCTTCTGCATGTTCGCCTGTTCCGGTGCCATGTAGCTCGGCGTGCCGGAAATTTCTTCCGCGTCGGCTTCGATGCCAGTGCCGTCGATCGGATCGAGCCGGCGCGCGAGGCCGAAGTCGGCGACATGCGCGGTGCCGGTCTCGTCTATGAGCACGTTGCCGGGCTTGAGGTCGAGGTGGAGTACGCCGAGGCGGTGTGCGTAGTCGACGGCCTCGGCGATCGTGCGCATCAGACTCGCGGCCTTGCGTGGTGGCAGCGGCCCGTCGCGCTTGAGTACGACCGCGAGGCTCGGCCCGCGTACCAGGCGCATGCTGAAGAAGTGCAGTTCCTCGGCGCTGGCGACCTCGTAGATCGCGACGATATTGGGGTGCTGCATGCGCGCCGCGTTCTGCGCCTCGCGGCGGAAGCGCTCGACGTAGGGTTTCGATGCCCACGGACCGGCAGCGAGCAGCTTGACCGCGACTTCGCGGTCGAGGGTTTTCTGGTAGGCGCGGTAGACCACGCCCATGCCGCCCTCGCCGATGAGTTCGAGCAGTTCGTAGTCGCCGAATTCGCGTTGTTCGGGATCGGTGAGATCCAGTTCGAGCGCGGCGTTGGGCAGCAGGGCGAGCGGTCGCGGCCGGGTCGAGTCTGAGCCGTCTGTGCTGGAGTAGCCGAAAACGAGATCGGCGATCGCGATCGTATCGACGCGCAGGCCCGCCGGCGGATTGGCGGCAACGTCGTGCGGCGAGGCGCTGGCGGGCTGCGCGTTCATGTACTCAGAATTTCTGCCGATAACTCGCGTAGAAAAAACGCCCCGGCACGTCGTAGTCGGGGAAGAACGAATTCGCGTAGGCGGAATACGAAACCGGCGGCGTGCGGGCGAACGCATTGCGCACGCCCAACGCGACGTGCGCACGCCAGGGAGCATCCCAGCCGAACTCGATATCGGTGAAAGTCACGCTGGGGACGCGGTTCTTCGGCACCTGGCCGTTGCCCACGTCGATGGTCTGGTCGGGCGCCGAACACAGGCTGTCGAGCGCCGGATTGCCTACGAATTCGGCGGTGAACGTCACGATGGAGCAATCCTCGTCGATGTGCGAAAAGTAGCGCCCGGTGATCGATGCGCTCCAGGGGCCCTTGTTCCAGCCGAGCGTGGCTTGCGCCCGCCAACGCCAGATGACGCCGAAGAAGCCGCTGGCGGTCTGGGTATTGATGCCGACGAGGTTCCCCGCCGCGATCACGCCGTTGGCCAGTTGCGTGCCCGGTGCCGGTTTGCCGATCTCGCCGAAGTAGTCGACATAGTTCGCGTTGAGTTTCGCGTTGATCCTGCCGAGCGGCGTGTCGTGCTTCCAGGCGAGCATGATGTCGTAGCCTTCCGTTTCCAGGCCGCCGGGTTTGTTGACCGGATAGTCGTGGACGAATGCGATGGTGCCGTCCGCCGGGTCGCGGTGGATCTGCGTACAGGCGGCGTCGTTGTTGAACAGATAGCAGTCGTAGATGACGCCCTGGTCGCCCGGATCGCTGATCGCGTCGCGCAGGCGGATGTCGTACCAGTCCAGGCTCAGGTCGAAGCCTTCGAGCCATGACGGCGTATAGAAGATGCCCACGCCGCGCGCGCGCGAAATCTCCGGTTTGAGATGCGGATTGCCCGAGTACAGGCCGTTGGAATTCGCGGCGGACGTGTCGAGCGGGGACGGCGCGCCCAGCGCACGGCAGCGCGCCAATACCGCCGGCGTCGACGGCGGGTCGCGATTGACCGTATCGCAGGGATCGTCGTATCCGGCGCCGACGGCATAGGCGATATTACCCGCGAACAGCGCATTGACGTCGGGCGCGCGAAAGCCCTGCGCGTAGTTCGCGCGCACCAGCATCGCGTCGACCGGTTTCCAGCGCAGGCCGAACTGCGTGTTGGTCGTGCCGCCGAAGTTGCTGTAGCGCGAATAGCGCGTGCCGGCGATCAGGTCGAGCTTGCTCGCGAACGGCAGTTCGCGCAGCAGCGGAAGGTCGAATTCGGCGTAGATCTCGCTGACGGTGTAGCTGCCCGAGGTCGACGTGGACCCGGCGCCGAAGCCGTTGGCGTAGCCGCCGGCATCCAGCGGATCGGCGTTGTAGTAGCCGCTTTCGCGCCGGTGTTCGACGCCGAACGCGAAGCCGGCGTCGCCGGCCGGCATCTCGAACAGGCGGGTGGTCGAAAGGTTGGCCTCGAGCTGTTGCGAGCGGCTGCCGTAGCCGTAATGCTCGAAGGCGCCGACGTAGTCGAGCATCGCCGGCGTGATCGATCCCGGCGGCCCGAACAAATCGAGCGGCACGCAGCCGGCGATGATCGCGTCCGGCGTGCCGCAACGCGCCGTGCCGGAAGCGTCGCGGAACGACGGACCGAGGGCGAGCGCGAGCCTGCGATCGTCGGCAAACGGACCGGCGAAGTCGCGTTCGGCCGATTTGGTTTGCACGGCGTCGGCGCGCCAGGTGAAATCGCGACCGGCGAATGCGAAGCTGCCGTCCAGGCCCATGTGATAGCGCCGGGTGTCGACGCGCTCGTCGAGATGGCGTGGCCCGGCCTCGACGAACCGCCGTCGGGCGGACAAGATCGTTTCGCCGAGCGGGTTGTAAACATTGTCCGCGGAGATCGCGATCGCATCGGGAAATCCCGTGTCGAGGGCGCTGACGATCACGGTCGGCTGCGCCAGTTGTTGGCGCGAATCGCGCCGGTTGAACAGGGCATCGACGTTGAGCGCGAGCGCGGGGCCGAATTCGTAGCGCGTCTGCGCGAACACGGCGCGGCGTTGCTGTGGCGTCTCGAGATAATTGATCGGCGCGTAATTGTACAAGTCGGCGGTAAAGTCGACGGGCCGGAAATCGTCGGGGGAGTTGGCCGCGTGTCCGTCGATCAGTCGGATCAGGCAGCTGCGCCGGCCGCACGGTGCGAGCCAGGAATACGGCGTGGTACTCGATCCGATGACGCTGGCCGGCAGGCCGAACACGGGCACCGCCGAGATCGCGCGGTTGCCGGCGAAGATCGGGTCGTCGCGATCGTATTCGAGCCCGAGCGAGGCGTTCCAGTTGTCGCCTTTGCGGCCGAAGCTGACGTCGTAACTGTGGCGCATGCCGTCGTCGTGATCGGTCTGCGCGTAGTAGGCGCGCAATTCGGCGCCATCGAAGTTGCGCCGCGTGATGATGTTGATGACGCCGGCGATCGCATCCGATCCGTAGATCGCCGAAGCCGAGTCGAGCAGCACCTCGACACGCTCGACCAGCGCGAGCGGAATCGCCGACAGGTCCACGGCGCCGTTGAGGTCGGTGGCGAAGCGCTGGCCGTTGAGCAGCACCAGCGTACGGTTCGCGCCGAGGCTGCGCAGGTTGACGGTCAGCTCGCCGTTGCCGTTATTGTTGATGTGGCGGTTCAGCGTCTGTCCGTTGTCGACGATCTGCTGCACGACGTCGGAAATGCTGGTCAGGCCGGTGCGTTCGATATCGGCGCGATCGAGGACGAGAACCAGGTGCTGGGTTTCGAGATCGACGCCGCGGATATGCGAGCCGAGGACTTCGATCTGCTCGAGCTGCGCCGTCGGCGTTACGCTCTTTGCCGCCGTATCGTCCGACGCCGCAGGGGATGTCTGCGCGAAGGCGCCGGAAATGCCCAGCAGCGATGCGACAACCGCGAACGACGCTTGCGAGCGACGGATCATGGATGTTGTCCTGCCGGTTCGGGTTCGAGCGTTAGCGCAAGGAACAGCAATCCCGGCGAAGCCTCGGGCGGCGCGAGCAGCGAAATCGACTTGACCGCGCGTGCCGGTTGCGGATTGGCCAGGCGGGCGACGTAGCTGCGTGCCATCGTTTCCTCCCCGCTTGCGGCCATGCCGTAGTAGCGCATCTGCGTGGAGAACGCGGCGAGCCAGCCGATGCGCAGCGTGGTCGCATCGCCTTTGTCTTCCCAATTGCGCACCGTGTCGCGACCGTTGACGATGGCCAGCCTGGCTTCGCCGCCGTCGGCATAATGCAGCACGATGTTGCCGACTTCTCCATGCACGGACTTGAACTGGAGCACCAGCGCATCGACGGCGTCGATGCGCTGTGTGCCGATGTCGAGTCGCGCTGAACGCGCGGGAAACTCAACGTCGAGCAGGTTGTTGGGCGTGCCCGACAATTGCACGGCGCGGCCGAGCAGGAAATCGACGCCGTCGTAGCGCTGCAGGCCGCGTGGCAGCGTCGGCAGGCTCTGCGGCAGCGGCGGCACGCGGGTGACGCGGTTCATCGGTTCGCGCGGTTCGACGTTGGCGATGGCATCGAGATCGAGCGTGCGATAGCGCGCATCCGCGGGGATCGGCGCAACAGCCGTCGCGACAGCAGCCGTCGCCGTGTCGTCGGCTGGCGCGGGCCCTGGATCGGCGTTGCGCAGAAGCCTGCGCTGTTCGTCGGGCAGTGGTGGCAGGGGCTCAGCCTGGCTGAGCACGCCGCTGTTGACCGAGTCGCGCATGCCACGATTGGTCAAATCGCGCAGTTGGACATCCTGTTCGATGTCGGCCAGCGCTCGCGTGTCCGTCTTCAGGTGCCAGCGGAACCAGTGTCCGGAAATCGTGCGACCGACCAGCAGCTTGCTGTCCGGCGCGAAGGCGAGTTGCTGCACAGCGTCGTGGTTGGGCAGCGGCAGCTTGAAGTTCGGCACCAGTGTCTCGTTGCTGGCGAGGTCGAGAAGCACGACGCTGCCGAACGTCGCCAGCGCGAGCAGCTTGCCGTCCGCGCTGAGCGCGCTGGCATTGACCCGATCATCGCAATACGGCCCATTCAGTTTTCGCACCGCGCCGCCTGCGCTGATCCAGCGCGGTCCGGTTGTGTCGATCACACCGCGATCCGCGGGGACGGGCAGCAGCGACAGCTCGCTTCCGTCAGCCGAGACCTTCGCCAGGACATCTCCTTGCGCACTCCAGTGCCGAATGAAAGTGTGGTCGGCCCCGTTGCCTTCGACATCTGGTCCCGCGAGGCTCCACATGCTGTCGTCGGCGGCAAAGCGAGCGTCGATGATGCTCTGCGCATCCTCGTGCACGAGCGGTGGCTGCTGCGTGTTTGTGCTCGCATCGATCACATACAGAAGGTTCCTTGCTTTCGGCTGGGCATTCAGCAGCGAGTCGTGCCAGGTGAGGAGATGTCTGCCGTCGTCGGACAGGCGCAAGGCCGCCAGTGGCCCCGGCAGCGCGATGTCCGCGCCGCGTTGCTGGCCGGTGACGAGATCGATCAGCTTGATATGCTCCAGAAACGCGCCGCTCTCGTTCGCGCCCGTGGCAACCGCGAGCACGGACGCGCGCGCTGCGGTACCGATGCGTGACGGCGAATCCGGCAGCGTGAGCGCAGGCCAGCAAGGCTGCCCGTTACGCCGATCGTGACAAGCCAACTGGCGGCCGGTGATCGTGACGACGCGCTCGCCGCCCGCCTCGAGTCCGGCATAGGTCGGCGCTTGCGGCAGCGCGATCGGCATGCCCTCGAACCGGCCGGACGCAGCGTCGAACACACGAACACGATCGGCGTCGACCGCGACGAGATGGCGACCGTCGAAGCGCAGCGTGTCGGCGACCAGCGGCGCCGCGCGGCGATCCATGAGCGGTGACCATTGCACGCGCCAAAGCTTGATCAGGTTGTTGTCGTCCGTGACCAAGAGACGCGAACTCGCATCGGTCGCAATGGCGAAGCGCGCCGCTTGGGCGACCATCAGCGGCGCGATTGTGGCTGGTGCCTGCAGCGGAAAACCCTGCTCCGGCAGGCGCCAGAGCGTGGCATGCGTGGTCCAGCGCGTGGTCAGCAGCGTGGCGGCATCGGGGCCGAATTCCCCGTTGTTCGGACCGCCAGGCGTCAAATCGTGGCCGAGCGCAACCGGTGTGCCGACGAGTTCGCCGCTGCGCGCATCGAACACACGCAATTCGCTCGGCTCGCTGGATATGGCGAGAAGACGGCTGTCGTCGTTGCTGAAGCGCACTACCGAAATCCGCGCCGTCAGCTGCGGCTGGAACCAGGCGGCGTCGCCGGTGTCGAGATTCCAGATCGCGACCTGTCCGCTCGTCGTGCCGATCGCGAGCCGCCGGCCGTCGCGGGCGAGCATCCACGCGGTCGCGCGACCTTGGGCGGGGGTCAGCTTGAGGGCATGGCGGACGCGCAGGCTTTCAGCGTCGAAAACACGGAAGGTCAGGTTGGAATCGCTGGTGAAGACGGCGAGATCGCCGCCTTCGGCAAGCAACGCTTCGCCTTGCAGCGCGCTGAACCTGTCATCGGGATTGATGTTGCCTTCGAGCTTCACGCGCTGGCCGGCTGCGGCCCACGGCAGCGTGCGCCAGCGCTGCACGTAGCCGTGTTTGTCGAAGAGCAAGGCATAACGGCCGTCCGGCGCGAAGTCGTTGGCGAGAAAATCGGCGAATCCGGGCGGCGGTTCGACGCGACGTCCTGCGTCGACGTCGATCAGCACGTTGTCGATGTAACGCGGACGCAGGAGCGGCGCCGCCGCGCCGAAGTCACCGAAAGGAGAACCGATCAGACGATGGCCGTCTGCGGAGAAGCGCAGTTCCAGGTAGTCCTGGCTTCCCAGCATGCCATGCGATTGGACGTTGGTACCGGTGCTCCAGCGCACGGAGCCGCTTGCGACATCGACCAGATACACGCTGCGTTCGGTGGCCGTTTCGTTGACGGTGGAAACCGCGAAGCTTTTGCCGTCCGGCGCCAGGGCGAGGTTGGCGATCTCGTTTGGTTTCGATCCGAGATCCAATCCGATCGTATCGATCAACTGCGGCGCATTCGCGAGCACCGTGCCGATGCGCAACCGCTGCAATGCGGCCTGCTCGTGCGCCCCCTTCGCCTCCATTTCGCGCAGGTTGGTGACGGTGCCGACAAGGGCCTTGTAGGCGTCGCCCTCGGCGATCAGTCGTTGTGCATCGGCAGTGCGCGACGCCCACAGCGTGTTCTGCGCGAGGTCGGCGTTGCTTTGCGCGAGTGCGGCATTCGCGCGCGCCTGGCGCCATTGCCAGGCGATGCCGATCAAGCCGACAAGCAGAGAAACGGCGAACAGCGCCGCGAACGCGGCGACGTACGGTTCACGTCGAGCCCAGCGCAACGTGCGCTGGGCCAGATTGAGCGGCCGCGCGCGCACGGCGCGGCCTTCGAGGAAACGGCTCAGGTCGTCGACCAGGTCGCGCGCGCCGGCGTAGCGCTGCCTGGCATCGCGCGTCAGGCATTTGAGCGCGATCGCTTGCAGATCGCGCGGAATCGCCGGCGCGAGTTCACGCGGCGGTGCGAGCGTGGCTTCGCGCACGAGTTGGAGCGTGTCCTTCGGCGTGTCACCGAGGAACGGCGGCCGGCCGGTGAGGAGTTCGTAGAGGATCGCACCGAGCCCCCAGACGTCGGCTGCCGGCGAGAGCTTCCGCATGTTCGCCTGCTCCGGCGCCATGTAGCTCGGCGTGCCGGAAATTTCGTCCGTGTCGGCTTCGATGCCCGCGCCGTCGGCCGGATCGAGCCGGCGTGCGAGGCCGAAGTCGGCGACATGCGCGGTGCCGGTTTCGTCGATCAGCACATTGCCGGGCTTGAGGTCGAGGTGGAGCACGCCGAGGCGGTGGGCGTAGTCGACCGCCTCGGCGATCGTGCGCATCAGACTCGCGGCCTTGCGTGGTGGCAGCGGCCCGTCGCGCTTGAGTACGACGGCGAGGCTCGGCCCGCGCACCAGGCGCATGCTGAAGAAGTGCAACTCTTCGGCGCTGGCAACCTCGTAGATCGCGACGATGTTTGGATGTTGCATGCGCGCAGCGTTCTGCGCCTCGCGGCGGAAGCGCTCGACGTAGGGTTTGGATGCCCAGGGGCCGGCGGCAAGGAGCTTGACCGCGACTTCGCGGTCGAGGGTTTTCTGGTAGGCGCGGTAGACCACGCCCATGCCGCCTTCGCCGATGAGTTCGAGCAGTTCGTAGTCGCCGAATTCGCGTTGTTCGGGATCGGTGAGATCCAGTTCGAGCGCGGCGTTGGGCAGCAGGGCGAGTGGTCGCGGCCGGGTCGAGTCGGAGCCGTCTGTGCTGGAGTAGGCGAATACCAGGTCGGCCAGTGCTGCGCGGCAGTCGTACTGGCTGGCAAGTGGATTGCCGCCGACGTCCTCGCGCAGCGCGTTCATGACGCACTGCCTCTCCGGGTCAGGATCGCATGCAGGGCGGTTTGCTCGGCTAGAAGCTCATCGCGCGAGCTGACCGTGTCGGCCAGTTCTTCGCCGACCAGTTCGCGCAGGCGCTGGCGCAGGCGCTTGAGCGCGACGACCAGCGCGAGCGGGCGCGAGGTCAGCGATTGCGCCGTCGCGTCGAGTTGCCCCGACGCGGGTTCGCGCGCGAGAAACGGTTCGAGCGCGGCGTACATCGCGGAATGGCCCGTGCGCTGCGCCTCCGAGCGCAAGCGGCGCAATGCGCGCGCGATGACTTCCAGCGCAAAGCTGCGCTCATAGGCCTCCGCGGGTGTGGTCGATCCGGCATCGGGCAGATCCTGCAGATAACGTTCCTCCAGGTCTGCCGGAGGCACGGGTCCCCCGTCGCCGTGGATGTCGACGATCTCGCGCCAGTCGCCGCCGAGGAAAGCGTCCAGGCGTTCGCGCAGGTAGCGACGGAACTGGCCGCGTTCGGCGCTGGCGTTGCCGTCGCGGAAATCGCGCATCAAATGATCGAGGAAGCTGCGAGTGATGTCCTCGGCGATCGCCGGTGTGTGGCCGCAGCAACGCGCATACGCATAGACCGGATACCAGTAGCGCTGCGCGAGTTCGGCAAGCGCGGTGCGTGCGTCGACGGAAGCCGTGGCTGCGGTGTGCATGACCACCGACCAGCGTGTGGTGGCGAAACGGTCGATGCGATGACTCGGAGCGGACATCATGGCGTGGCGACTCCCCGATGCGTTTTTCCCCAATACGGTATTTGCCGTTTCCGATTACAGCGCGATCGCTTGCTGGCAGCCGCAGGCCGCCATGCTCCGGCGCGGAAACGCCGAGCGCCTGCCCGTGGCCTGGCCAAACCGAAGAAAGTGCATGGACATCCGCGTGCCTGGTTCGCGGCGAATCCGCTGGGTGCTCACGCAGGCGTTGCGCCCAGCGATCTCGAAGCAGTGCGCCGCCCGGGGCGGCGCGCAGATCGCGCATTCTCGGCTATGAATCCCGGGGTGGAGCGGGGCAGGAATCGGCTCTTCGCGCACGCGAAGACGGCAGCCGTTCGCCAAGCGTGCGCCCGGCACTGCGTTCCAGCGAGCAGTCTCGAATCGCGCCATACGCCGCTCCCCGCCGCGGCTGCATTGGCGACAGTCTGCCACAAATCGGCCGAAAGTCGGCGAGCGTATTCGAAAGAAAGCCGGACTGACGCATCGGCCTGGGCGAGACCGGCGCAAGACGCGCCGGCCGGTTGTCGATGGTGTAAATCCGCCCGCCACGCCGGCGCGCAGCAGGCGATTCCGCGTCCGGGGTTCAGTGCCCGGCGAAGGCGGTCAGATTGCGCGTATCGTATTCGCGGGTGAAATTGTCGTAGCGCGATTTCACGAACGAATAGGACGTTCGATACTCCGGATAAGCAGTCGCCGCGCCGAACAGCATGCCGATCTCGCGGCTGTTGAAGTGGCGGCGAATCTCGGAATGGAACGCGGCGCATTGCTGTGCGGAATTCGGCGGCGCGCAGTCGAGCGTGAGTTTCGGCGCCGCCGCCAGGGCGTCTGGCTTGGCGGAATGCACGTTGACTTGGTTCAACGGCTGCTGCGGGTCGGCCGCGTTGGCGGCGGCGAAGGCGAACAGCAGACTGGCGATGACGATGTGCAGGCTGGCTTTCACGGCAGTTTCCTCGTGGATGATTGGGAGTTGGCAGGAAGGCGGATGTCGCATCTCTGTTGCATCCACCTTTCGAAACCGACGGCCGCTGCGGAGAATCGTGCGAGACCATTGCCGTCACCGATGTATTACGGCAAGACGTGGCAGTCATTACACCCGGTGCGCGAGCTCCGTCTGCACAAATCGAGTAGACAAGTAAAAATGTGGAAAAGTTTATAAATTCAATAGTGGATTATTTTCCGCGACGGAGGTTGCTTGCGGAACTTGTCATGAATGCGGAGACGGGGTTGCCATGTCGATCGACGAAAGTCACGCGCGATGCCCGGTTTCGGGCAGCGCATTCCGCTGGTAAATGATCGGGATCGGAGCGCGGCGCGCGCAACGCGGAGCGCCGTGTCTGGCCGAGGTCGCTGCAGCCGCTGGCTTGCGCGATCCGGACGACGTTATTCGGGCGCGAGCAGCCCGGGCATCGTCTTGTGCATGTGATCGACTTCGTGGTCGAGCGAGACAAGGTCGTCGGTCGTCTCCGCCAGTTCCTCGCGCACGCAGGCTTGCAGGCGGGCACGCAGGCGATGCACGGCGACGGCGAGGGTGCCGCGCTTCATCTGCAGCGTCGCGGCGAGGCGCGCGTAGTCGTCTTCGCTCGGGCGTTCGATCAGGAACTCGCTGAGCGCATCGAACAGATTCTGTTTGCCGGCCTCTGTCGTCTCCGCGCGCAGGCGGCGAATGGCGGCATGCAGCACGGCTTGCGCCCAACTGCGTTCGAACACCTGCTCGGGTGTGGTCGGCTGTTGCGTGTCGCCGAGCGGATCGCCCGTGTCGAGGTCGTCGAGCGCGGCGTGACGGACCGCACCGCCGCGCTTGAGCGCACGCTGGCGATCGCCTTCGTCGTCGAGAAAATGCTTGAGTGCAGTCAGCAGGAAGGAACGGAAGCGACCGCGCGCCGGATCGGCCTGTGCATGCATGGCGCGCTCGATGAAGCGGGTGAAGAAGCCCTGGGCGAGGTCCTCGGCGACGTCCGGCGCATGGCCGCGGGCGCGGATGTAGGCGAGCACGGGCGGGCGGTAGGTGCGGCAAAGCGACTCCAGCGCCACGCGCGCCTCGGCCTGTTCACCGCGCGTGCGCAGCACCACGCTCCAATGCGTCGTATCGAACCGGGCCATCGACACGTCCCCCCTGAACTGGCGCGGTGACAGTTTGCCACAAACGATTCGCGGATGAGCTGTTCGCATGCGGGCGATTCACGCGCACGCCGGTGGAGCGGTCCGGGTAAAAGCAGCCCCGCGCGGGGCGGGGCGAACTTTGGACAACATGGAATCGGGCATGCCGATCATTTCGACGCAAACGCGGTCAGATGCTGTTCGTCGTAGGAGCGCGCGAACGCGTCGTAGCGGCGCGTGACCTTGTCGTACGAAGTGCGGTACTGCAGGGAGCTCGTCGCGGCGCCGAAGATCATGCTGATTTCGCCCATCGTGAAGTTGCGACGGATTTCCTTGTGGAAGGCCGCGCACTCGACGGCGGAGTTGGGCGGCGTGCAGTCGAGCGTGTAGCCACTGCGCGGAGCCTTGGCGGACGAACGTTCGGAATGCACGACGACCGACGGAAGGGGCGATTGCTGTTCCGCGTGGACGATGCCGGCGACTGCGGAAAGCGCGATTGCGATAGTGAGTAGACGAGTTTTCATGACGGTTCCTCGATGTGATGGATGGACGAAAACGTTCCGAAACACGGATGCGGTCCTTCCCTTGACCGCATCCGTTCCCTGACGCTTGGGCCCTCGCATCGTGCGCTGGCCGAAGTTTTTGCCTTCGACCATTCATTGCGGGAATCGGCGTGCGCGATTACAGGCAGTGGCGCCGAAACGCGAAGAAAAAGCGCGCACGCAGACATACGCGCATGCCTTGCGCATGCGCGTGGGGGAGCGACGAACGGGTGGGTTTACTTGCCGGTGTCGACCAGCGTGCCGACGGCTTCGCCGCGCATGATGCGCATGAGGTTGCCCTCGCGGCCCATGTCGTAGATGCGCAGCGGCAGCTTGTTGTCGCGGCACAGGGCGATGGCGGCCGTGTCCATCACCGCGAGCTTGCGTTCGATCACCTGGTCGTAGCTCAGGCGCTCGTAGCGCGTCGCGCTCGCGTCCTTCTTCGGGTCGGCGGTGTAGACGCCGTCGACCTTGGTCGCTTTGAGCACGAGGTCGGCGCCGATCTCGATCGCGCGCAGCGCGGCGGCCGAATCGGTGGTGAAGAACGGGTTGCCGGTGCCGGCGGCGAAGATCGTGATGCGGCCTTTCTCGAGGTGGCGGATCGCGCGGCGGCGGATGAAGTCCTCGCAGACCTCGTTGATCTTGATCGCGCTCATCACGCGTGCTTCGCCGCCTGATCTCTCGATCGCGTCCTGCATCGCGAGCGCGTTGATCACGGTGGCGAGCATGCCCATGTGGTCGCCGGTGACGCGATCCATGCCGGCCGCGGCGAGGCCTTCACCGCGGAAGATGTTGCCACCGCCGATCACCAAGCCGACCTGTACGCCGGCGCGCTCGACTTCGATCGTCTCACGCGCGAGGCGGTAGATCACCTTCGGGTCGATGCCGTAGTCGGCTTCGCCCATCAACGCTTCGCCGGAGAGTTTCAACAGGATGCGTTTGTATTTCGTCTCGGCGGGCATGAGCGGATCTCGTCGTGAGTTGCAAGTATATCGTGGCGCACAAAAAATCGCCGGGAGCGATTTTTGACATCGCGTCAGCGATGGTCCGTAGGGTGAGCGCCATGGATGGTGGTCACAAAAAAACCCGCAGTCGCCTGCGGGCTTTTCTTGTTTTTCTTCGAAGCGGGGTCTCTCAGACCTGCATGGCCTTCGCCACTTCGGCCGCGTAGTCCTCGACGACCTTCTCGATGCCTTCACCGACGGCGAGGCGCTTGAAGCTGACGACGTCGGCGCCGGCGGCCTTGGCCGCGGCTTCGACGCTCTTGTCGGTGTCGAGCACATAGGCCTGGCCGTAGAGCGTATTCTCGTTGACGATCTTGGCGATCTTGCCGCCGATGATCTTCTCGAGGATCTCGGCCGGCTTGGCCTTGTCCTTCTCGCTCATCTTGGCCAGTTCGATTTCCTTTTCCTTGGCGACGAAGTCGGCCGGTACGTCGGCGGCCTTGTTGTACGGCGGGTTCATCGCGGCGACGTGCATCGCCACGCCACGCGCGAAGTCGGCGTCACCGCCCTTGACCTCGGCGAGCACGCCGATGCGGCCGCCGTGCAGATAGGCGCCGACGTTGTTCGCGCTGTCGATGCGCACGAGGCGGCGCACCTGCACGTTCTCGCCGACCTTGGCGATCAGCGCGGCGCGGGCTTCCTCGACCGTCTCGCCCGAGGCGAGCTTGACGCTCTTCAGCGCCTCGGCA
>NZ_DASVOK010000235.1:0-2124 GCF_036383415.1 Rudaea sp. | reverse complement strand
CGCCGCTTCCGCCGCGCCGGTGGCCGAGCCGCAACCGGCACGCGAATCGACGCCGGCGAAGAGCGCCGAGTCGCCACAGGTGGCGGTGGCGAAGCCCGCTCCCACGCCGGTTGTGGCCACTCCACCACCGAGCCCTGCGGTTGCCGAAAAGCCTGCGCCGACGGCGCCTGCAGCACCGCTACCCGCTCCGGCGACCACGGTCGCGACAATTTCTCCTGCGCCGTCGGCGAAAGCAATGCAGGTCGGACAGGCGGCGCCCGCTGCCGACACGGCAGCGATCAAGCATGCATTCGAAAACCAATTCAACCTTGGCCGCCCGGCGGTCGGGGCGATCGGTCCCGTGCTGTTGCGCAAGGGCGATGAAATCTTCGTCCGCGGTCCGGTACGCGCGGTCGTGAGGCGCGACCGCAATCACGTCGAGTTGTTCTGGGTCGAAGGTGAGCTCAACCTCGATCGCGCCGAACTGGTGAAGACTTCGACCGATCGCTATCGCGTCGACGAGGCGATACGCGATGTGGCCAATCCGAGCCTGCGCGCGATGCACAGCGAGCCGAAGATGTTCACCGCGCATCTGCCGGTGGCGAAGGTGCGCACCGACATGGAGCGGCATTTCAACGATGCGAAGGTCATCACCGCGAGCATGGGCGCTGGCGACCTGCGCTATGGCGATCTGTTCTACATCTACCGCAGCCACGCGGTCGTGTTCCGTCGCACCGACCTCGGTTTCGATCGCTACTGGCTCGAAGGCGAAATCGACCTGAACCAGTCGGGCGTGATCAAGAGCGGTGACGCTTACCGCATCGTCAGCGAGAAACTCTGAATCCGGCGATCTGAATCGAACGACGCGGCGCGCGATGCGTCGCGTTTTGTGGCCGGTCTGTCAGACCGAGGTCTCGATGCGCTGACGACGGAAGTACACGGCCGCGGCGATCATTCCGATGCCCGCGACAACCCCGAGCCACAAGTCGAGCGAGCCGAGTATGCCGACGATGTGATCCCAAGACAGAACAGCGCTGACGATGTCACCTTTGGCCAGGGCGATGTCGATATTGTCGCCGCTCTTGAATATACCGAAGATGCTACCGCCGAACGCGCCAAGCCAGCTGCCTGGAAGGAAGCCGAGTAGGATGCGGCCGACAATGTTCCGCCAGTACCACATGCTCGGCAGCGAAAGCTGCTGCATCAAGCCGACCATGCCGATCAGGATTCCAGTAATCAGCGGCAGCAGCACTGCCCACAGGAACGGCTTGGAGCGCACGAAACTCGAGCAGAGCAGCAGCCAACCTACGGTCGGTAACGCCCACAGCGCATTAATGGGAATTAGCAGAATCAGCCGGGCCCACAACGAGACGAGCAGCCGCGGGTTCCACAACAGTGGCAGCGGATTGACTCCTTTCAGCATCGCGTAGGCACTGATGATGAGCAGGAAAGCCAGATGCAGCACGATGACCGCGGCGATCGCGAACAACGGTGCGATCACAGCCGCCGCAGCGGCCTTGGACAGCACGGTGTGGAGGTCGGAGACTGGCAGCGATTTCCAAAATAGCACGCTGCGGTCGCGGCGATCGTCGTAGAGCGCGCCGAGCAGGTAGAAGAACACGACGAAGAACAGCGCGACCATGATGGGTACGGAGATAACCATCAAACCGGCGTTCAAACCCGAATTGAATAGCGCGATCTGGTCGGTCGTCATATTGCGCGAAATCGCATCGAGATTCATGCCGCCAAGGTTGATGCCGTGCCGAGATGCAGCGCTTTCCGCGATCATTAGCGTGAGTAGGGTAATCGCAATCATCACGCCTGCCGTGATCAGCGGCGCGCGTAGAAAGCCGCCGCGATTTTCCCAGTATTCGCGCTTGAGCAGCCAGAGGAAGGTTTGCATCGGATTCGATTTGGTCATTGCGGCTTGGCTGATTTCAGACGATGCGTTCATGCGTAGGTCCCCTTCATCGTCGCCACGAACAGGTCGGCGACGCTCGGCTTGTGCAGTTCTCCTAGCTGCGCGAGTTGCGTTTGCGGCACACCGTCGAACAGGAACACGGTCTTGCCGAAGATGCCGCGCTCGTTGAGCGGCTTGAGCGCGCGTGCCGCCTCGACCTTGTCCGGTCCGACCATGACTTCGGC
>NZ_DASVOK010000234.1:0-14744 GCF_036383415.1 Rudaea sp. | reverse complement strand
ATGCGTTCGTGTCCGCGCTGCAACGCGCGCCGACGCAAGGCGCGCCCCGGCCAGAACACGGCGCGGAAGACCAGACTGAGGATCGCCCAGAGCAACAACGCGGCGATCACGCCGAACACGAAGCTCGTCTCGATGCGCCAGCCGGCGAAACGCAGGTGCACCTCGCCCGGATCGAGCGCGAGTGCGTGCCAACCCCAGGCCGCGGCGACCGCGACGATCAGCAGCAACAGCACTGCGGTCCACGATCTCACGACTGACCTTCCGCTTGCACCGGCGCGACGGGTTTCGCCGGCTCGGGCGCGGGCGCGGCTTGCAGGCTGTGCGTCGTGCGCAGATTGCGCAGTTCCTTGAGCGCGGCGCCGAACACGTTCGGCGCGGGTGGCGCGATCGGCGTTTTCGCCAGGCCATCGAGCGTAGCCTGCGCTTTCGCCACCTCGGGTGAAGTCGCGTCGAAATCGTGCGCGAGTTGCGCGCGTGCGGCGGTCAGTGCCTGCTGCCAGCGCGAGGCATCGCGGATCAGCAATGCGCCCTGCGCGTCGCGCAGGCTCGCGTCGAGCAACGTGCGTGCGAACAGCGGATCGTTGCGTCCGATGCGACCGCCAGCATCATCACGGCGGATGCGGATGAACTGGCCAAAGATGCGCGCGAAACGCGAATCCTGTTGTGCCAGGCCGGATTCTTCATCGCGCTGCCGGGTCGGCAACTGCGCCAGCGACTCGCGCAATTGCGCCAGCGATTGCTGCGCCGCCGACGGATTGTTCGTCTCCAGCGCGCCCAACGCCGCGATCTCCGCGTTGATGCTCTGGCGCACCGAAGCGAACGCAGCATCGTTGGCCTGCGCCAGCGCCGCGTCGGCAAGCCGGTACGCGGCCAGCGACGGCGCCGGATCGGCGAACAAGGTGTAGCGTTCCTGCGCGAGCACGAGCAGCAGTTCGGCTTCGTTGAGCAACAGCGCATCGTGCCCGGACAGACGCTTCTCGGCGAGATTGGCGATCGCGTCTTCGGACAAGCGCGCGCGCTCGGACAGTCCGAGCACCTGCGCGCGCAACGAGTCGTTGACCTTGGCCGTGTCGTCGAGCCGCGTGCGCAGCGTCTGCGCCTCGCTCTTGCTTGCATCGGCGCTGCGGCGCAAGGCCTCGACTTCGTCGCGCAACTTCTGCGCCGCCGATGCTTCCGTCTGCACGGTCGCCTCGTGGCCCTGCTCGATGCCCTGCAGGCGCCAGTAACCGTAACCCGCCGCGCCAAGGATGAGGACCAGCAGCAGCCAGCCGAAGCCGCTCGCGCCGCGCCGTGGCGCTGGCGCAAGAGGTGGCGCCGGCGCGGACGGACTTTCGACCGACGGCGGCAATGCGTTCAGGGGATCGGCGACATCGTTTTCGCTCATACCCGCATGCTAACCAAACGCTGCGCGCAGTGCACGGGCATCGGCTGCCGCAATGACGGCGGATACGTTTGCACCGAAACGAGTGCTATGCGGTCTCAATCAACCGCGCCAACTCCGCCTTCAGCGCATGCCCGCGCGCCTTGAGCCATTCGCGCTGCTCCTTCCAGTCGGGATAGAGCGAGCCGACCAGGGCCCAGAAGCGTGGCGAATGATCGCGATAGCGCAAGTGGCAGAGTTCGTGGATGACGACGTATTTGAGCGCCTCCGGCGGCGCGAGCGCGAGCGCGAGATCGAGCGTGACCGCATCGCGCGTGTCAAGGCTGCCCCACAGGCTTTTAAGCGACTTCACGCGCACGCCGGTCGGCGCGCGGCCGAGTTCGGGCACGTAGCGTGCGAGCAGGCGCGAGACGTCGCGGCGGATCTGCGCCTGCAAAAACGAATGCAACAATGATCGCGCAGCAGTGAGGGTGCGCTTGTTGTGCGGCTTCGGCAGCGTGAGCACGAGGCGGTCTTCGCCGTCGAGTTCGATGTGCGGGAAGGCGCCGTCGCGCCAGACCAGGCGCTTGGTTTCGCCACGCAGCGGAATCAGGGTCGGCCGGCCCGGTTCGATCGGCGGTGCTTCCTCGATGTGCAGTTCGTCGAGTTTGCGTTCGAGCCAGTCGGCGTGCTTGCGCAGGAAAGCGAACACCTGCGCAGGATGCGTCGACGGCGGATACGACACGCGCGCGCCGCCCGAGGTGACGGTCAGACGCAGGCGCCGTGCTCGCGGGTGCGCGGCGCGCAATACCTTGATCGTATCGCCGTCGTCGGTCGCGAGTTCGAGATAGTCGTTTTGCTCTGCCAAGGTCATGTCGATAAACCTCATAAGTACCTCGGCGTCGCGTAACCGGGTTGTTCTATTTTTTGTCGGATGGTCGGGGCAACCCGAACCATTCCTCAAATTTTGCAAACAGCCGTCTCAATTCCAGAGACATCAACGCGAACACCGCGTCGAGTTCGGCGGCGGCGCTCTCCTTGTCGCCTTCGCCAAGTTCGTCCTGAACCACATCAAGGAAGCGCAGCTTGCGCACCACGAGGTCTTCGCCGAGCGAAAAACTCAAGCGATCCTCGAACGTCAGTCCCAGCGCGAATACCTGCTTCCCACTCTTCAGATGCTCCCGCACCTCGTCCGTTTCAAGCTCCTGGCGGCGGCAGCGGACGATCGCGCCGGACTCGACCGGATCGCGCAGTTCGCATTCGTCGCCCAACACCAAACC
Source organism: Rudaea sp. (assembly GCF_036383415.1). GTDB lineage: Bacteria > Pseudomonadota > Gammaproteobacteria > Xanthomonadales > Rhodanobacteraceae > Rudaea. The sequence continues at coordinate 12,104 of NZ_DASVOK010000234.1, read as the reverse complement.
GGCTGGCAATTTGCCGTTCGCGAGCCAGTCCGTCATCAGCACCCGCGGCGATTCCTCCGCCGCCATCGGCACGGCCGGAAAGCTGCCGAGCGCCTCGCGCAGCTGCGTGACGGCTTCTTCGGCGGCTTTTTTGCTGGCGGTGTCGACAACGAACCAGCCGTCCTGGCTATCCAGATAAGCATTCCGCTTTGACAGGCGTATGAAAGCGCGCGGAAGCAGGTCGGTCAACACCTCTTCCTTGAGCCGTTTGCGCTCGCGACCACCCGGTTTTCTGCCAGTTTTTTCGGCTATTTTCTGCAAACGCGCGGCTAATTCCTCGTTTATTACCGAAGATGGCAGGAGTTTATCTTCCGCGCCGATGGTCAGCAGGGCGAATTCGCCGGTCCGGTGCGTCAACGCGTCCTCGTTGCGGCCGAACGGCGAGATGAAGCCGCGCGTGGCCAGTTCGACCGGGCCGCAGGGGCGCAGCTTCTTCTCGGCGAGATCGTCGTCGAGCGACTTCAGCGATTTGGCCACGGCGGACGAAAAGCGGAACAGGGTCAGGTTGCGAAACCACATGGCGATTTTCCAGACAGGAGAAATGCGCGGGCCGCGACGCCCGCGCAGAAAGAGGAGATGGACGCAATCAGGAACCGGACGCGTCGACGCCGTCGCCGAGCAGCCAGTCGGTCATGCTCGGCGGCGGATTCGGCGAACGTGCGCCGAGCGCGGCGAAGTCGAACAGCTCGCGGTCGGCGAGTTGTGACGGCGCGATCGAGGTCATCGCGCGGAACACGTTCTCGGTGCGACCCGGCGTCTTGCGCTCCCACTCGTGCAACATCGTCTTGATCGCCTTGCGCTGCAGCGTCTCCTGCGAGCCGCAGAGGTTGCACGGCATGATCGGAAACGCCTTCTGTTCGGCGTATTCGGCGATATCGGCTTCCTTGCAGTAGGCGAGCGGGCGGATCAACACGTGCTTACCGTCGTCGGACAGCAGCTTCGGCGGCATCGATTTCAGGCGCGAGTGATAGAACATGTTGAGGAACAGCGTCTCGACCATGTCGTCGCGATGGTGGCCGAGTGCGATCTTGGTGAAGCCCGCGCGCTCGGCATGCGTGTACAACGCGCCGCGGCGCAGGCGCGAACACAGACCGCACATGGTCTTGCCTTCCGGAATCACGCGCTGGACGACGCTATAGGTGTCCTGCTCGAGAATCTCGAACGGCTGCTCGATGTCGCGCAGATAGTTCGGCAGCACATCCGGATCGTAACCGGGCTGCTTCTGGTCGAGATGCACGGCGACGAGTTCGAAACGCACCGGCGCCTTGGCCTGCAGCTGACGCAGCACGTCGAGCAACGTGTACGAATCCTTGCCGCCGGACAGGCAGACCATGACGCGGTCGCCGTCCTCGATCATGTTGTAGTCGGCGATCGCCTGGCCGACCTGGCGGCGCAGGCGCTTGGCCAGCTTGTTGGCGTCGATGCGCTGCGCGGGCAACGCGAGGGGAAGAGCACTCATGCGGAAAACGGGAAACGGAAATCGGGCGATATTGTAATACCTGCAACCCGATTCATCCGCGATAGCGCTGCGCGAGCAGCGCGAAGATCGCGCGCAGGCCCAGCGCCTCGCCACCCGCAGGCCTACCGGGCTTGTCGGCGTCGTTCCAGGCGTAGGTGTCCAGATGCAGCCACGGAATCGTCTGCGGCACGAAGCGTTCGAGATAGAGCGCAGCAGTAATGGCGCCGGCGTGCCTGGAGGGGCCGGCATTGGCGAGATCTGCGACGCGCGAATCGAGCATCGCGCGATACGGTGCCCACAGCGGCATGTGCCACAGCGGATCCTGCTCGCGCCGGCCCGCGGCGACCGCGGCCTGCGCGAGGTCTTCGCGGTTGCCGAACAACGCCGGCAGGTCCGGGCCGAGCGCGACGCGCGCGGCGCCGGTCAACGTCGCGAAGTCGACGATCAGATCCGGTTTCGACTCGCTCGCATAGGTCAACGCATCGCAGAGCACGAGGCGGCCTTCGGCATCGGTATTGTCGATCTCGACAGTCAGGCCGGCGCGGGTGCGGATCACTTCGCCGGGGCGATAGGCATTGCCGGCAACCGCGTTTTCGACCGCCGGGATCAACAGGGTCAGGCGCAGCGGCAGCTTCGCGCGCAGGATCAGGTCGGCCAACGCGATCGCGTGCGCGGCGCCGCCCATGTCTTTCTTCATCCAGCGCATGCCGTCGGCCGGCTTGAGGTCGAGGCCGCCGGTATCGAAGCAGACGCCCTTGCCGACGACGACCACATGCGGATGCTTGGCTTCGCCCGCACGCAACTCGGCCAGGCGCGGCGCACGGTGACTAGCGCGGCCGACAGCGTGGATCGTCGGGAAATTGTCACGCAGCAGCTCGTCGCCGACCCACTCGCGGAATTCGACGCCGTGCGTGGCGGCCAGCGATTTCACGTCGGCAGCAAGTTCCGCCGGCCCCATGTCCTCGGTCGGCGTGTTGACCAGATCGCGCACGCGCGTCGACGCCTCGATGCGCGCTTCGATCGCACGCAACACGGCGCCGTCGACGGCCAGCTTCGCCGGCGCGCGCGCCGCCTTGCGATAGCGCGTGAATTGGTAGGCACCCAGCCCCCAGCCCAGCGCCGCACGTTCGGCGTCGAGCGCAACCAGGCCATCGTCGAGCCGATAGCTGCCCTCGGGCAAGCGCAACGGCAGGCCGGCCAATGCGTAGAGGTCGTCCGCGGCGGCGATGCCGGCAAGAACACGCCGGGCCTTGCCCTGCGCATCGGGCAACAGGCAGAACGTGCCGGGCGAGGCGTCGAAACCGCTCGCGGCGATCCAGTTGGCCGCGCTCTTGCCGAGTTTGGCGGCGGTGGCGCGCAGCGTTGCTTTGGTCACCGCCGTCAGCGGAATCGCCTTGGCGGCGCGACGTGTTTCGATGAAAGCGTGCATGGCGGCTCGACTCGCGGGGAAAGGCGGCAAGATTACAACCTCGCGACAGCGCACGCACCGCAAGCGCATGCCGCGATCATCCAGCGGCCACGAACCGCGCTAAACTGGAATCGCCCCGCGCCAGGACGTTTCCGTGCCGCTCGACCCTTCCGAAATCACCCGCCAGCTCGTCGAATTGCGCGTCGAGCACCGCGATCTCGACGCGGCGATTGCCGCGCTCGCCGCGAACCCGCACGGCGACGAGCTGCGCTTGAAACGCATGAAAGTACGCAAGCTGCGCCTCAAGGACATGATTTCGTATCTGGAATCGAAGCTGATTCCCGATCTTGATGCTTAGCTGGTGCGTTCGTCCTTGAACGCGGAGATCAAAAGGCGGCCATCCTGGCCGCATTCTTCAATTCGCGGCTTTTGCCTCGTCGTCTGGTGAGGCCAGTACACTGCGCCGCTCCGGCGTCAGCTTCAAGATGCCGTGGCGAATCTCGCGGCTGAGGATGAGCTTGGCGTCGCGCACGATGCTTTCCAGGTCGGCATGGAATTCGAGCTTGCCGTCGGCATCGGGCCAGATCACGCGGCGTTCGCGCAGCTTGGCGATGAAGCCGCGGAACAGCGCCTTGTCGAAGAACTCCGGCGCATTGAGCTGCTGCAGCAGCGACAGGCGCTGCGCTGTCAGCGTGCACAGGTTCTCCAGTTCGGTCGCGGTCAGCGTGTTCGGCCCGTTGCGCACGAGCGCAGCGATCGCGATGTAGTAGCGCTCGATCGTCTGCAGCAGGCTCTGCGCGATCACGCGCAACTGGAAGGCACCGTCGCTCTGCCCCGGTTCGCGTTGCAGCGATTCCCTTGAGTCGTCCGACTTGAGCAGGCCACGCGCGACGAAGAAATCGATCGTCGCCTCGCAACGTGCCGTGAACTCGTCGTCGCTCCACGGCAGGAACAGCTCGGCCTGCACGAATGGATAGACGACGCGGCCAAGGCGCAGGACCTGCTCGCGCTTCATGCCGCGGTTGTTGAGGAAGCAGCAGGCGATCCACGCCGCCGTGGCGACGACATGGAGCACGTTGTTGCGGAAGTACGAAAGCAGCACCGCGGCCTTGCCCTCGCTCGCGAGCACGTCGCCGAGCGGATGCGCGATGCGCGTGATCGCCGCCATCTTCTCGCCGTGGGCGATGATTTCGGCGGCCGACAGGCTGGTGATCGTGAGCCGCTCGGAATAGGGCAGTGCGGTGATCAGATCGCGGGTCAGGTCGATCTGGGCGAGCAGGTCGGCCTCGGCCATCGCGTGCTTGGGCGTAGCCAGCAACGCGAGCGCGAGCAGGTTGATCGGATTGACGTCGACCGCGCGGTTGATGCCGACGGCGATGCGCTCGGCGAGTGTGTCGACCGCGGGCTTGAGCCAGGCCGGCTTCGCATCGGGATCGATGGTCGCCTCGCGCCAGTTCGCGTCGACGCCGTCGAGCAGCGGTGCGAGAAAAATCGGCTCGCCGAAATTCACTGCGACCTGGCCGTAGTTCTCGCGCAGCTTGCGCAGCGCGCGGATCAGGGCGAACCAGTTTTCCTTTTCCTTCGGCTTGCCCGACAGTTCGCCGATGTAGGAATCGCCCTCCATGATGCGCTCGTAGCCGATATAGACCGGCTGGAACACGACCGGCCGCTGCGATGCGCGCAGGAAGCTGCGCAAGGTCATCGACAGCAATCCGCCGCGCGGCGTAAGCGTGCGCCCGGTGCGCGAACGTCCGCCTTCGACGAAGTACTCGATCGCGACACCTCGCGCGAAGAGTTGACTCATATACTCCCTGAAGACAGTGGAATACAGCGGGTCGCTGAAACTGCGGCGCATGAAGAACGCGCCACCACGACGCAGGAACGAACCGAGGAGCGGCAGGTTGAGGTTCACGCCGGCGGCGATGTGCGGCGGCGCGATGCCGTTGCGGTAGAGCAGGTACGACAACAGCAGGTAGTCGATATGACTGCGATGACACGGTACGTAGACGACTTCGTGGCCGGGCGCGATCGCACGCAGCTTGTCGAAGTGATGCATGCGCACGCCGGAATAGATCTTGTCCCACAACCCGGTCAACAAACTGGAGGCCGAACGCACGACCGGGTGCGACTGGTCCGCGGCGATCTCCCAGGCCATCGAGCGCGCCTTCGCCGTCGCCACGCCCTTGTCGACGTTCTCCTTGCTCGCCGCCGTCGCAATCGCGGCCTGCACGGGCGCGGCGTTGATCACCGCATCGATCAGCGTGCGCCGGTGCGAAAGGTCGGCGCCGATGACGACCGCACGCTGGCGTTGGAAGTGCACGCGCAATACGCGCGACACCTTGCGCAGCGTGTTCGGCGCGTCACGCTCGCCCGCGATCACCGCGCGCAGCGATACGGGCGCAGCGAAATGCGCGATCGTGTTGCGACCGTTGAGCAGCAGCGCTAGCAGGCGGCGGAAGCGGCCGACCACGTTCCAGTTTTCCGAGAACAGCACGCGGAACCAGCCCGACTCGCGATCGGGCGCGCGGCCGACGAAGATCGCCACCGGCACGAGTTGCACGTCGATGTCGGAATGCGCACGCACCGCATCGAGCAGCTGCGCCAGCGTCTGCGAATGCGTCTTCGAACGCGGCTTCTGGAACCACCAACCATCGCGCCGCGACAGCGCGAACATCGCGCGCTGCTTGGACAGGCCGGCGATGTCGAACGGGCGCAACGGCTCGGGCAGGCCGGCTTCGCGACAGGCCTGCTCCAGGATCAAGGTGTCGGACAGACCGTAGCGCTCGATCACATAGCAGACCGGCACGGCCGGATCGATGCCCGCGCGCGGATCGGCCGGATCGCGCTGGATCTTGAGCCACGGCTCGGCCAGCGCGCCGAGCGCACGCAGCCACCATGGCGCTTGCGGCTTGGCGGCGGTCTGCGGAAACGGGCCGGCTTGATCGTTCATGGCGAGGATTGTACGCAAGCGCGCGCGAAACGGCTGTTATCAACGGCCGCGCACTGCGCTGCAGGAGCGGCGCGAACAGCGTAGCTGGCCGCGCAGCGGCGAAGGGCAGGATGCCCGAAGCAAACGATGACGGCGCCCGCAGGCGCCGTCATCTGCCGAATGCGAAATCTTATTTGTTCGCCGGCGCCGGCGCCTGAGCCGCGTCGGGCTTGGCCTGCGGATTCGCGGCAGCCGCGGCTTCGGCCGCCTGCTCCTTCTGCCACTTCTCGATCGCCTGCTTGCCGTACCACTTGCCGTCGACCTTGACCAGTTCGCTCTCGGTCGTGAACGGCTGGCCGAACGCGGAGTAGGTGACCTTGACCTTGGCCGCGTCGCCCGTCGTGCTCACCGTTTCGGTCTTGACCGAGTCGAGCCACTCGTCGACCTTGAGGCCGTAGGCGCCAGCCACCTGCTTGACGCCGGCCAGCGCGATGCCGGCCTTGACCATGCCCTGGTCGTAGTTGAGCGCACGCACTTCGTCGAGCGACTTGAAGTTGAGGTCGCGCGCGGTCTTGCTCACCGCGGCGATCGCCGCCTTGGCCAGTGCCGGATCGGTGAACTTCACGCCCTGCGCCCACTTCGCCGCGGCGTCGACGAGCGCAGCAGACTGCTTCTTCTGCTCTTCGGTCAGGTCCTGGTTCTGCTGGATCGCGCTCTGCAGGAAGCCCTGGCCCATCGCGATCATCATCGGAATCTGCGCGGCCTGCGCCTCGAGTTTCTTCAACTGCGGCTCGGCCTCGGCGAACAGCTTGTCTTCCGCGCCCGGCGCGGTCAGCTTGGCCATCTGGTCGGCGAACTTCTTGCGATCTTCGTCGGTGATCGGATCCTCGGTCATCTTCTTCGCCCAGTCGCCCTTGATCTTGGCGACTTCGGCGGCCGGCAGCGCGGCGGTGAGAAAGGCGTTGATGTCGTTGCCGCGCAGCGCACGCACCGAAGCGAGAACAGCCGCATCCGGCGTCACCGTCGGCACCGCCGCAGGTGCCGGTGTCGCGGGTGCCGTGGCGGCAGTTTCTTCCTTCTTGCCGCAGGCAGCGACAGCGGCGGCGAGTGCAAGCAGCAGCGCGGTGCGTTTCAACGTGACAGACATGGCGTTCCCCGGAATGTGTGGAAAAGTGCGGCGACTGTAGTGAGCCACATCGCGCTTGGCAAGAATTACCCTGTGCGCAAGCGGGAGAAAGAGGATTTTGTTGAGAAGCGCGACCAGGGTCGATCGCAAAAATACACCCGCAAAAAAATCGGACGACTCAGGGTCGTCCGGCAGAGTGCTGGCCGTTCGCCAGCGGGAACCGTTTCTTGTTGTTTGCGGTGTTCCTACGGCAATCGGGGCGTTATGTGAGGCTGATCGTTTGGTAATCGCCGTATTCGTCGAGCGAGGTTAAACGCTCATGGCAGAATATACTTAAATGACATTGCTGATGCAATACCTTAGCTTCTGCATGCTAAGTCATTGAACTTATAGTTTGTTCAGCTTCGAAATATCGTCAAGAATCAGTCGGCCAGCAAGCTTGCCAGCCGGGCGATATGCGAGGAGGCCAATTCCTTTTTCGCCTCGGCGTCGGCCGCTTCGTCCAAACCATCGCGATGCAGATCGTCCGCCGGCAGTTCGGCAAGAAATCGGCTCGGTTCGTTACGCACGATCTCGCCGTAGCGACGCGAGCGCGCGGCATAGGACAGGCACAGGCTTTCGCGTGCACGCGTGATGCCGACATACATCAGGCGCCGCTCCTCGTCGGTGCGGCCTTCGTCGATGCCGGCCTCGTGCGGCAGCTTGCCTTCCTCGACGCCGATGATGTTGACGAAGCGGAATTCGAGTCCTTTCGCCGAATGCAAGGTCATCAGGCGCACCGCATTGCCCGCGTCTTCGCGATCGGCATAGGTCAGCAGCGCGAGCTGCGCGGCAAGATCGCCGACGCGCGAATCTCCTTTCTGCATCGCGCGGAACCATTCACTGAGTTCGCGCAGGTTCTCGATGCGCCGACCGCGCACGGCCTGGTCGCGCGTTTCGGCTTCCAGATGCGTTAGATAGTGCGTGCGCCGGATGACTTCGTCGACGAGATCGGCCGCGGACAGCGTGCGCGCCGCAGTTTCGAGTTCGTGCATCAGCGCGGCGAAGCCGGCCAGCGCCGACGCCGAGCGCGCGGCCAGTTGCTTCAGCACGCTGTCGCTGTTGGTCGCGCGCAGCATCGAGGAGTGTCGCGCCTGCGCAAGTTCGCCGAGTTTTTCCAGGGTCGTCGCGCCAATGTCGCGGCGCGGGATGTTGGCGATGCGCACGAAGGCCGCGTCGTCATCGGGATTGACGATGAGGCGCAGGTAGGCGAGCACGTCCTTCACTTCGGCGCGGTCGAGGAACGCCGTGCCGCCGGTCAGGTGATACGGCACCTGCGCGAGGCGCAGCGCCTTTTCCAGCGCACGCGACTGGAAATTGCCGCGATACAGGATCGCGAATTCACTCCACGCCGCCTTGTGCTTCTGCGCGAGATGCGCGATGCCGGAAGCGACGCGCTCGGCCTCGTGCTCGTCGTCGCGGCATTCGAGCACGCGGATCGGCGCGCCTTCGGCGTGTTCGCTCCACAGGCTCTTCTCGTGCACGTGCGGGTTGTGCCGGATCAGCGCGTTCGCCGCGCGCAGGATGTGCTTGGTACAGCGATAGTTCTGCTCGAGCTTGATCACCTTGAGCTTTGGATAGTCGCGACCGAGCTGGTCGAGATTGTCCGCGTTCGCGCCGCGCCAGCCGTAGATCGACTGGTCGTCGTCGCCGACGCAGGTCAGCGCGCCGCGCTCGCCGGCCAGCGCCTTCAACAGTCGATACTGCGCCGTGTTCGTGTCCTGGTATTCGTCGACGAGCAGGTAGCGGATGCGTTCCTGCCAGGCCACGCGGGCTTCGGCATCGTTCTCGAGCAGATTCAACGGCAGGCGGATCAAATCGTCGAAATCGACCGCATTGAATGCGCCAAGGCGGCGCTGGTAATTCGCGTACAAGGTCGCCGCCTCGTGCTCGCGCGGGCTGCGCGCGCGTTCGAGCGCGGCTTCGGGCGTGAGGCCTTCGTTCTTCGCCGCGGAAACGAGATTGCGCAGCGCGAACAGCTGATCGGGCTTGATCGACGCCGGCAGCAATTCCTTGACGATCGCGCCGGCGTCGTCCGCGTCGAGCACAGAGAAGCCGCGCTTGAGGCCGAGCTTGGCGTGTTCGATCTGCAGGAATTTCAGGCCGAGCGCATGGAACGTGCTGATCGTGAGCTGTTCGGCGGCCTCGCCCTTGATCAGTTTCGCCGCGCGCTCGCGCATCTCGCGCGCGGCCTTGTTCGTGAACGTGATCGCAGCGATCTTCGCCGGCGCGAGATTTTTCTTCGCGACGAGCCAGGCGATCTTCTCGGTGATCACGCGCGTCTTGCCCGAGCCCGCGCCGGCGAGCACGAGCAGTGGCCCGTCGCCGTACTCGATCGCGGCGCGTTGTTGGGGATTGAGGCTCATCAGGCCGGCAATTGTGCCCGGATGTCTGCTCAAGCGGCAGCTTGACAAGTGACTTGCAGAACTTCGGCGCAGTCGCCCTCGACTTTCAACGCGAACAAATCATCGGCGCGCGTGCGGCCGCGGTTGATCGCAGCGATCGGCTTGCCTGCGCGCGCGGCCTCGCGTGCGAAACGGAATCCCGAATAGACCATCAGCGACGAACCGACAACGAGCATCGCATCGGCTACGGCGAGGTGTGCGTAGGCCTTCTCGACCCGCTCACGCGGCACGTTTTCGCCAAAGAAGACGACATCAGGCTTGAGCATGCCGCCGCAAACCGCGCAGGCAGGAACGTCGAAGCTCGTGAAATCCATGCCGTCGAGATCGGCGTCGCCGTCGGGCGCGGCAAGCGCATCGAGTTCGCGCCACGCCGGATTGCGCGCTTCGAGTTCGCGCTGGAATGCCTCGCGCGGAATACGGCGTTCGCACTGCAGGCAACGCACCTCGTCGAGGCGGCCATGCAGATCGATGACCGCACTGCTGCCGGCGGCCTGGTGCAGGCCGTCGACGTTCTGCGTCACCAGCGCTTCTATGCGGCCCTCGTTTTCGAGGCGGGCCAGCGCTGCGTGAGCAGCATTCGGCCGCGCGCTGCCGAAGCGGCGCCAGCCGATCAGGCTGCGCGCCCAGTAGCGTGCTCGAGTCACCCCATCGGCGACGAAGGCTTGATAGGTCACCGGCGGCCGCCGTTTCCAGCCGCCGTCAAGATCGCGGTAGTCGGGAATGCCCGAGGCCGTGCTGATGCCGGCGCCGGTCAGCACGAACAGGCGCGGGTACGCGCGCAGAAAGTCCGCTAGCGCCGCGCTCGCTGGTGCGATCGGATCGAATGTTGCCGCCCTGCCATCGAACATAAACGTCATCCTCACACACCGCCGCGAGGCGATGCGGCGAACCGTCAAGATGGGTCGATCCCCTCGGTTTCGCAAGCGCTTGCTTCGCCCAATGGCAACGACATCCGCGGCGGATGGTTCTTCTCGCCGCCGACTCGGATTAGGATGCACGCTGCTGTTTCGGAACGACCATGGCCAAACTCTACTTCTACTATTCGGCGATGAACGCCGGCAAGACGACGACCCTGCTGCAAAGCGCGCACAACTACCATGAGCGTGGCATGCGCACACTGCTGTTCACGCCCAAGCTCGACAATCGCTACGGCGACGGCGTCGTCGCCTCGCGCATCGGCCTCAAGGCCGACGGTTGGATCTTCGCGCGCAACGACGACCTGTTGCGCATGGCGCAGGACGATGTCGCCGCCCGCGGGCCATTGCACTGCGTGCTCGTCGACGAAGCGCAGTTCCTGTCAAAGGCGCAGGTGTGGCAGCTGACCGAAATCGTAGACCGGATGAACATCCCGGTGCTGACCTACGGCCTGCGCACGGATTTCCGCGGCGAGCTGTTCGAAGGCAGCCAATATCTGCTCGCCTGGGCCGACAACCTCGTCGAGATCAAGACAATCTGCCATACCGGCCGCAAGGCGACGATGGTCGTGCGCGTGGACGAGCATGGCCACGCGGTCGTCGACGGCCCGCAGGTCGAGATCGGCGGCAACGACCGCTACGTCTCGGTCAGCCGCAGCGAGTTCAAGAAGATCATGGCCGGAGAAGGCCGTATCGAGACCAAGCAGGTGATGCTCGATCTGAAGTAGGTTCGCGCCTCTTGGGAACAACCGCACACCCGCTCCTTTTCAGAAGAACTTAAGACCATGCAGCGGAAACTCACCGACGAGAACCACGGGCGGGGCACGGGTTTGCGCATCCTCCTGATCGAAGACCAACGCGACATCGCGGCGAACATCTGGGATTTCCTGGAGCTGCGTGGTTTCGTCATGGACCACGCCGCCGACGGCGCGAACGGCCTGCGCATGGCGCTCGAAGGCGGCTATGACGCGATCATCCTCGACCTCGGCCTGCCCAAGCTCGACGGCATCGACCTGTGCCGCGCACTGCGCCGCGCCAACCGCGACACGCCGGTGCTGATGCTGACCGCACGCGACACCCTCGAAGACAAACTCATCGGCTTTGCCGAGGGCGCCGACGACTACGTGGTGAAACCCTTCGCGATGAAGGAACTTGAAGCGCGCATCCGCGCCCTGCATCGGCGCGGACGCATGCAGCACGGCGACCGCCTCCATGTCGCCGATCTCATGCTCGATCCGCTCGACTACACGGTGGAACGCGCAGGTGAGCGGCTGACGCTTACGCGCGCCGGCCTCGTCCTGCTCGAGACCTTGATGCGCAAATCACCCAATCTCGTGCGCCACAACGATCTCGCGCACGCGCTCTGGGGCGACGGCGCCGGCGACATCGCCACTTTGCACACGCACCTGTCGGTATTGCGCGCGGCGATCGACCGACCGTTCAAGACCCACCTGCTGCACACGGTGCACGGATTCGGTTATCGCATCGCCGAGCAGGCGGACGGCTGAGATCAGGCTTCGATCTGCAAGCGGCGATTGCTTTTGCACGGGGGAAGCCGCAGCCTATCGGCATGCCTTTCAAGCTCAGCCTGCGCACGCGCGTCGCGCTCACCTTCGCCCTGCTCGGCCTCGTCGTCAGCGCCTGTCTCGCGTTCATCTCGCTGCACTTTTCCTCGGCCTACGTCGGTCGCGTCGCGCGCGAAATGCTGCGCGTCGAAGGCGACTATTTCGTCCAGCGCTACGCCGAATTCGGCGCGCTGCCGCACACGCATTCGGCGCATTTCCG
>NZ_DASVOK010000233.1:0-1742 GCF_036383415.1 Rudaea sp. | reverse complement strand
ATCCGCGACGTGATCGTCACCCATCTGCATTATGACCACGCCGGCAATCTGGATCGCTTCCCGAACGCCAAATTCCATCTGCAGGAACGCGAGATGAGCTACGCGACCGGCCGCTGCATGTGCAACGGCATGCTGCGCCATCCGTTCTCCGTCGATCACGTCACGCAGATGGTGCGCCATGTCTATGGCGAGCGCGTCACCTTCCATTCCGGCGACGGCGAGGTCGCGCCCGGCGTCACCGTGCATCGCGTCGGCGGCCATTCCGACGGCCTGCAGGTGGTGCGGGTCGAGACCGCGCGCGGCCCGGTGGTGCTAGCGTCGGACGCCGCGCATTACTATGCGAACCTGCACAAGAAGAGCCCGTTCCCGATCGTCTACAATGTCGGCGACATGGCGCAGGGTTGGGGGACCGTCGAGCGGCTCGCCGGTCATCCCGACCGCTTCATCCCCGGCCACGATCCGATCGTCAGCGAGATCTATCCGCGCGCCAGCGACAAGGTCGATGCGTTCGCGCTGCATCTGGCGCCGTCGCGATCGTTCGCGAAATAGCCTCGCGGATCGGGCGAGGCGTATCCGCAACACCTCAAGAAACGTCAAAAGAAGAAGCGAATATGACTGAACACAAGACTCTCGGATTCATCGGCCTCGGCGTGATGGGTGAGCCGATTTGCCGCAACCTGGTCAAGAAGAGCGGCAAGCGCGTCGTGGTGTTCGACCTTGCGGCCGAGCCGTTGCAGCGTCTGCGCGGCGACGGCGCCGAAATTGCCGGCACGGTCGCCGATGTCATCAAGCAGAGCGATGTGCTGTTCCTCTGCCTGCCGAGCGCCAAGCATGTGCGCGCGGTGTTCGAAGGCGACGGCATTCTGAAGAACATCAGGAGCGGTCAGGTCGTGGTCGATCTCGGTACGTCCTCGGTCAGTCAGACCCGCGATTTCGCCGGGCAATTGCAGGCCAAGGGTGCGGCCTGGGCCGACGCGCCGATCGCGCGCACGCGGCAGGCGGCGCAGGACGGCACGCTCAGTGTGATGGTCGGCGCGGTGCCCGCGCTCTATGCCGCGATCGAGCCCCTGATCCGCTGCTTCGCCACCGACGTCACCAATTGCGGCGAGGTCGGCGCGGGGCAGGTGACCAAGATCCTCAACAACATGGTGCTGTTCGAGACCGTGAACGCGCTGGCCGAGGCCGTCGCGGTGGCCAAGCACAATGGCGTCGATCCGAAACTCTTGCTGGAAACCTTGTCGAAAGGCTCGGCCGACAGCTTTGCGCTGCGCAACCACGGCATGAAGGCGATCGTGCCGGGCGTGTTTCCCGAGCGCGCGTTCTCGACCGAATATGCGCTGAAGGACCTGTCCTACGCGCTCGAGCTCGCCGCCGACGCCGGCATCAAGATCCGCGGCGCGGAGCTGATCGGCACGGTGTTGCAGGAGGCGATCGACAAGGGATCGAAGGATAATTATTTCCCTGTGATCGCGAAGCATATCGATCGGGCGTGACGGCTCCGTCATTGCCTGGGGGCAATCCATCTTCGCGCACAAAAATTCCATCACCGTCACCCTGAGGAGCGCGCTCTTGCGCGCGTCTCGAAGGGTCGACGGCCACCGGCCGGGCCGTGCATCCTTCGAGGCTCGCTCCGCTCGCACCTCAGGATGACGGGTTTGGTAGCTGCGCGCGAAAGAGAGCCTAATACGCGTCCTTCGCGTCGGCCTCTTCGCTGGTCTGCACCAGCTCGAGGCTGGTCTCGA
>NZ_DASVOK010000232.1:0-1739 GCF_036383415.1 Rudaea sp. | reverse complement strand
CTGTCGGTCAGCGATTCCAATTTCGGCATCCAGTGGCACATCGTGGCGATGTACGGCCCGAGCTTCTTCACGGGCTCGCTGATCGCCCGCTTCGGTGCGCCCGTCATCGTCGCGCTCGGGCTGGCGCTCGAGGCGGTGGCTGCGATGATCGGGTTGTCAGGCATCACGGCACCGCATTTCTGGGCGACGCTGTTCGTGCTCGGCATCGGCTGGAACTTCGCGTTCGTGGGCGCCTCCGCGCTGGTGCTGGAAACGCACCGGCCGCAGGAGCGCAACAAGGTGCAGGCGTTCAACGATTTCCTCGTGTTCGGCATGATGGCGATCGGCTCGTTCTCGTCGGGCCAGCTGCTCGCGCATTACGGCTGGAACGCCGTCAACATGGTGGTGTTTCCGCCGGTGCTGCTCGGCCTTGCCGTGCTGTCGCTGGCTTCGTTCGCCAAGCGGCGCGCGAAATTGCGCGCGGTGGAAGAAATCCCTGATCCCAGCATCTAGGCCGTAGGCTTAGAAACTTGCCGGAAGTGTACGGTCCGATCAGAAGCCATACTTCTTCGGGTCTGCGAGCACAGCGTCTGCAGTGACATGCGGTTCACGAACCTCAACTCGCTCCAGCAGCTCGATCATCGTGCGACGATCTCGCCGGCGTACTGCCTCATCCCACTGGTCAACAATGCCAACATGCGCTAGCCGCTCGTTGACCGTCATGCCCGCCAAACTGTGGCCGTCCCGCTCACTCATAGCAGCAGCCTCGCACGGCAAAGCCCGTTTCGCCAGATTTATGGGTTCGCGGCCCAGCGCCCTGCTGCCAGTTGCTGACACTTCGACCGGTTTCGAAATGATCGGCTTGCAAGGCTGCTCACATCGTGGGAACGGATTCAATCCGGCCCTGACGATGTGAGAAGCAAGAGCAAGAAATGGACGCATCATCACCCGCGCTGCATGACGAATCCGCGCTCGGCTATGAAGGCTGGCGCATCGTCGTCGTCTGCTTCCTGCTTGCGACCTTCGGCTGGGGATTGGGCTTCTACGGACAGAGCGTCTATGTCGCCGAGCTGCAGCGGCTGCACGGCTGGCCGGCGTCGCTGATCTCGTCGGGCACGACCTTTTTCTATTTGTTCGGTGCCGCGCTGGTTGCCTTCGTCAGCGAGGCGATCAAGGCGTTCGGCGCGCGCAGCTGCCTGATCGCCGGCACCCTCGCGATGGCGGTCGCCGCGGTTGCGATCGGCGAGGTGCGCGAGCCCTGGCAGCTCTATCTCGCCGATGCGCTGCTGGCGTTCGGTTGGGCCGGCACCAGCCTCGGCATCATCACCAACACGCTCGGTCTGTGGTTCGACAAGAAGCGCGGCATGGCGATCAGCCTGGCGCTGAACGGCGCGAGCTTCGGCGGCATCGTCGGCGTGCCGCTGCTGGTGGCGGGGATCGGTTATTTTGGCTTCTCCGGCGCGATGATCGCAGCCGCGGTGGCGCTCGTCGTGGTGATGGTGCCTGTCATCCTGATCTTCGTCGGGCGGCCGCCGGCGCATCTGCACGCGGTGACCTCAGCGGCGGCCGACGCGCCATCGGCGACCCAGGTGCGCGCGCGTGCCCTGCGGGACATCCGTTTCCTCTCGGTCTCGATTGCCTTCGCGCTGGTGCTGTTCGCCCAGGTCGGCTTCATCGTGCATCTGATCGCCTATCTCGACCAGGTGATCGGCCGCGAGCGTGCCACGGTGGCGATGGCGCTGCTGACCGCGATGGCGGTG
>NZ_DASVOK010000231.1:0-3620 GCF_036383415.1 Rudaea sp. | reverse complement strand
CAGGGCGACGTCGTGCCCGGCGCGCTGGGCCGCAGCGGCGATGCGCTCGCAGACGGCCCGGTAATTTCCGCTCGAATCCATGAATCCCCGCGGGGCCCCGCGAAAAACCGTAGCGAGCGAAGAGAATTTGCGCGGCGCCGGAGCGCAGGAACCGGAGTGTACGTGGAAGTACATGAGGATTCCGAGCACCGCCGGCGCGCAAATTGTCGAGCGCAGTAGGTTTTTCGAGGTGCCCCACACATCGTTGTCTGTTCCGCACGTTATACTCGTGCCGCGGACCACAGCAAGTGTCGAGGGGAAGGACGTGGACATAGCGGAACTGCTGGCATTCTCGATCAAGAACAAGGCGTCGGATCTGCACCTGTCGGCGGGGCTGCCGCCGATGATCCGCGTCGACGGCGATGTGCGCCGCATCAACATGCCGGCGCTCGAGCACAAACAGGTGCACGCGCTGGTTTACGACATCATGTCGGACAAGCAGCGCCGCGACTACGAGGAATTCCTCGAGATCGACTTCTCGTTCGAGATCGCCGGTCTGGCGCGCTTCCGCGTCAACGCGTTCAACCAGAACCGCGGCGCCGGCGCGGTGTTCCGCACGATTCCGTCCGAGGTGCTCTCGCTTGACGATCTCGGCGCGCCGAAGGTGTTCCGCGAACTGATCGAACAGCCGCAGGGCCTGATCCTAGTCACCGGGCCGACCGGTTCGGGCAAGTCGACGACGCTGGCGGCGATGGTCGATCACATCAACAAGAACGAATACGGCCACATCCTCACGATCGAGGACCCGATCGAATTCGTGCACACCGCGAACAAATGCCTGATCAACCAGCGCGAGGTGCATCGCGACACGCACGGGTTCAACGAGGCGCTGCGCTCGGCACTGCGCGAAGACCCAGACTACGTCCTCGTCGGCGAAATGCGCGACATCGAAACGATCCGCCTCGCCCTGACCGCGGCCGAGACCGGCCATCTCGTGTTCGCCACACTGCATACCTCGAGCGCGGCGAAGACGATCGACCGCATCATCGACGTGTTCCCGGCCGGCGAAAAACCGATGGTGCGCTCGATGCTGTCCGAGTCGCTGCGCGCGGTGATCTCGCAGTCGCTGCTGAAGAAGGTCGGCGGTGGGCGCATCGCCGCGCACGAGATCATGGTCGGCATCCCCGCGATCCGCAACCTGATCCGCGAGGACAAGGTCGCGCAGATGTATTCGACGATCCAGACCGGCAGCCAGTTCGGCATGCAGACGCTCGATCAGTGCCTGCAGGACCTGGTCAAGCGCGGCCATGTCACGCGCCACGAAGCGGCGACGTATGCCAAGAACAAGGACGTGTTCAAGTAATCGCCACGTCGTTCATGAACATCTGAACAAGGAATCACCATGAGCCCAGCCGATTTCAACTCCTACCTCAAGCTGATGGTGCACAAGAAGGCGTCGGACTTGTTCATCACCGCCGGCCTGCCGCCTTCGATCAAGATCGCCGGACGCATCGGGCCGATCACCAAGGAGGCGCTGACGCCGCAGCAGTCGCGCGACCTCGTGCTCAGCGTGATGACGCCCTCGCAGCGCGAGGAGTTCGAGAAGACCCACGAGTGCCAGTTCGCGATCGCGCTCGCCAGCGTCGGCCGTTTCCGCGTGAGCTGCTTCTACCAGCGCAGCAACGTCGGCATGGTGTTGCGCCGGATCGAGGGCAAGATCCCGACCACCGAAGAACTCAACCTGCCGCCGATCATCAAGCAGCTGGCGATGACCAAGCGCGGCATCATCATCTTCGTCGGCGCGACCGGCACCGGCAAGTCGACCTCGCTGGCGGCGATGATCGGCTATCGCAACCAGAATTCGACCGGCCACATCATCACGATCGAGGATCCGATCGAATACGTGCATCAGCACGGCGGCTGCATCGTCACCCAGCGCGAACTCGGCATCGACACCGACTCGTGGGAAAACGCGCTGAAGAACACGCTGCGCCAGGCGCCCGACGTCATCATGATCGGCGAGGTGCGCACGCGCGAGACGATGGAACACGCGATCGCGTTCGCCGAAACCGGTCACCTGGTGCTGTGCACTCTGCATGCGAACAACGCCAACCAGGCGATGGACCGCATCATCAACTTCTTCCCCGAGGATCGGCGCAACCAGCTGTTCATGGACCTCTCGCTCAACTTGAAGGGCGTGGTCGCGCAGCAGCTCATTCCGACGCCCGACGGCAAGGGCCGCCGCGTCGCGATCGAGGTCATGCTCGGCACGCCGCTGATCGCCGACTACATCCGCAAGGGCGAAATCCACAAGCTCAAGGACGTGATGAAGGAGTCGACCAACCTCGGCATGTGCACTTTCGACCAGAGCCTCGTCGCGCTCTACCATGCCGGCGAGATTTCCTACGAAGATGCGCTGCGCTACGCCGACTCGGCCAACGAGGTGCGCCTCAAGATCAAGCTCGCGCAGGGCGGCGACGCGGTCTCGCTTGCGCAGGGCCTGGGCGATGTCGAACTGGTCGAGGACGAGACCAAGCGCGGCGGATTCGTGTTCCGCGGCTGAGAATCTGCCCTCAAAGCTACTGCGCTCGATAATTTGCGCGCCGGCGGTGCTCGGAATCCTCATGTACTGATACGTACACTCCGGTTCCTGCGCTCCGGCGACACGCAAATTCTCTTCGCTCGCTACGCCTTGAGGGCAGATTCTGGAAGTGGTTAAGTCGGGTGCTAAGGCGTCCGGCGCAGCCATGGCCGGCGCACGAGCGCGCCAATGCCGACGAAGCCGAAGAAGCAGGCGAACGCGAGCAGCGTGGCCAGCACCTGTTTCCACAGCGCGCCGCCGACGCCCGTCGCGGTGCGGAAACCCCAGCGCGTGGCGACCACGCTCACGACCGCGGCGAATGCGAGCACGGCAAGATCGGCGATCCAGCGCAATGCGTGACGCGGCGTGCGCGGATAGAAGCAGTACAGCGCGCCGACGATGCAGAACGCGGGCAGGAACAGGATGAAGGCGAGATCGGTCTGGACGTTTGCGGGCATCTGCGCTTTCCCTAGTCCAGCACGATGCCGTGCATCGCTTCGACATCGGCTGCGGTCAGCTGCGAGCGACGGCCGCCGAAGGTTTCGCGCACGTAGTTGGCCACCGCGGCGATCTCGGCCGGGCTCAGCTGCTGCACGAACGGCGGCATCGAGTACGGCTGCGGGTTGTGCGTGGTCGCCGCGGCGAAGCCGCCGTATAACACCATGCGCACGGCATTGATCGGATCGGGCGCGGTCGCCGCGACCGCGTCGTGCAGCGCCGGGAACTGTCCGCTCTTGCCTTCACCATCCTTGCCGTGGCAGTCGGCGCAGCCATGCCGATAGATTTCCGCGCCGTTGCCGACGACGGCCTGCTGGCGCGGTGGTTCGGGCAGCAGGGTGAATTCCGTCCTGCGCGCGGGCCGCGCCGGCACGTCCTTGAGATAGCGCGCCATCGCGGCGGCATCTTCCTCGGTCAGGAACTGCAGGCTGCGATACGCGACCTCGGCCATCGGTCCATACGCGGCGCCGTGGTCGCCCGCGCCGGCGTGCAGATAGCCTGCGAGCTGTTCGATCGAATAACGCTGCAACTGCTTCGCGTCGAGCGGCGGCGCGTACCAGCC
>NZ_DASVOK010000230.1:0-2046 GCF_036383415.1 Rudaea sp. | reverse complement strand
GCGCCCGGCGTCTCCGGCCGCACCCGCGTAAACTCGTTGCTGGCGAGTGCTTCGATATCGTCGAACTCGCCCTCCACGCTGCTGCCTCCCGGCCGCGCGCGCGTCTGGCCGCCCATCGTGGCGCCGCGCCAGCGTTCGATGACCGACAGCAGGAAGCCGACATCGACGCCCTTGGCCGAATCCATGTTGGCGCGCGTGACCGCCTGCGAATGCGGAATGTGCTGCGGCTCAAGCTGCTTGAAGCGCAGCCGGGTCGGAAGCGCGACGCCTTCGCCGAACGCGAACACTTCGCGCGTGCCGAGCGAGGGCACGAAGGCGATCAGCGAGCCGGCGGCGTCCGACACCGCGGAGCGCACGATCGCCTGGTCGCGGTCGTTCGCCATGCGCATCGCGAACAAGGTCGAGCATTGCGAGATGATGGTGGCGTCGAGCTCGGCCGGACGCTGCGTGATCAGGCCGAGGAACACGCCGTATTTGCGCCCTTCCTTGGCGATGCGCGACACCGCCTTGCGGGTCGGCCCGAAGCCGATCGAGCGGTCGGCCGGCGCGTATCGATGCGACTCCTCGCACACGACCAGCAAGGGGAACGCGCCATCGCTCCACAGTCCGAATTCGAACGCCATGCGCAGCAGCACCGACACGACCGAGTCCACCACCTCGGCCGGGAAGCCGGCGAGCTGCATGATGGTCATCGGCACGCCGTTCGGCGGCAGGCGGAACAGCGTGGAGACCGTCTCCACCATCGTGTCGCCGCCGACATTGGCGTTGTCGAACATGAAGCCGTAGCGCGGATCGTTGCGCGCAGTCTCGATGCGCGTGATCAGGCGATGATAGCGCGCCCAGGCGGAGCGATTCTCCAGCTTGCCCATGCGCTCGTCGATCAGGCGGATCAGGTCTTCGAGCCGGTACGGCACCGGCGTGTCGATCGTGACGCCGGAGGATTTCGGGTCGGAGCGCAACAGGCGGCGCGCGCCGGGCGCGTTGGTCGGCTGGAACAGCGTCTTCGCGATCGGCACCAGCTCGGAGAGGATTTCGACTTCCTCCTCGACGCCGGGACGGCCGCGGAAGAAGACGTCGACGATTTCCTCGAAATTGAACAGCCAGAACGGCAGCTTGAGGTTCTTCGGCGAGAGCGTCTGCGCGCGGTCGTCGAAGCAATGGCCGTATTCGTTGTGCGGGTCGATCAGGAACACCCGCAGGTCCGGCCGGGCGTCGAGGACCTGCCGCAGCAGCAGCGCGACACCGCTCGACTTGCCGACACCGGTGGTGCCGAACACCGCGAAGTGCTTGCGCACCATGTCGTCGACATTGACGTAGGCGGCGATCGAAGTGTCCTGCTGCAGCGCGCCGATGTCGATCGTGCCGGGGCCGGACATGTCGAAGATCAGCCGCAGCTCGCGCTGGGTGACCATTTCGACCGCGTCGCCGATCATCGGATATTCGGTCACGCCGCGCTGGAAGAACTCGCCGCGTTCGCCGCGCTTGATCTCGCCGAGCATGTCGACGGCCGCGACTGCGAGCTCGCCCTCGCGCGACTGCGCTTGCGCGCCGATCTTGGTGATGACGCCGATCACCACCGCATTGCCGGCGTCGATGCCGAGAAACTTGCCGACGGTCGCGCGCACGTCCTGCGCGCTGACCGCAAGGCGTACCTGCGTCTGGCTGCCGTTGACCGAAAGCACGCGCCCGAGCGCGGCACCTTGGGAAATATGATCCACGCACGACTCCACGGCGTTGTCCCGCATTCCGCTTCACGGTTTGCGGGTTTTCACCCCGGAGCTAGCATCCGCCCGCCGACCAACCGGTTAATCCGGCCCGCGGCAGTTTCGCTAAGTTGCGATCAGATGGGCAGAAATGCGCGTTTCATGCCCGCGTGGTTAAAGAACTGCAGTCAGGCGCGAAGTTCCGCGGCAAGGATTGATTCACCTTGCCGCGGCGCGGTCAGCGCCAAGCGCGCTGCCGATCGTCGCGAACCACCATCACGTCGTCGCGCAGCGCGACCGGCGTCGCCCGGGCGGCCCACGGCGCGGTATCCGCCACGATTTC
>NZ_DASVOK010000229.1:0-9905 GCF_036383415.1 Rudaea sp. | reverse complement strand
TTCCTCGCCGCGGCGCTGCACTGCAGGCGGCTTGGCGGATTCGGCCATCGTGCGCTCGGCCGGCGGCGGCGCGGCACGTGGCGCAGGCGTAGCTGGCTTGATCCTTGCGTTGCGCCAGGGATCGTCCGATTGGGAATTTTTACGTTGCATGTGCTTATGCTAACCGCATTACGCATCATTGGTGCCGATATGCCGACGATCGAAGTGGTCGAAGCCGATATCACGACGCTGCGCGTGGACGCGATCGTCAACGCCGCAAACGAAGCGCTGTCGGGTGGAGGTGGCGTCGACGGCGCGATCCACCGCGCCGCAGGTCCGCGCCTGTCGGCCGCATGCAAGGCCATCCAGCTGGTGCGCCCGTACGTGCGCTGCCCGACCGGCGAGGCGCGCATTACACCCGGTTTCGACCTGCCCGCGCGCCACGTCATCCACACCGTCGGGCCGATCTGGCATGGCGGCAAGGATGGAGAGGCCGAACGGCTCGCGAGCTGCTACCGCGAGTCGTTGCGACTCGCGTTCGAGCACGGTGCGCGCAACCTGGCGTTTCCGGCCATCAGTTGCGGCGTGTTCGGCTATCCGCTGGACCAGGCAGCGCGCATCGCGATACGCGAGGTGCGTGCCTGGCACGGAATCTCGCCGCAGCGCGTCGTGTTCTGCTGCTTCGGCAAGGACGCCGTGCACGCCTACCGCGACTTGTTGGAGCCGTGACTCCACCCGCGCGGCATCGGAGTATCATGGCGAAAAGCTCCTGGAGTCCCGCCATGATCCGCGCAATCGCCATGGCACTGCTGCTGCAGATCTCCGTTGTCGCCGCCGCGGCCGGCCCGCAACCGGAATTCGGCGGCCAGTGCGCCGAGGGTCTTGCGACTGGTCGCCACGTGATGACCGACTGCAGCCTCACCTGGACCGACAAGGACGGCAAGGTCTACTGTTTCCGCGACACCGCGTCGAAGACCGAGTTCCTCAAGGATCCCCAGCAGAATCTCGAACGCGCGCGCACGTTCATCGCCGCGAGCTTGGTGCAGTCGACCGAAGAGGCGATGCAGAATTTCGACGGCAACGATGCGGAGACCGTGGTCAAGGCGCATGTCGCGGCGCAGACCAAGGCCAACGGCGGCGTCTTCGCGCTGACCGACCCGCTCGACGGCTCGCCGCTCAAGCTCGCGTTCGACGGCATCGACTTCACGCGCACGATCGACGGCTACGGCTTCTTCCCCGACGTCAAGTTCCACGACAGCAAGGACGCGCAGAAGAACTACCTGGTCGACTTCTGGGTGGCGCCCGCGAACGGCCAGCTGCAGATCGTCGAGACGCGCATCTACCAGGCCCCGAAGCAGCAGGACGGCAAATGGACGGCCGTCACGCGCCAGCCGATTCCGTGGTGGTGGATACCGGCCTCCGAGCATCCCGGCCACATGGCGCAGAAGCGCAGCTGGGAAGTGATGTCGGTCGTCGAGCAGAATGCGCTCGCCCAGGCCGCGAAGAACGGCGGCATATTCAAGCTCAAGGACGACAAGACCGGCAAGGACCTGAACCTGGAATTCGTCGACACGCACCAACCGATTCGCCAGCTCGACGACGGGCACTTCTTCGCCTGTACCGATTTTCGTACCGCCGGCAGCAAGGGCGAAATCTACGACATCGATTTCTGGCTCAGCGAAAAGAACGGCAAGATGAGCGTCGACCAGGTGCGCGTGCACAAGGTGCCCGAACTCAAGAACGGGCAGTGGATCCAGGTGCCGCGCTACAGCTGGAAGGACCTGGGCGAATCCAAGGTTGTTCCCTGAGCCCTGACAAGGCGCCGACCTTCCCCTTGCGGGAACGTCGGCACGTATCGTTTCGTTTCCTGCGCGGCGTTGAGCAGCCGCATGGCCGCTCGAACGGCGCGACTTGGTCAGCAGACTAGGCGGCTTTCGCCTTCGTCCACTGCCCCAGCGCGGCGAGACCGTTTTCGCGCGCGCGCGACACGACGATCTTCTGCGCCTCGGCGAAATTCTTGACCAGGTCCTTGGCCCAGTACTTCAGCGCGGCCGACTGCATCGCGCGACCGTAGCTGAAGGACAGCGGCCACGGGTGCGGGCCCATCTGGTTCATCGCGTTGAGGTGCGCGGTCGACTGCTCGTCGGTCTGGCCGCCCGAGAGGAAGACGATGCCCGGCAGCGAGGCCGGCACGGTCGCCTTGAGGCAGCGCACGGTCGCTTCGGCGACTTCGTCGACCGAGGCCTGCTCAGGACAATCCTTGCCCGAGATTACCATGCTCGCTTTCAGGATCGTGCCTTCAAGCATGACGTTCTGCTCGTACAGCGCGCCGAACAACGAGCGCAGCGTCGCCTCGGTCACGTCGTAGCAGACGTCGATGTCGTGGTTGCCGTCCATCAGCACTTCGGGTTCGACCATCGGCACGATACCGGCTTCCTGGCACAGCGCAGCGTAACGCGCGAGCGCATGACAGTTCGCCTCGATGCAGGTGCCGCTCGGCGCATCGTCGGCGATGTTGATCACCGCGCGCCACTTGGCGAACTTGGCGCCGAGCTTGGCGTATTCGGCGAGGCGCTCGCGCAGGCCGTCGAGGCCTTCGGTAACGACTTCGCCCGGAAATCCGGCCAGCGGATGTGGGCCCTTGTCGACCTTGATGCCGGGCAGGATGCCGTTGTCCATCATCACCTTGGTGAACGGCACGCCGGCTTTGGTCGACTGGCGAAGCGTTTCGTCGTACAGGATCGCGCCGGAAATGTGCTCGCCGAGCTTCGGCGCGGTCAGAAGCATCTCGCGATAGGCGCGGCGGTTCTCTTCGGTGTTCTCGATCTTGACCGAGTCGAAGCGCTTCTTGATCGTGCTCGTCGACTCGTCGATGGCGATGATCCCCTTGCCCGGCGCTACCATCGCCTGGGCGATGCTTTCCAGTTCTTCGATGCTCATGGATGACTCCGTAACGTTGAATTCGTGCGCGTACGCGCTGCCGCGATTCGCAGATCGCGGGGGCCGGCATTATAGGCCGATTCGGATTCCGCTGCTGGCAAGCTGAACGCCAACGCGGCGCCGGCGCCGGCGCATGAACTTTTCGTTACGCAGCTGGCAGCTTGAAGTCCTCAAGCTTGCACGCATCGAGGATGCGCTGGCGCTCCGCCACCGCGCTCGGCCCCTTGTTCACGTCGGGCGCGTTGAACGGCATGACCACGTAGGTGTAGACCGGATCCTTGCCGACGTTCTTCTGCGCCGCGGTGTACTGCAGGCCCTTGACGATGTCGACCGCGACCGCGCCGAGATCGCCCTCGGGCACGATCTTCTCGAGCTTGACCTGGCTCGTCGCACCGCCGCGTTCGATGCGGTAGGACACCGCCACGCAGGTCGGCGTCGTCAGGCCTTTGCCGTACGAAGGCACCTTCGGATCGCCCGTGCCCGACACGAGCCACCAGTTCGACAGTTCCGCGGGCTGCACGAGGTGCGCGCGCTCGAGTGCGAAAGCGCTGCCGCTGGCGGCGAGCAGGGTCAAGGCGAGAACGCGAAACACCGGTTTCATGTCGAGCTCCTGTGGCACGCGCCGGAACGACGCTTTGGAACTTGGATCATACGCAAGCCCGCTCGTTCGCGAAATCCGGCGCCACGTTTCCATCGTGTTCATCCGTGCCCAACGGCACATTGCCGCCGGGGAGGTGCGTGGCAGAATGCCGGTTCTTTCCGTGGAGAAAACTCATGCGTGCGATCGCGCTCGGCGCCCTTCTCGTCTTCAATCTTGCCGCTGCCGCCGACGCGTCACCGCCCGATCCGCAGCCGATTCAATCCGACACGTTCGCCCCGCTCGACGTGTTCAAGCTCGAGTGGGCCGACCGCCCGCAGCTCTCGCCAGACGGCAAGCGTGTCGTCTACCAGCGCATGCGCTTCGACGTGATGAAGGATCGCAAGCGCTCGCAACTCTGGCTCGTCGACGCCGAAGGCCGCGGCCAGCGCGCGCTGATTTCCGACAGCAGCGACCAGCGCAACGCCGAATGGTCGCCCGACGGCAAGCGCATCGCCTATATCGCCACGAGCGAGGGCAAGGCGCAGATCCACGTACTCTGGCTCGACTCGGGCGCAAGCTCGGCGATCACGCATCTGACCGAAGGTCCGGGCAGCCTGTCGTGGTCACCCGATGGCCGCTGGATCGCGTTCACCCAGCGCGTGCCCGCGCAGGATCCGCCGTTCGCGAAACTGCCGCCCGCGCCGAAGGGCGCCGAATGGGCAGAGCCGGCCAAGCTGATCGACCGTCTCACCTATCGCATCGACGGCGGCGGCTACGTCGATCCGGGATATGCGCATGTCTTCGTCGTCTCCGCCGACGGCGGCGCCGCGCGCGAAGTGACCACGGGCAAGCATGACTTCGCCGGTCCGATCGCCTGGGCGCGCGACGGCAAGAGCGTCTACGTCTCGGCCAACCTCAACGACGACTGGGAACACCAGCCGCTCGAAAGCGAGCTGTATCGCGTCGACGTCGACAACGGTGCGCTGACCAAGCTCACCGATCGCAAGGGGCCCGACCGCAATCCGGTGATCTCGCCCGACGGTCGCACGCTCGGCTACCTCGGCTTCGACGACAAGGGCCATCCGTATCAGGCCGTGCATCTGTACGCACTCGATCTGACCAGCGGCAAGTCACATGCAGTGACTGCCGACACCGACGTCAGCGTCGAAGAGCCTGTGTGGGATGGCAACGGCGCCTTGTACTTCAGCTACGACGAACGCGGCGTGACCAAGATCGGCCATGTCGGCCTCGGCGGCGGCAAGGTCGAAACCGTCGCCGATGATCTTGGCGGCACCCAGATCGGCCGGCCGTACACGGGCGGCGCGATGTCGGGCGCGGCCGGGCGCGTCGCCTACACGCGCGATGCGCTGACCCACACGGCCGATGTCGGCATCGTCGCGCGCGGCAGCAAGCCGAGGTCGCTGACCGACCTCTCGTCGAACCTGCTCGATCACAAGACCCTCGGCAAGGTCGAGGAGATCAACGTGAAATCCTCGGCCGATGGACGCAGCGTGCAAGCATGGGTCGTCTATCCGCCACGCTTCGATCCGAAGAAGTCGTATCCGCTGATGCTAGAAATCCACGGCGGGCCGTTCGCCGCCTACGGTCCGCATTTCGCACCCGAGACGCAGCTCTACGCCGCGCAGGGCTATGTCGTCGTCTACGCGAATCCGCGCGGCAGCACGAGCTACGGCACCGAGTTTGCCAACCTGATCGAGAACGCCTATCCGAGCCAGGACTATGACGATTTGATGAGCGTCGTCGACTCGGTCATAGCACGCGGCAGCATCGACACGAGCAATCTGTTCGTCACCGGCGGCAGCGGCGGCGGCGTGCTGACCGCATGGATCGTCGGCCACACCGACCGCTTCCGCGCCGCGGTCGTCGCCAAGCCCGTGATCAATTGGTACAGCTTCGTGCTGACCAGCGACTTCTACCAGTTGTTCACCAAGTACTGGTTCCCCGGCGTGCCGTGGGAGAACGCCGAGCACTACATGAAGCGCTCGCCGATCGCCTATGTCGGCAACGTGAAGACGCCCACGATGATGATCACCGGCGACGCCGACCACCGCACGCCGTCGGGCGAGGCCGAGCAGTTTTACCAGGCGCTCAAGCTGCGCGGCATCGACACCGCGATGCTGCGCATCCCGGGCGCCTCGCACGAGATCAACACGCGCCCGTCGAACATGCTCGACCAAGTGCTGTACACGATCGGCTGGTTCGAGAAGCACCGCGCGGGCGCGGAGAAGAAATAGTTACCGCACCTGCACAAGCCGGGGTGCGACGATTCGCGCCCCGGTGCATCGCATCATAGATCGCCCAAACCTTCGGCCACGCCGCCCGGCCCCACGCGCAGCAGCTTCATCGTATTCGTGCCGCCGTGCTGGCCGGTGTGGTCGCCCGTGGTCAGGATCACGCGGTCGCCTTCGCTGAGGTGATTCAAGTTGAACAAGGTCTGCACGGCGGCCTTGGCCGCGTGTGCGGGATCGACACCGTGCGCGTCGAACGCGATCGGGGTAACGTCGCGGTAGATCATCATGCGCCGGCGCGCGCCGACGCGGCGCGAGAGCGCGTAGATCGGCACGCGCGAGCGGTAGCGCGAGAGCCACTGCGCGGTGCCGCCCGATTCGGTCAGCGCGACGATCGCGCGCACGCCGATGTGCCTCGCGGTATACATCGTCGCGAGCGCGATCGCCTGGTCGACGCGTTCGAGGCGCACGGCCGGCGCGGCGAATTCCTCGCCCACCTCGAAGCCGCGCTCGGCGCCGACGCAGACGCGCGCCATCGCCGCGACGGCCTTGTCCGGATGTTTTCCGGCTGCGGTTTCCTGCGACAGCATCACCGCATCGGTGCCGTCGAGCACGGCGTTGGCGACGTCGAGCACTTCGGCACGCGTCGGAATCGGCGACTCGACCATCGACTGCATCATCTGCGTCGCCGTGATCACGACCTTGCTGCGCGCGAGCGTCTCGCGAATGATCTTCTTCTGGATGCCGGGCAACTCCGCGTCGCCGATCTCGACGCCGAGATCGCCGCGCGCGACCATGACTACGTCCGACGCATCGATGATGCCGGCCAGCGCCGGGCCGATCGCTTCGCTGCGCTCGATCTTCGCCACCATCGCTGCACTGCCGCCGGCCGCGCGCATGAGCTTGCGCGACTCCTCGATGTCGGCCGCCGACTTGACGAACGAGATGGCGAGGAAATCCGCATTGATCTGCGCAGCGGTCTTGATGTCCTCCTTGTCCTTCTCCGCAAGCGCGGTCAGCGAGAGGCCGCCGCCTTGGCGGTTGATGCCCTTGCGGTCGGACAGCGCGCCGCCGGCGACCACGGTCGTGTGGATGCTCGTGCCTTCGATCTTGTCGACCTTGAGCGAAATCAGGCCGTCGTCGAGCAGCAGCATGTCGCCCGGCTTCACGTCGTTACGCAGGCCGAGATAGCTCACGCCGATGCGCGTCGCATCGCCTGGCGGCGCCTCGGTACGGCAGTCGAGTTCGAACGGATCGCCGCTCTTGAGGATCACCGGCCCGGCGAGGAATTTCTCGATGCGGATCTTCGGCCCCTGCAGGTCGGCGAGCACGGCGACCTCGCGGCCAAGCTCGGCGGCGACCTCGCGCACTTCCCTGGCGCGGCGCGCGTGATCCTCGGGTTTGCCGTGCGACATGTTCAGGCGCACCACGTCGACGCCTTCGGAAAGAATCTTCTTCAGCATCCCCGGCGCGTCGGTGGCCGGCCCCAGCGTGGCGATGATCTTGGTGCGGCGGACTTGCGTTTCCATCTCTCCCTCTCGGCTCTGCGTGGCTTTGGTATCGATGTCGCTACGCTAGCACAACGTTGCGCAAATCGTTGTGCCAGGTGCGGCGGCGGCATCGATCCACCACCGGCTGCGCAAAAAAACCCGCGGCCGACGGCACGGACAACGTTACAATTCGCGCATGTCCCTGATCCAACTCCAACGCGTCGACTACGGCGTCGGCGGCCCGCTGCTGCTCGAAAAGGTCGATCTCGCGATCGAGGCCGGCGAGCGCGTCTGCATCGTCGGCCGCAACGGCGAAGGCAAATCCACCCTGCTGCGCCTGATCGCCGGCGAGATCAAACCCGACGACGGCGAGGTGCGCGTGCAGAACGGCGTGCGCGTGGCCAAGCTCGCGCAAGAGGTGCCGCAGGACGTGGCCGGCAGCGTGTTCGGCGTGGTCGCCGACGGCCTCGGCGACCTCGGCGCGTTGCTCGCGCGCTATCACCATCTGATTGCGGAACATTCCGCCGATCTGGACGCGCTCGGCGCGGTGCAGGCGCAGATCGAAGCCCAGCACGGCTGGGATCTCGACCGGCGCGTGTCGCAGGTGCTCGAACGACTGGAACTGCCCGCCGACATCGACTTCGCCGCGCTGTCCGGTGGCATGAAGCGACGCGTGCTGCTCGCCCAGGCGCTCGTGCGCGCACCCGACGTGCTGCTGCTCGACGAGCCGACCAACCACCTCGACATCGAGGCGATCGCCTGGCTGGAAGAATTCCTGCGCAACGCCGAGTTCAGCCTGATCTTCGTCTCCCACGACCGCAGCTTCCTGCGTGCGCTGGCGACGCGCATCGTCGAGATCGATCGCGGCCAGGTCACTTCATGGCCCGGCGACTACGCCAACTACCTGCGCCGGCGCGAGGAACGCCTGCACGCCGAGGCGCAGGCGAACGCGCTGTTCGACAAGAAGCTGGCGCAGGAGGAAGTCTGGATCCGCCAGGGCATCAAGGCGCGGCGCACGCGCAACGAGGGCCGCGTGCGCGCACTCAAGGCGCTGCGCCGCGAGCGCGCCGAGCGGCGCGAACTCGGCGGCAACGCGAAGATGACGCTGGCAACGACGCAGGCCTCGGGCAAGAAAGTCATCGAAGCGCGTGACGTCGACTACGCCTGGAACGACAAGCTGATCCTGCGCGATTTCTCGACGACGATCCTGCGTGGCGACCGTATCGGCATCGTCGGCCCGAACGGCTCGGGAAAAAGTACACTTTTGAAACTCTTGCTCGGCGAGTTGAAGCCGCAGCGCGGCGAAATCGAACCGGGCACGAACCTGCAGATCGCCTACTTCGACCAGCACCGCAGCGCGTTGCGCGAGGACTGGAACGCGCTCGACAACGTCGCCGAAGGCACCGAATACGTCGAACTCAACGGCAGTCGCAAGCACGTGCTCGGCTATCTGCAGGATTTCCTGTTCTCGCCCGAACGCGCGCGCGCGCCGATCACGCGCCTGTCCGGCGGTGAGCGCAACCGCCTGCTGCTCGCGAAACTCTTCGCACAGCCGTCGAACCTGCTCGTCATGGACGAGCCGACCAACGATCTCGACGTGGAGACGCTCGAATTGCTCGAGGAGCTGCTCGCCTCCTATCAAGGCACGCTGCTGCTCGTCTCGCACGATCGCGAATTCATCGACAACGTCGTGACCTCGACGCTCGTGCTCGAAGGCGATGGACGCGTCGGCGAATACGTCGGCGGCTTCAGCGACTGGCTGCGCCAGCGGCCGGCGGCAACGGCGCGCAACGAGCGCCGCGAATCCGCGCCGACGGTCTCCGCTGCGGCAACGCCTGCACCCGCCGACGACGAAGGCATGGCTCCTTCGGCAAAGCGCAAACTGAGCTACAAGGACGCTCGCGAACTCGAACAGTTGCCTGCGCGCATCGAGACACTCGAAAACGACATCGCCGCGCGCACGGCAGCGATGAACGATCCGGCGTTCTTCAAGCAGGACAGTTCGGCCATCCTCGCCGCGAACAGCGAACTTGCGAAACTGCAGGCGGAACTCGATCACGCCTACACACGCTGGCAGGCGCTCGAAAGCTGAGCGCGACTCGGCTAGGCTTCGCGCGATAGCAATCCCATCGCCGAGCCAGCCATGCTTCGCCTCCTCGCCCTCCTCCTGATCGCCGCGTCGTGCCTTGTCGCGGCCGAAGTACCAGCGCAACCCACACGCCAGAAAACCTGCCTAGTGCTCGGCGGCGGCGGCGCGCGCGGCGCGGCGCATATCGGCGTGCTCAAGATGCTCGAGCGCGAGCGCGTGCCGATCGACTGCATCACCGGCACGTCGATGGGCGCCATAGTGGGTGGCCTCTACGCGGCCGGTTACACGGCTGACGAAATCGAGGCGGTGCTCAAGAGCATCGACTGGAAGGACATGTTCAACGACGACCCGCCGCGCGAGGAGCTTCCGATGCGGCGCAAGGAGGACGAACTGCGCTTCCTCGGCGGCATCGAGCTCGGCCTGCGCGACGGCAAGATCGCGCTGCCGCGCGGCGCGATCCAGGGGCAGAAGCTGCAGCTGCTGCTGCGCCGCCTGCTGCTATCCACGCTGCGCACCGAGGACTTCGATGATTTGCCGATTCCGTTCCGCTCGGTCGCGACCGACATCGGCAAGGGCGA
>NZ_DASVOK010000228.1:0-1793 GCF_036383415.1 Rudaea sp. | reverse complement strand
CTTGCGCTATAATCCGCCGCCTTGCGCGTCGAAGCGCCCCGCATTGCAATACATGAACCCGAACTTCCTCGATTTCGAACAGCCCATCGCCGAACTGGATGCGAAGATCGCCGAACTGCGCGCCGCCAGCCACGGCCAGGCCTTCAACATCGACGAGGAAGTCGGCAAGCTGCAGGACAAGCTCAAGCGCAAGACCGCGGACATTTTCCGCAACCTGACTTCGTGGCAGGTCGCTCAGCTCGCGCGCCATCCGGCGCGGCCGTACACGCTCGATTACATCCAGACGATTTGCGACGAATTCGTCGAGCTGGCTGGCGATCGCACCTACGCCGACGACGCGGCCATCGTCGGCGGCCTCGGCCGCATCGACGGGCGCAGCGTCGTCATCATCGGCCACCAGAAGGGCCGCGACACCAAGACCAAGATCAAGCGCAACTTCGGCATGCCGCGTCCCGAGGGTTACCGCAAGGCGCTGCGCTTGATGCAGCTCGCCGAGCGCTTCAAGCTGCCGATCCTCACCTTTATCGACACGCCGGGTGCCTACCCCGGCGTCGGCGCCGAAGAGCGCGGCCAGAGCGAGGCGATCGCGCGCAACCTGCTCGAAATGTCGGAACTCAAGGTGCCGATCGTCTGCACCGTGATCGGCGAAGGCGGCTCCGGCGGCGCGCTTGCGATCGGCGTCGGCGACGTGACCAACATGCTGCAGTACTCGACCTACTCGGTAATCTCACCCGAAGGCTGTGCGTCAATCCTGTGGAAGAGCGCCGACAAGGCGCGCGACGCCGCCGAAGCGCTCGGCCTCACCGCCCCGCGCCTGCTCGAGCTCGGCCTGATCGACAAGGTGCTGCGCGAACCGCTCGGCGGCGCGCACCGCGATCCGCGCAACATGGCGATTCGGTTGAAAGCCGTGTTGCTCAATCAGCTTGAAGAACTCGACAAGGTCGATGCAGCGACGTTGCTTGATCGGCGCTACAAGCGGCTGCGCAAGTACGGCGCGCTGCGCGCGGCGTAGCTCCGCTCGATCGGACATCACTCCGATATAGAACGTTCCGTTGCGTCCACTTGCCATGATGTAGACAGCCGGTTCTCTCATCGCAAAAGCCGAGGCGCTGGATTCCGGCTTGACTCGCGCCGTCCTGGCGCTCGCCCTTCGGGCCATTCGCTACGCGAATGTTCGCGCGCGCTCCTGCGCGCGCAGTCGCCGGAATGACGAGCAGAATCAGGCCGCCCGCGGCTGCCGCATCAACAACGCAGTCAACGTGGCAAGCCGATCGCGCATTTCGCGCCGATCGACGATCAGGTCGAGCGCGCCGTGCTCGACCAGGAATTCCGAGCGCTGGAAGCCTTCCGGCAAGGTCTCGCGCACGGTCTGCTCGATCACGCGCGGGCCGGCGAAGCCGATCAGCGCCTTGGGCTCGCCGATGTTGATGTCGCCGAGCATGCCGAGGCTGGCGGAGACGCCGCCCGTGGTCGGATCGGTCAACACGGAAATGAACGGCACGCCGGCGCCGCGCAGGCGCGCGATCGCGGCCGAGGTCTTGGCCATCTGCATCAGCGAGAACAGGCCTTCCTGCATGCGCGCGCCGCCGGTCGCGGAGAAGCAGACGAACGGCGTGCGCTGTTCGAGCGCGCGCTCGGCGGCGAGCGTGAATTTTTCGCCGACGACCGAGCCCATCGAGCCGCCCATGTAGGCGAACTCGAACGCCGTCGCCATCAGCGGACGACCCTTGAGCCGGCCGCTCATCGCGACCATCGCGTCCTTCTCGCCGATCTTCTTCTGGGTGGCGATGATA
>NZ_DASVOK010000227.1:0-8534 GCF_036383415.1 Rudaea sp. | reverse complement strand
GTGCCGCGGCCCTTGCCGATGCGATCGACGCGACCGGCCTGGATCAGGCAGGCATCCCAGTGCGTGCGATCGGCACGCGCCAGCGCCTTTTTGTAGATCGTCTCGCGCGCCGGCCAGATGCGCTCGGCCTTGAATGCGGCGGCCTGGTTGCCGCGCGCATTCGCGAGGCGCGCGAGCAGTTGCTGCTGATTGAGCAGCCAGCCGAGCAGGCCGACGACCTGCTCGCCTTCCGCGCGCAGGCCGGCGAGGATGCGCAGCGCACGCGAGGCATCGCCGGCGAGCGCCGCGTCGGCGAGCTTGAACACGTCGAAGCGCGCGCTGTCGGCGACGAGGTCTTCAAGCGTGGCCGCATCGAGCGGTTTGTCGCCCTGGAGCAAGGCGAGCTTGTCGATCTCCTGCGCGGCGGCGAGCAGGTTGCCTTCGATGCGCTCGACCAGCGCCTCGATCGCGTCGCGCGTCGGCTTGAGCCCGCGCGACGCCATGCGCTGCGCGACCCAGTCGGGCAACTCGTTCGGCTTGAGCGGCCACAGCGATACAAACACGCCGGCCTTCTCGACCGCGGTGACCCAGCTCGTCTCGTGCGCCTTCGACCACTGTGTCGCAGTGATCAGCAGAACGGTGTCGGGCGGCGGATTTTCGCAGTATTCGATGATCGCGGCGCTGCCCTCCTTGCCAGGCTTGCCGGTGGGCATGCGCAGGTCGATCAGCTTGCGCGTCGCGAACAGGCTCATCGAACTGGCGCTTTGCGCGAGCTGGTTCCAGTCGAAGTTCGCGTCGGCGTCGAACACTTCGCGCTCGGCGTAACCGAGCTCGCGCGCACGCGCGCGCAGCGCGTCGGCGGCTTCGAGCAGGAGCAGGTGCTCTTCGCCGGCGAGCAGGTAGACGGGCTTGAGTTCGCCCGTCGCGATTTGCTTGCGCAGCGCCGGTAGCGGTGTCGGCATGTTGCTTGGGCGCGTGAATCTATTTCGACAGACGCCGCTCGACCGAGTCGATCTTGCGCATCACGGCCTGGGCCATGTCGCGTTCCATTTCACGACGGATCACGTCCTGCTGCGCACCCGCGCCGGCGGCCTGGGTCTGGTCGAAGGTATAGCTGCGCGTCTGTTCGATCGGCTGCTTTTCGAGCACAGTCTTGCCCGCGCCGTCGACGATCTCGAGATCGACGTGATAGACCATGTTGAACTCGTTCACGCGCGCATTGCCGCCGACCGAGCCGACCAGGTTCTGCATGGCGACGGCGGTCATGCGGATCTCGCCGACGCCCTCGCCCGCCGCGGTCGCGATCGTGGCGCCGGCATGCTTCATCGCATCCTCGACACTGCGCTTGAGCGGACTGGCCGGATCGGAGCAGGTCACGACCACGCGCTGCAAGCCCGGCGCGAGCTTGACCTCGCCACGCAGATGGAAACCACAGGCGGCGAGAGCAAGCGCGGCCAGCACGGCGAGGGAACGAACAATCGTCTGCATGCGCATCATCCTACGACAATATTCACGATCTTGCCCGGCACGATGATGATTTTCTTCACCGTCTGCTCAGCAACGAATTTGACCACGCCTTCGTCGGCGAGCGCGGCCTTCTCGATTTCCTCGCGCGCCGCGTTGACCGCGACTTCGATCTGTCCGCGCAGCTTGCCGTTGACCTGCACCGCGAGTGTGACCGCGTCCTTGGTCAATGCAGCGTGATCGGCCTTCGGCCACGGCGCGTCGATGACCGCCTCCTTGTGGCCGAGCGCATTCCACAGCGCGTGACTGATGTGCGGCGTGATCGGATTGAGCAGCAGCACGATCGTCTCGAACGCCTCGTGGCGCACGGCGCGGCCCTGGTCGCTCATATCGTCGAACTTGCCGACGGCGTTGAGCAGTTCCATGATCGCCGCGATCGCTGTGTTGAACGAAAGACGGCGTCCGTAGTCGTCGCTGACTTTCGCGATCGTCTCGTGGATCTGCCGGCGCAAAGTTTTCTGCGCGCCGTTGAGCGCGCGCGGATCGACCTCGGGATGATCGGGCTGGGCGACATGTGCATGCAGGTCGCGCCACAGACGGCGCAGGAAGCGCGCCATGCCCTCGACGCCGGCCTCGCTCCACACCATCGACTGCTCGGGCGGCGCGGCGAACATCGAGAACAGGCGCACCGTATCGGCACCGTACTTCGCCACCATGAGCTGCGGATCGACGCCGTTGTTCTTCGATTTCGACATCTTCTCGATGCCGCCGATCGACACCGGCTTGCCGTCACTCTTGAGGACCGCGCCGACGATGCGCGCCTTGTCGTCGCGCTGGATTTCGACGTCGGCCGGATTGATCCAGGCCTTCGAACCGTCGGCCTCGTCGCGATAGAACGTCTCGGCGATCACCATGCCCTGGCTGAGCTGGTGCACGACCGGCTCGTCGCTGGCGACCATGCCCTCGTCGCGCATCAAACGATGATAGAAACGGAAATACAGCAGGTGCAGGATCGCGTGCTCGATGCCGCCGATGTACATATCGACCGGCAGCCAGTAGTTCGCGCGCTCGTCGACCTGGGTCTTCGCGCCCGGCGAGGTGTAGCGCGCGTAGTACCAGCTCGACTCCATGAAGGTGTCGAACGTGTCGGTCTCGCGCTCGGCCGGGCCGCCGCACTGCGGGCACTTGGTCTTGCGCCAGTTCGGATCGGCCTTGATCGGCGATTGCACACCCATGAACTGAACGTCTTCGGGCAGCACGACCGGCAGCTGGTCCTCGGGCACCGGCACGGCATCGCACTGCGGGCAGTAGACGATCGGGATCGGACAACCCCAATAACGTTGGCGCGAGACGCCCCAGTCGCGCAGACGATAGTTGATCCGGCGCGCGCCCTTGCCCTCGCGCTGCAGTTTTTCGGCGAGATAGTCGAACGCCTCGCGATAATTCTTGCCGTCGAGCTCGCCAGAGTTCACCACCGTGCCGTACTCGGTGTACGCGCCCTCGGTGATGATCCTGTTTTCGAAGTCCGCGACGATGCTCAGTGCGCTCGGCGCCTCGACCACGTCGATCGCGCGGCTCTGGCCTAGCGCGGCGGACATCGGATCCTGGTTGCCTTCGGCTTCGCGGCCAAGTTCGGTGATCGCATCGCGCACAGCGTCGCTGACGATCACCATCTTGATCAAGAGGTCGTATTTGGTCGCGAATTCCCAGTCGCGCTCATCGTGACCGGGCACGGCCATCACCGCACCAGTGCCATAGCCCATCAGCACGAAGTTCGCGACCCAGATCGGCAGCTTTTCGCCGCTGATCGGATGAATCGCGTGCAATCCAGTTTCGACGCCCTTCTTCTCCGCCGTCTCGACAACGGCCTCGGACGCGGCCACGTGGCGGCATTCCTCGATGAATGTGGTCAGTTTCGGATTCGTCTTCGCCGCCTGCAAGGCGAGCGGATGCTCGGGCGCGATCGACAGGAACGTCACGCCCATCAGCGTGTCCGGGCGCGTCGTGAACACGGTCAGAGGCTCAGTTTCACCTTCGACGCCGAACTGGATTTCGAGGCCCTCCGAACGGCCGATCCAGTTGCGTTGCATCGTCTTGACTGCATCGGGCCAGCCCGGCAGCTTGTCCAAACCGTCGAGCAGCTGATCGGCGTAATCGGTGATCTTCAGGAACCACTGCGGAATCTCGCGCCGCTCGACCAATGCGCCCGTGCGCCAGCCGCGGCCGTCGATCACCTGCTCGTTGGCGAGCACGGTCTGGTCGACCGGGTCCCAGTTGACGACCGAATTCTTGCGGTAGGCCAGGCCCTTCTTGAACAGGCGCACGAACATGCGCTGCTCGTGCACGTAGTAGTCCGGACGGCACGTGGCGAACTCGCGCGACCAGTCGATCGCATAGCCCATGGTCTTGAGCTGCGCGCGCATGTGGTCGATGTTGACGTAGGTCCACTTCGCCGGCGCGGTGTTGTTCTTGATCGCCGCGTTCTCCGCGGGCAGGCCGAACGCGTCCCAGCCCATCGGCTGCAGCACGTTCTTGCCGAGCATGCGCTGGTAGCGGCTGATCACATCGCCGATCGTGTAGTTGCGCACATGGCCCATGTGCAGCGCACCCGACGGGTACGGCAGCATCGACAGGCAGAAATACTTGGGCTTCGAGGGGTCTTCCTTCACTTCGAAGGCGCGGCTCTCGTTCCAGAATTTCTGCGCCGCGGCTTCGACTGCGGCAGGATCGTAGATGTTTTCTTGTTCTTGCATGGCGGAAATTGAGGGGAAAAAGACGCTTTCACGCGCCGTTGGCGGGTCGCGCAGGGTAGCGCAGAGGGGCGTCAGGCGCCAATTTTACGCCCGTCGCACTCTTTTCATGTTCGGACGCTATTCTGCCCGTATGCTAAGTCTTCGATTCTCTGCCCTGGTCGCCCTCGCCTGCATGGCCGTTTCCACCGCCGACGCCGCTCCGCCCGCGAAACCGCTCGCGGACAAGGTGCTCGTCCTCGGCCACCGCGGCGCGAGCGCGCTGCGCCCCGAACACACGCTGGCCTCCTACGGCCAGGCAATCGAGGACGGTGCCGATTTCGTCGAGCCCGACCTGGTCATGACCAGGGACGGCGCCCTCGTCGCCCGCCACGAGAACGAAATCTCGGGCACGACCGACGTGGCGAAACACCCCGAATTCGTCGCGCGCAGGACGACCAAGACGATCGATGGCCAGTCAGTCACCGGCTGGTTCACCGAAGACTTCACCCTCGCCGAGTTCAAGACCTTGCGCGCGCGCGAGCGCCTGCCCGAGCTGCGCCCCGGCAACGCGAAGTTCGACGGCCAGTTTGCCGTGCCGACCTTCGACGAGATCATCGATTTCGTCGCCGCCGAATCTAAGACGCGCGGTCGGGTGATCGGCATCTATCCCGAAATCAAGCATTCGACCTGGTTCAAAGGCATCGGGCTGCCGATGGAAGATGCGGTGCTCGCGACGATCCGCAAGCATGCCTACACCGCGAAGACCGCGCCTCTGTTCATCCAGTCGTTCGAGATCGGCAACCTCAAGTATCTGCGCGGAAGGCTGGACGAACTCGCACCACGCGTGAAGCTGATCCAGTTGCTCGGCGAAGCGAAGGAACAACCTTACGACACCGTCGCGAACAGGCAGCCGCTCGACTATGCCCAGATGATGCAGCCGCAGGGCCTCGCCGACATCGCCAAGTACGCCGACGCGATCGGCCCGAACAAGCTCTCGGTGATCCCGCGCACGGCCGACGGCAAGCTCGGCGCGCCGACCGCGCTCGTCACCGATGCCCACGCGGCCAAGCTGCTCGTCCACCCTTGGACCTTCCGTCCCGAGAACTATTTCCTGCCGAGCGACCTGCGTGCGCCGGGCACGCCGGCCACGCGCAATGATGTCGGTGCGATCGCGGAAATCCGAGCTTACCTGGACGCCGGCATCGACGGCTTCTTCACCGACGATCCGGCGCTGGGGCGCAAAGCGGTCAAGCGCTGAGGGCGAGACGGCGACCGCACCCGGCTGCCGGGCTTTTCACACATCCCCGAGGGCAGATTTCAAATCGGGTCGCTACTATCCGCCTCGCTCGATTGGCGCCAACCATTGCAAGACACTGAAACCTGCCTCACTCGAGGTGGCCATGACACCCGCGTTCAGCGGGTTTGTTTTGCGCGTTGTAATTCCACCGAGGAATTCCCGTAAGAACGGAATTGCCGGCGGGCGATAGGATAGATGCCGCATCAAAAAGGAGGAATATCTCGCCAGCGGTTCGAGCCAAGTCTCGTGAAAAAGAATTGGATGCGAATTGCGGGGAAATGATTCAGCACTTAGGACTCCGGCGCTGCACGCGCCGGGGAATATCATTCCATTTTAAGAGGATACGATCATGTCCGGTGGTAGCCCAGGTGGCGGTGAAGGCACCAATCGCGTACAGCCTTGCGCAGGCACGGCAACGCTGGAACTGAATTCCGATTCGCTTATTAACAACAATCCGGTGGTACGTGGAACGGCCTATCTGCTCTCCGGAAACTCATTTCTCAACACGTCAGAGAAAGAGTGCCTCCCGCTCAAACTGAGAGCCGAGCTCGAAGAAGCAGGTCATTTTCTCCTCCAGACCGGCAGCCGCCTGATACTGGATATGAAAGAGGAACTGAGACGCACTGGGAAAATCTGATCGATCCTTGGCCTATTTCCCCGTCTCCGCACGCTTCAATATCCATTCGAAGCCGTGTTGACGTGCGGTATCGAGGAATTTGTCACGGGCAATCGACTCGGAGGATGGATCGGGGCCGCTCTCCAATGCCTGGATAGCGGCCAACTGCGCTTCGAGCGAATAAGCCAGCCAATGGCGAGCTAGCGCGTCTCGTGCAAGTTCACGCAGACGCGCCAGCCCCTGCTCGCGCTGGCCAGCAATGATTGCCATCTGCGCAAGCCCGATATCGACTTCAATGACCTCGAGGCGTGAGGTGATGCGACTGCGCAACTGTATGGCCCTCTCAACGGCGCGATCGCGCTCTTCGGCGAATCCCAAAGCGTTCTGGATGACAGCCAAGTACACCTGCGCTCTCGCTTCATCCGAAACTGATTCTCCGCGAACAAACTCCTTGATCGCGGCATTTATCCGCTCGCGCGCTTGCACATATCTGCCTTCGGCCATCTCGATCTTCGCCAGATCCAAGTCGAGCTCTTTTTCCGCCTTGGCATCCTTCGCACCACGCGAAATAGCCTGCGCCTCGGTTAAATCGGCAATCGCCTCTTTGATCTCCCCCATATCGAGTTCGATCATTGCGCACTCCCGCATTGAGGCGATGCGTGTATCGGGATTGCCGAGCGATAGCGCGTCAGTACGCGCCTGCGTGCAGGTTTCCTTCGCTTCCGCCAAATCCCCTCGCAGGCGTAGACCATCTGCGTAGTTGATCTTCGTATCCACGCGCTGCAGCTTGGCGTTCGCCCGCTCGCTCAACTGCAGCGCATGCTTAAGTTCGTCCATGACCTCATCCGTCGCACCTTCGTCGAGGTGCATATACGCGAGGGCGTTAAGCACACGCGCCTCACCGGCAATATCCCCCGTCTCGCGTCGGATTTCCAGCGAACGTCGCCCCGCCGCTTCCGCCGCATCGCGATCGCCGATGTTCAACAACATGCGCAGCAGATTGAAATAGAGTATGCCTAGCCCGTGCTGGTCTCCGCTACGCTGGTAGATGGCGCGCGCGCGTTCATAGTCGCTACGCGCCGCGTTCGGGTCACCGAGTTGCGAACGAATCCGAGCCAGTTCGGCGTAGGCGTTGGCTTCCCAGTGCGGGTTACCCAGCCGCCCGTTTTCTTCTGCAGCCTCACTGAACAATCGCTGGGCCTCTTCCATCCTGCCGACATCGCGCAGGCCTTGAGCGAGCAGATGTTTGGACAAGGCCTCGAGCGCTGTAGCGTCGCGCGCCTGCGCCTTTCGTAGGGCCACCTCTGCGAGCGCGATCAAGGTCTTCGGGTCTCCGCGTCGTTGCGCCGCGCTCGCCGCCTCGATATCGATGCGCGGATCGTCCTTGCCGTCGGGCAATTTGCGCACTTCTTCCAGAGCTACAGCAAACTCGTTCCATTTGCCTGCGCGAGTAAGATCGTCAATCAGGGAAAGATGAAGCTCGAGATTTTTCGGATCGATGGACAGCGATTGCCGATCGAGTTCGATTGCGCGCGCCCAGTCGCCATTCTGCACGGCCACCTCGCGCGCGATGCGGCCACGCAAGTCGGCCGGTAAACCCTCGCTGCGCGCTTCGGCCTGCTGCGCGGCGGCGAGCGCCTTGGCGTCGTAGCCGAGCTGCTTCCAGGCCTGGGCCAGATAGAGCCGCGCTGGCGCGTAGCCTGGTGCCATGGCAGCCACATCAAGCAGGGCGTCCTTTGCGCGCGCTGCGTCGTGCTTGTGCAGCGCATCCAGCGCAATGCCCATCGCGCGTGCGACATCGGTATTCGGTGGCCGCGCTTCACCGGTTTCGCGCACTTCCTTGGGCGCCAGCCCCGGATAACCGGCCTGCGCGCGCAGACTGGCACCAGCCTTCTCGACGAGTTCGGGCAGATCCGCCAGTGCGCCCGACTGTGCAACATTTGCGAGCGCCGTACCGTTGCGTGCGTCCTGAAGAGCGAGATCGAGACGCAACCTGCCCTCACCAGGCGCACCCGAGACGAGGTAACTGCCGCTCAGCACGTAGTCGGCGCCGAGGCGCTTGCGCAGCGTTGCCAAGCTCGTTGCCGCGTAGCCGCCCGCTGCGGGCGCGACAAGTCCGTCGCGCGCCGCGCGTACCAATTCGTCGGGCAACGCGTGCATGCGCGCACCCTCCGCAAGCTCGGTAGCCAGCATGTCCGTCAGCGCCGCAGCGAGCCAGTCCACGTTCTTGTCCGTGGAGAGATTGCGAAAGTCGGCGATTGCAACCGACGCATTGGCGCCTGCGAAGCCGCGCATCTGCCGTTCTCTGAACACTGCAAGGACTGCTGCAGCGACAATCACCGCAATCAATGCGACAGCGCCCACTTCGCTGCGATGCCGACGCAAAAACTTCCAGCCTCGATAGAACACGTGATCGCGGCGCGCGGCGATCGGCTTGCCGGCGAGA
>NZ_DASVOK010000226.1:0-10382 GCF_036383415.1 Rudaea sp. | reverse complement strand
CCGGGATGCGCAGGTTGCCGACGGTGAAGCCGCACAGGCCCGCCTTCGGCTTGGCGCCGAGACCGGTCGCGGCCTCGTCGCGGATCTCGCCGCCGGCGCCGGTCGCCGCGCCCGGATACGGCGCGATCGCGGTTGGGTGATTATGCGTCTCGACCTTGATCGCGTAGGGCACGGCTTCGTTCGTCGCGACGAAACGGCCGTCTTCGCGCGGGAAGAAGCGCGCCGCGGCGCTGCCCTCGATCACCGCCGCGTTGTCCTTGTATGCGGACAGCGTGTGCGCGGGCGAGGTCTGATGCGTGTTCTTGATCATCGCGAACAGCGACCGATCCTTCACCGCGCCGTCGATCGTCCAGCTCGCGTTGAACACCTTGTGCCGGCAGTGTTCGGAATTCGCCTGCGCGAACATCATCAGCTCGACGTCGGTCGGATCGCGACCGAGTTCGGCGTAGCGCGCAACCAGGTATTCGATCTCGTCGGGTGCGAGCGCTAGGCCGAGACGCGCGTTCGCTTCGGCCAGCGCCGAGGCGGGATCGCCGCCGAGCGCGACGCGCTCCAGCGGTGCGACTGCACCGGCGCGGAACAGCGCCTGCGCATCGTCGAGCGTGGCCAGCACCGACTGCGTCATCGGATCGTGCAATGCCTGCGCGAGTTTCTGCCATTGCGTCGATCCGGGCATCGGCGGTTTGGTGATCGTGAACGCGATGCCGCGCTCGACACGATGTATAGCCATGCCGCAGCCACGCAGGATCTCGGTCGCCTTGGTCGACCACGGCGACAGGGTGCCGAGCCTGGGTACGACCCACAACGTCGCCGGCTTCGCCTCCGCGTTCGTCGCGCGCAGCACGCGGCAGAGCGCATCGCGATCGAGCGCGGCGGCCGGATCGGTATCGACGAAATACACATAACGCGCCGCACCGACACGGAAGTCGGGCAGCGTACGGTTCAGTTCACGGTTGAGACGCTCGAGGCGAAATGCCGAGAGGGCCGGCTGTCCATCAAAAACCAACATGGCGCGCAGCGGCTTCTTGCGGAAGGGGCGCGTATTCTAGCCGACGCGCGGGACGCGCGTCGCCCCGGCGGCGATTGAGGACCCGAACTTCAACGAGGAGCGAAGATGGAAAACTGGATCCCGGATCAACGCACGTCCCTGTGCTGTCCGGGATGGCACCATCCTGGCGTCACTTTGCCGCGACGGCGCCCTTGGCGTTCTGCGCCGCCAAGCGATCGAGCTCGGCGAGGAACTTCGCCGGATCCTGCACGACACCGCCGTTCACCTGCACGCCGCTCTCGTTGAGGATGGTCGGCGTGCCGCTGATGCCGATCTTCATCGCCAGCGCGGTCGTCTCGGCGACCGGATTGGCGCAGGTCTTCGTGCCCGGATCCTGACCGTTCATCGCCGCGGTATAGGCGGCATTGCGGTCCTGCGCGCACCACACCGCTTGCGCCTTCTTGTCGGCGCCGGGGTGGATTGCAAGCGGGAACAGCACATATTCGACCGCGATGCCGACCTGGTTGTAGGCCGCGATCTGCTTGTGGAACTGGCGGCAGTACGGGCAGTCGACGTCGGTGAATACGGTCACCGTGTGCTTGGGATTCGCCGGCGCGAACACGAGGCGCTTGCTCTGCGGCAGCGTCTTCAGCGAAGCGAGGCGCAGTGACGCCTGGGCACGGCCGGGCAAGCTGGCCTTCTGCGCCACGTCGATGACGTCGCCCTGAATCAGGTATTTGCCGTCGGTGCTTGCGTAGACCACTTGGCCTCCGCTGACGACGACTTCGTAGAAGCCCGGCAGCTCGGCCTTGGCCATTGCCTGAATC
Source organism: Rudaea sp. (assembly GCF_036383415.1). Lineage (GTDB taxonomy): Bacteria > Pseudomonadota > Gammaproteobacteria > Xanthomonadales > Rhodanobacteraceae > Rudaea. The sequence goes on along the minus strand of NZ_DASVOK010000226.1, from coordinate 8,567 downwards.
TTCACGTTGGGCGCCAGCTTGCTGAGCGCGTCGTATATGGTCTTTTCCTCCGGCGACGCCGGTGTGAACGACGGCGCCGAAGCGGCAGCGGAGCTCACATCGGCAAACGAGGCGGTACTTTGGGCATGGGCAACCACAGCCACGAGGGCGAGACTGGCGGCGGCAATCAGATGTTTGAGCATGACAATTCTCGATGAAGGACAGAACGTGCGCGACGAAGCAATTACGCCACACACACAGACGAAAAAAATACCGCTCGACCGACAACCGGGGCCGACGAGCCGATGACCGGGGTTCGCCAGCATTTCTTGCGATTATCGCACGATTGGGATGCGTGGACCGGGCTGCTGGCGCGGCTTTAGCTCGGCTCTGCCTCGTCTCTTCGCTCCTGTTCAGGGCGTTTGACCTCGCCCGCCATGCCATTACTTGCGCCATCCTGGCGTGCGCGGTTATGACTTCGCGTAAACGCTCGTACTCGGCTTCGCCTCGCTAGCTGTTGCTAGGCTCGGCCTTCCCGGCCTCGCCAAGCAACCCGTCCCTTCGCTCCTGCTCAGGGCGTTCGGCCTCGCATGCGACGCCATTCATGGCATCGTGTAAGCGCTTGCGCTCGGCTGCGCCTCGCTGACTGTTGCTAGGCTCGGCCATCCGGGCCTCGCCAAGCAACCCGTCCCCTTCGCTCCTGCTCAGGGCGTTCGCGCTCGCGCGCGATGCGCTTCAACGCATCGCGCAAACGCTCGCACTCACCCCCTTGGATGATGCTGCGCGTGCAGGCGCTTCAGGCCTTCGCGCGCCACCAGCGTGTAGATCTGCGTGGTCGACAGGGAGCTGTGGCCGAGCAGCATCTGCAGCGCGCGCAGGTCGGCGCCGTGGTTGAGCAGGTGGGTGGCGAAGCAGTGGCGCAGCACGTGCGGCGAGATGCGCCTGGCGTCGATGCCGGCGGCGGCCGCGTGCTGTTTCACCATCGTCCAGAACATCTGTCGCGTCATCGCCTCCTTGCGCCGGGTGACAAACGCCGCATCGGCGATCTTGCCGGCCAAGAGCGCAGGCCGCGCATCGGCATAGTAGCTTTCGAGCCAGTCCAGCGCCTCCTCTCCGATCGGCACGAGGCGATCCTTGCCGCCCTTGCCGGTCACGCGCAGCACGCCCTGGCGCAAGTTGATCTGGTCCGTGGCCAAATTGACCAGTTCGGATACGCGCAGGCCGGTCGCGTAGAGCAATTCGAACATCGCGCGATCGCGCAGGCCGAGCGGCGTGGCGACGTCGGGCGCGCGGATCAAGGCCTCGACCTGCGCCTCGGTCAGCGCCTTCGGCAACGGCTTGGCCAGCTTGGGCGTATCGAGCAACAGGGTCGGATCGACCTCGATCACACCGAGGCGCTGCTGCATGCGGTAGAAATGGCGCAGGGTCGAGAGCAGGCGCGCATTGCTGCGCGAGGAGTACCCGCCTTCGCCACGCTCGGCCAGATAGCGGTGCAGTTGCTCGCGCGTACAGCGCAGCAGGCCGCCGCCCGCATGCACCAGCCAGCGCGCCAGGCCTTCGAGATCGCGCCGGTAGCTGGCGAGTGAATTTTCGGCGAGGCCCGACTCGGACCAGGCGCGCTCGAGGAAATCTTCGATCAGCGTGCGTTCGCCGCTGTCTATCTGATCGCTGACGCGCAAAGCGGCGGTCGCGGACTGTCGTGCGGATTTCCTCATCGCTGCATCGGGTAGACTTCGTCTTCGCGCCAGATCGCCATTGAGCGCATTTCAACACAAGCCGCGAAGATTTTTCTTGAACCCGTTCCGCTTGAAAGTCACGTGACGGATTTGCATCTGCGCGGAAACGACGAACCAAAAAACATTCGATGAATTCCATTTCCGAGCGCACGACCGCCGCCCCCGCCCATCTCGGCTGGCGCCTGATCACCGCTACCTACGATCTGTTCCCGCTGCTCGCGCTGTGGTTCTTTGCGACGCTTGCCGCGCTCGCACTCACCGGCGGCGCGCTCGACGTGCATCGCCTCGGCCACAAGCTGCTCGTGCAGGCGCTCGTGCTCGCGGTGACTGCGGCCTACTTCATCGTCTCGTGGATGCGCGGCGGCCAGACCGTCGGCATGAAGCCCTGGCGCCTGCGCGTGGTCGGCGCCGATGGCGGCGCGATCGACCTCAAGCGCGCGCTGCTGCGCTTCGCCGTCGCCTTGGTTTCGCTCGTTGCGCTCGGCCTCGGTTTCCTCTGGTGTCTTGTCGATCGCGAACGGCGCGCCTGGCACGATATCGCCGCAGGCACGTTGCTCGTGCGGCTGGAGAAGAACCCCTAGGCGTTCCTGCGAAAGTAGACGAACGCCGCCACCGCGAGGAACAGCGAGGGCAGCGCATTCACCAGGGCGAGGTTGAAATTGTATACCGCACCCATGCTGACCACGGACTTCTGGAAGAAGTAGTAGCTGATCGCGAGCGCCATGCCCATGAACAGGCGCTTGCCGAGGCCGCCCGTGCGCAGCGAGCCGAACGCGAACGGTACCGCACAGAACGCGAGCACGAGCACGTTGAGCGGATAGAAGATGCGCCCCCAGTAGGCGAGCTTGTAGCTGGTCGCGTCCTGGCGGTTGCGGTTCATGTAGTCGATGTTGCGCGCAAGGTCGTTCATCGACAGGTATTCGGGATGGATCATCGACACGGCGAGCACGTTCGGATCGAGCTGCGATTTCCATTGCTTGGTTTCTTCGGTCGTGCTCGTCGCCGACCGCCCCTCGAATTCGGTGCGGCGCACGTCGTGCAAGGTCCATTCGCCGTTGACGTGGGTCGCCGTCTTCGCGATCGACAGCGCGGAGAGCTGGCCGATCGGAGTGAATTCGAACACCCGCACCTCGGACAGTTCGATTATCGGCGTGCCGCCCTTGTTCGCGCGCGTGCGCCCGCGCTTGGCGTTGATTACCGTGTCGCCGTCGCGCGCCCACAGCGTGCCGCCCTTGCCGATCGCGATGTCGCGGTTCTTCGCCGTCTGCATCAGCGATTCGGCCTTCTGCTGCGCGCGCGGTGCGATCACCTCGCCCATCAGCGCAACGAATACGGTCAGCACGGTCAGCGCGAGCACGACCGAGGCGCAGATACGCAGCTTGGACATGCCCGCGGCGCGCAGCGCGGTCAGCTCGCCGCTCGCCGCGAGTGCGCCCATGCCCATGAGGCCGCCGATCAAGGCGCCGTAGGCGAAATACTGGTACATGCGCCGCGGCACGGTGAGCAGGATGTAGGCGACCGCCTTCGCCAGCGTGTAATCGCCGGTGCCGACGTCATTGATCTCGCCGACGAAGGCCTGCATCGCGTCGAGCGCGACGACGACGATCCAGGCGAGCAGCACGCCGCCGATAACCGACAGCGCGACGACCTTGTCGACCTTCTTGAAGCGCAGCCGGTCGAGACCGAGGCGCGTGGCGAGCGAAGCGGCCATCACGCCGCTCCCACCGCGAGCCGAGCCTTGGCCGGCTTCGGCCTCGGCAACTGCTGGCTGCGCCAGAGCAGGTACAGCGCGATCAACAGCACCGGGACATGCACCCACCACATGCCGAGCGCGAAGCTCAGCTTGCCTGTGACGAGCTGGTTGCGCGCGATATTCATGAACGCGTAGTAGATCGCCCACGACAGGCCGGCGATTATCAGGCCGGCATAACGCGGCTGGCGCGGGCTCGATTTCGACAGCGGCAGCGCGAGCAGGATCAGCACGAGGGTCGAGATCGGCGCGGCCAGGCGCCATTGCAATTCGGTGCGCTGCACGAGGTCCTCGCTGCGCAGCAGGTCGGCGGTCGGCGCGGCGCGCTTGACCGCGTCGGTGCTCGCATCGGGTTCGGAATCGGTGAGCTTCACGTCGTTGCGCGCGTAGCGCAGCAGGCGATAGTTGTCCTGGCCGATGATGCCCTCGACGCGGAAACCGTTGTTGAGGCCGAGGTAACGCTCGGCGCCGTTGACGTCGTGGTACAGCTCGCCGTCGGCCGCGGTGATCACGTTGATGCGCACCGGCGCCGAGGCGGCCTTGGCCGCGGCGTCGGGTGTGTTCTTGTCGATGCCCACGGCGCGCTCGCTGGCGACGAACATTTTTTTGAACTGGACGCCATCCGCGCTCATCCTCTCGACGTACATCATGCCGTCGCCGTTCGGCAATTCCACGAACTTGCCTGGTTCAAGCCCCGCGATGATCAGCGAACGGTTGGCTTGCAGCACGAGACTTTGCGACAGGCGCACCGCGGCCGGCGCGAGCCAGAACGAAATCAAGGCCATGGCCAGCGCCAGCGGCACAGCCAGCAGCGCAAGCGGACGCAGCAGGCCGGTGACCGGCAGGCCCGAGGCGGCGAACACGGCCATCTCGCTCTCGCGGTAGAGCCGACCATAGGCCAGTTGCACGCCGATGAACACGGCCAGCGGTGCGAGCAGGGTCAGCGCATCGACCGTGCGCAGGCCGATCAACGAAAACAGCAGTTCAGCCGGAATGCGCCCGCGCGCGATCTTGTTGAGCAGGTCGGCCACCGTGCCGCCGATGCTGACAAGCAGCAGGATCGCGGTCGCGGCGACGAAGCTGACCAGCAGCTCGCGCGCGAGATAGCGGTCGATGATGCGCAGGGTGGGGAATCGCATGTTGCGGTAAACTTGCTCTCTTGTAGTGTGCGCCGCCAGCGCCGCGCACCGCGATTGCACATGCAAGCGCGTTTACGCAGCCTTAATTGTAGCCGAGTGGGAAGGCCTTCCCTTCTCCGCCGGCGGTTCCGCGCCTTTGCGGCCGGCGCAAACTTTTCTTTTTCCATATCGATACGGTAACGAAATGACTCTCCAATTCAGCCTCGACCTGCACGCCGCCGACACCGCGGAAACCCCCTGCGTCGTCGTCGGCGTGTTCGACGACCGCACGCTTTCCGCCGCCGCGCAGCGCATCGACGCGGCCGCCGGAGGCGCGATCATGCGCCTGCTCGACTCGAATGACTTGTCGGGCAAGCCCGGCGCGACGCAGGCCCTGTTTGGCCTTGCCGGCATCAAGGCTGCGCGCGTGCTCGTCGTCGGCCTCGGCGATGCGAAGAAGTTCGACGCGGCGCGTTATGCGAAGGTCAGCGGCGAGGCCACGCGAGCGCTGAAAGGTTTGCCGATCGACGGCGCCGCGTCGTATCTCAGCGAACTCGATGTGCCGGGCAAGGATCTTGCTTGGAAACTGCGCACCGCCGCGCTGGCCAGCGACGCGCAGGCGTACAGGTACACGACGACGTTCAAGCCGCGCGAGAAATCTTCGCGTCCGGAATTGCATGCGCTCGCCTTCGCCGCGCCCGCCGGCACCGACGCGGCCGTGCTCGAACAGGCCATCGCCATCGCCAAGGGCGTGCGCTTCGCGCGCGAGCTCGGCAACCTGCCGCCGAACATCTGCACGCCGGCTTATCTCGCCGGCGAAGCGCACCAGCTCGCCAAGGATCATGCGGGCGTCAGCTGCGAAGTGCTCGAAGAAGAGGAAATGTACAAGCTCGGCATGGGCGCGCTGCTCGGCGTCGCGCAAGGCTCGGCGAACAAGCCGCGCCTGATCGTGCTCGAATGGAAAGGCGGCGCGGCAGATGAAAAGCCCTACGCACTCGTCGGCAAGGGCGTGACCTTCGATACCGGCGGCATCTCGATCAAGCCAAGCGCCGGCATGGAGGAGATGAAGTTCGACATGTGCGGTGCCGCCGGCGTGCTCGGCGCGTTCCAGACCGCGGTCGAACTCAAGCTCAAGCTCAACCTCGTCTGCGTCGTGCCCGCGGTCGAGAACATGCCCGGCAGCAATGCGCAGCGGCCGAGCGACGTGGTCACGACCATGTCGGGCCAGACCGTCGAAGTGCTCAACACCGACGCGGAGGGCCGCCTGATCCTGTGCGATGCACTGACCTACGTACAGAAATACAACCCGCAGACGATTATCGACGTGGCCACGCTGACCGGCGCCTGCGTCGTCGCGCTCGGCAAGCATGCGAGCGGCCTGATGACCCAGGACGACACGCTCGCCGACGAACTGCTCGCCGCCGGCAACGCAACGCTCGACCGCGCCTGGCGCCTGCCGCTGTGGGACGACTACCAGAGCCAGCTCGAAACGGGTTACGCCGACATCGCCAACATCGGCGGCAAGTACGCCGGCGCGATCACCGCGGGCTGCTTCCTCGCGCGCTTCACCGAGGGCTTCCGCTGGGCGCATCTCGACATCGCCGGCAGCGCCTGGGACGAGGGCCGCAAGGGCTCGGCGACGGGTCGGCCCGTGCCGCTGCTCGTGCAGTACCTGCTCGATCGCGCGGCTGGCTGAATTTAACTGCGTGCGCGATAGCGTGGCGGCTGTTTTTTGCCGCCACCACGAAGGAGCCGTTATGTCCGCATTCCGCATTTCCCAACGCGTCGCGCTCGCCCTGCTCGGCCTCGGTCTGCTGCCGGCGGCGCAGGCACTCGCGCAGGACAAGGCTGCGGAATATCCCGTGCACACGCCCGAAGAAGCGATTGCGCTGACCGCGCAGAATCCGACCGGCTTCAAGGCCAGCGTGAGCTTCGTCGTGCGCAAGGCCGACGTCGGCAAGAAGGGCAAGGGTCGCGATCACGTCTTCCTCGATTCGATGGAAGACTATCGCGATCCACATTCGCTCAACGTCAACGTGTTTCCACACTCGGCCGAACGCCTGCATCTGAACGGTAACCCGAAGGATCTCGTCGGCAAGTCCGTGACCGTCTCCGGACTTGTCCGGCGCGTGCGCATCCGCTGCCAGAACGGCTGCCCGCAGGATGCAGGCGCGAGCCACTACTATCAGACGCAGATGTACGTGCGCGAAGGCGACGACGCGCAGATCGAAGAGCCATCGGAAAAGTAGGAACACATGCCCCGCGCCGACTTCTATCTGATCGCCAAGCCGCGCTTCCGCGACGATCCGCTGTTGCTTGTCTGCGAGCTGGCCAAGCGCGCGTTCGAGTCCGGGCAGCCGGCGCTGATCCTCGCGCGCTCGGCCGACCAGGCCGATGCGCTCGACGAGAAGCTCTGGGAGTTCGACGAGCAGGCCTTCATCCCGCACCAGATCGCCGGCGACGACGACGACGCGATCACGCCGGTGCTGATCGTCGCACCGGGCACGACGACTGCCGATCGCACGCTCGTGATCAACCTGCGCCACGAATGCGCACCGGGCCTGTTCGAGCGCGTGCTCGAAGTCGTGCCCGCCGACGAGGCGCAACGCCTCGGCTCGCGCGAACGCTGGAAGACCTACAAGGCCGCCGGCTTCGACGTGAACAAGCACGACATGTAGGCCGCGTCGGCGCACGACGGGACTCCACACCGGAACGCTGCCGGACGCCGGCCCCCGCGCTTGACACGCGGCCGTCAAAACGTTATCAATTTGTCAAATTTTTTTGACATGTCGAATTTCGATGACCGGCATTCCATGCCGTCCAGCCACCGATTTCGCCAGCTCGCCTCGACCCGCAGCACTGGCAGGATGCCGCCATCTGCCCACTCCACTCCCCCGGGGAACATTCGATGAACACGCAGTCCACCGCTTCTTCCGCCAACCGATCTTCCGCGCCGCGCCCGGCACGCAACAAGATCGCCCATGCTGTCTTCTGCGCGCTCGCCGCGCTGGCTTTCGGCTCCGCGCATGCCGCCGATGCCGCCGCAACCGAGGCGGATGCACAGGCCAAACCGGCCGATGCGAACGCCGGCGCGGAATCCGCGTCGCTGGAAACGGTGACGGTCACCGCGAACAAGCGCTCCGAGTCGCTGCAGAAGGTGGCGCTCAGCATCTCCGCGATCGACGGCAAGGACATGACCAATGCCGGCTCGCAGAACTTCACCGACCTGATCTCGAGCGTGCCGAGCCTCGGCATCTTCAAGACTGGCTCGGGCCGCTCGCAGATCATCATGCGCGGCGTCAACGCAGGCAATTCCTCGGAAGACGATCCGCAGACGCAGGAAACTGTCGGCCTCTATGTCGACGATTCGCCGGTTTCGGTCAACGGTTTCAATCCGGAGTTCGGCCTATTCGACCTCGAGCGCGTCGAGGTGCTGCGCGGCCCGCAAGGCACGTTGTACGGCGCCGGCTCGATGGCCGGCGCGATCCGCCTGGTCACGCGCAAGCCGCTGCTCGACACGGTCGAAGGCAGCGTCGAAACCTCGATCGCCGACATCGACCACGGCGGCACGAGCTACGACCTGCGCGGCGTGATCAACGTGCCGCTGGTTGCGAACGTCGCCGGCCTGCGTGTGTCGATGTACGACGACCGTAACGGCGGCTTCATCAAGAACACGACCACGGGCGAGAACAACATCAACCGCGCCAACGCAGTCGGCGGCCGCGTAGCCCTGCGCGTGCTGCCAACCGACAGCCTCACCGTCGACCTGTCGCTGTGGGCCCACGACCAGAGCGATCACGGCCGCGGCCTCGACGAGACCGGCAACTACACGCGCGCCTACAAGTCGCCGGAGAATTCGAACGAGGATTACACGCTGTCCAACCTCACCCTGACCCAGGCCCTCGGCTGGGGCAGCATCGTTTCCTCGACGTCGTATTTCCAGATGAACATGCTGAACCGCTGGAACCTCGACAAGATCTACAC
>NZ_DASVOK010000225.1:0-17149 GCF_036383415.1 Rudaea sp. | reverse complement strand
CGCCTCAGCTACGACGCGATCTGGCTCGACCACGGCGCGACCGCCGTCGACGCGCACGTGTTCGATCTCGGCATTGCCACGGCGTCGAGAGACCTGGCCGACATTCCCAGCCACAAGCGCGCGCAATACCGGCGCCGCTATGCGCTGATGGAGTCGATCGATGCGGAAATCCGCGTGGTGCTGGCGCCCTGCCGCGACGCGGGCGGCACAGCGCGTCAGTAGGCGAACTGTTCGTTGAGAATGCGATCCTCGAGATTGTGCTCGGGATCGAACATGAGCGAGACGGTCGTGTCGCGCGATTCGCGTACCGTCACCTCGACCACATCGCGCACTTCGTTCGAATCGGCGGTCGCGCTGACCGGGCGCTTGTAAGGATCGAGCACTTCGAGCTTGACCTCGGTGCCCGCGCGCAGGATCGCGCCGCGCCAGCGCCGCGGGCGGAACGGACTGATCGGGGTCAGCGCGAGCACGTCGGCGCCAAGCGGCAGGATCGGCCCGTGCGCGGACAGGTTGTAAGCGGTGGAACCGGCGGTGGTCGAGACGAGGATGCCATCGCACATCAACTCGTCGATCTTGACCACGCCGTTGAGCGAAACGCGGATGTGCGCGGCCTGCTTGGTCTGGCGCAGCAGCGAGACCTCGTTGAACGCGAGCGAGGTCGTCGTGCCGCCCGACTCGCCGACCGCCTCCATCACCAGCGGCTTGAGCACGGTCGATTGCGCGCGCGCGAGGCGCTCGATCAGGCCGTCGGTGCGGAACTGGTTCATCAGAAACCCGACCGTGCCGAGCTTCATGCCGTACACGGGTTTCTTCAGCGCGAGATGCCGATGCAGCGTGCGCAACATGAAGCCGTCGCCGCCGAGCGCGACGATGACGTCGGCCTCTGCCAGCGGCACCTGGGTGTACTGCGCGCTGATCTGCGCAAGCGCGGCCTGGGCCTCTTCGGTACGGCTGGCGACGAAGGCGATGGCTGGTCGGGTCACGGCGGCTCCACGCAAGGGTCGTGGCGGATTCTAACCGCGAAGCCGACACGCGGTTAAACGAGTTTGACGATCGGGTGAGCCGACCTCTGCACATTCTGCACAATCCAAGCGACAATAGGCCATGCACAACAGGGTGATCCACGCGGCCGCGGCCGCCTTCTCATGCTGATGCTCGACGCAACGCAAACGCGCAGGCTCGCGCGCACCTGGCTGCGCGTGGGCACCCTTGCCTGCACCTGCATGCTCGCTGCCTGCGCGTCGTGGCAGACGGCGGTTCCAGATTTGCCGAAAGACACGCCTGCCGACTGGCAGGCGCGCAATACTGCGGCCGCCGGCCTCGCCCCGGATCTCGATCATTGGTGGCGCGCGTTCGGCGATCCGGTGCTGGACGATCTCATCGAACGCGCACAGCGCGACAACCTCAACATCCAGATCGCCGGCGAACGCTTGCTCGCCGCACGCGCGGCGCGTCACGCCAAACGCAGCCAGTTCTGGCCGAACCTCAATTTCCGCACCTTCGTCGAGACGACGCCCAACGCGAGCACGGGTTTCCTCGAAGTCGGCCTCGATTCGACCTGGGAATTCGGCTTTTTCGGCCGCGCCACCGGCAACAAGCGCATCAACCTCGCCGATGAAAACCTCGCGATCATCGACGAAGCCGCCATGCGCGTTTCGATCGTCGCCGAAGTGACGCGCAACTATATCGAGCTGCGCGCGGCACAGGCACGGGCGCAGGTGCTCGACGACGTCGTCGCCGTGCGCCGTAGGCAGGTCGAGCTCGCGCAGACACGCCTGACCACACGCATGGGCTCGCAGCTCGAAGCCGACCGCGCGCAAGCCGAATTGCAGCAGGCGCAGAGCGATGCGAGCGAACCCACGTTAACCGTGACGCAGACCGCGCAGGCACTTGCGGTGCTGCTCGGTACGACCACGCCCGAACCCGCGCTGCGCACCGCAGCCAGACAGCCGCAGCTGCCGGCCATCGATTTCCGCCAGACGCCGGCCGATCTCGTGCGCACGCGCGCCGACATCCGCCGCGCCGAACAGAACGTCGTACGCACCGCCGGCGAACTCGGCATCGCGCGCGCCGACCTCTGGCCGAAATTCGGCATCTACAGCACGTTCATTTCCTCGACCTCGCTGACGTCCACCCATCTCAACGACGATTTCGTTTTCATCGCAGGCCCGACGATTTCGCTGCCGATCGTCGACTGGGGCGCGCGCCGCCAGGTCGTCAACGCGCGTGAAGCGGCGCTGCACGCCTCCGTGCTCGCCTACCGCGAAGCGGTGATCGAAGGCGTCGCCGAAGCGCAGACCGCACTCGCCCAGTTCGATGCGAAAAGCGCGCTGGCGGAAAATGTGCAGAAGACGCTGACGCTGAACGAGCGCGGCCTGCAATCCGCACAGACAATGCAGCGCATCGGCCTCGGCGACGGATTGGAAACCGCCGGCGCGAGCCTCGCCGCCGCGCAATCCCGACTGCAGCGCAACCTCGCCGTACGCGACCGCGCACTGGCCTACATCGCGCTGTACAAAGCCTTCGGCGGCGCGATTCCGCCGCTGGCCAAGGACGCTGTACAGGAAGGCGCCCGCTAGTGGTCGCCCTCGCACGCAAAACGCTGATCTACGAGTGGCGCAAGTTTTTGCCGGCCGCGCTCGCGGTCGCATTCTCGGGCCTGCTGCTGCTGATGATGACCGCGCTGATGTTCGGCATCTTCTCCAGCGCCGGCGTCTACGTCAGCCGCTCGGGCGGCGACATCTGGGCCGGTTATCCGGGCACGCAGACGGTGGAACTCGGCCGCCCGATCCCGCGCGACACCGAGATGTGGCTGCGCATGGATCCCGCCGTCGTCCAGGTCGAGCCGTTCCAGTGGCTTGACGGCGACTGGCGTGGACCGGCCGAGCGCGGCAGCGTATCGGTATTCATCTCCGGCATCGACCCGAATCCGAACGGGTTGATGTTCTCGCACGTGCTCGGCCCCACCGACCGTGCTTTGCTCAACGAACCGGGTGCGGTAATCGTCGACGCGGCCGATCTTTCGAAACTCGGCCTCGACATCGGCGGCACCGCCTTCCTCAATGGCCACCGGGTCAAGATCGTCGCCGCGGCGAACGGCCTGCGCACGCTCGGCGGCGTCAACATCGTCACCTCGATCGCCACGGCGCGCACGCTGGTCTCCGATGCGGCCGAGCGCGACAAGGTCGCCTACTACATCGCGCGCCTCGCCCCCGGCGCGAATCCGGATGCGGTACGCGACCGCCTCGCGCCGATTGCCACCGGCCATCGCTTCGCCGTGTGGACGCACGACGAGTTCGCCTACAACGCGGCGACCTACTGGATGTTCGAGACCGGCGCCGGACTCGGCTTCATCTTCCTCTCCTTCGTCGTCTTCCTTGTCGGCGTCGTCATCACCAGCCAGACCCTGTTCGCCGCGGTGGCGAGTTCGGTGCGCGAATACGCAATGCTCAACGCGCTCGGCGCGGGCATCGGCGCGCTGCGTCGCGTGATCCTCGAGCAGGCGTTTTGGGTCGGTACGGTCGGCGTCATCGTCGGCAGCGTGGTCAGCATTTCACTGGCTCTGCTCGCGCACGGACAGGACGTGCCGATCTCGTTCAACTACATCGCCACGATCGCCTGCGGCGCGCTGGTCATGGCGATCGCGCTGATCTCCGGCTTCCTCGCGGTCGGCGCGATCAACCACCTCGAACCTGCGAACCTGCTGCGATGACTGCCCTCGTCGCCGACCAGATAACGAAAAGCTACACGAGCGGCCGGGTCGAGACGCCCGTGTTGCAGGGCATGTCGATCGCGCTCGACGAGCGCGAGCTGGCCCTCGTGCTGGGACCATCCGGTTCGGGCAAGAGCACGCTGCTCGCGATCCTCTCCGGCCTGCTGAAACCGGACACAGGCAATGTCTCCGCGCTTGGCGAGGACTTGTGGAAGAAGTCGCGCGCGGACCTGGAAAAATTCCGCCTCGAGCACACCGGTTTCGTGTTCCAGGGCTTCAACCTGTTTCCCGCGCTGACCGCGCTCGAGCAGGTCATGCTGCCGCTCGACTACCTCGGCCTGCCGCGCCATGCCGTGCGCAACATGGCGCTGGCCTCACTCGAGGAGGTCGGCCTCGCCTCGCGCGCGCACCTGCGGCCGATCGAACTTTCCGGCGGCGAAAAACAGCGCATCGCGATCGCGCGCGCGCTGGCGAAGAAGCCGCAATTCCTGTTCGCCGACGAACCGACCAGTGCGCTCGACTCGGTCAACGGCAAGAACGTGATCGACGCGCTGCATCGCGTCGCGCGCGTCTACGGCGCCACCGTGGTCTGCGTCAGCCACGACACGCGCCTGGCCGCCGACGCCGACCGCATCATCCACATGGCTGACGGGCGTATCCTCTCCGACGTGAAGCAGATCAGCGCGTCGGCACCCTCGCGCCTCCAAACCGCGGAAACGAAATCATGAGCAAGATCGTCCTCACCCCGCTCGTCTTCGCAACCGGAGCCACTGTCGCGCTGCTGCTCGGCGCCTGCGGCAAGACCGCGTCGAACACGCCGGCGGCGACGGCAACTGCAACGTCGAAGTTCGTCGCGATCGCGCGTGGCCGCGTCGACGTGCAAGGCGGCCTCGTCCATGTCGCCGCCTCGCGCGACGGTATCGTCGCCGAACTGCCGAAGGCGGCCGGCGACGAGGTCAAGGCCGGCGATGCGCTCGTCGTGCTCGACACGAGACAGGCGAAGATCGCGCTCGACGCCGCTCGCGCCGAACTCAATGCCGCTGTCGCGCAGGGCTCACTCCTGCGCGCGAAGCAGCCGGCGCTGAAACTGCGCGCATCGCGCGTGCTCGAAGCGGCCGTGGCCGGCGCCGCGACGGGCCAGTCGGCCGACGACGCCAAGCAGGCGCTGGCGGAACTGAACGCGGAAATCGCCGTTTCCGACGCGAACGTCGAAACGGCGAAACAGAAAGTGCATCAAGCCGAATACGAGATCGAGGCGCGCACGCTGCGCGCACCCGTGCCCGGCCGCATCGTCGCGCGCGCGACGCACATCGGCGACGTCGTCTCGCCCTCGTCCGGCGAACTCGTCGAACTGCTGCCCGACGCGCCGCGCATCGTGCGCGCCGAACTCAACGAAGGCTTCGTCAACAAGGTCGGCGTCGGCATGACTGCCGAAATCTCCAGCGAGACCGACCCGGGCAAGCCGCAGACCGCACGCGTGACCCGCATCGGCGAGGTCTTCGGCCCGAGCAAGCTCAACGAGAGCGCGCAGGAAACCACCGACACGCGCGACGTCGAGTGCATCCTCGAACTGCCCGACAACACGCTCAAGGTCGGCCAGCGCGTGCAGGTGCGTTTTTTGCCCGCTACGAAATGAGCTCCCGCATCAATTCTTTGTAGTGACTTGTTCGCGATAGGCCTGGTGCTTGCGGTACAGGACGATGCGCTCGCGCAAATTTTTGGCGAAGCCGTCGTCCTTGAACGGAGGATTCGGGGATTCGAGCTTGGCCAAAAGGTCTTCTTCGATTTTTGCGGCACGGTCGAAATCACCCGCATTCGCGTAGCAGGCGGCAGCCGTATCGAGGTATCCCATTGGCGCCTCCGTACTCACGAGCTTCTCGGTCAGTTCGACGCCCCGCTTGGCATCGATGATCGCAGGCTCCGGAGCGGTGCAATACGCCCAGGCCAGATTGTTCAACGCGGTGCGATCGCCCTTGTCGGCGGCCTGTTGGAAATATGCCAGGGCGTCCTTGCGCCGCGACGGCTCGCCGTAATAAAGCACGATGCCGTATTCCACCAATGCGCCTACGTCGCCTTCCTTTGCGGCTTTCTCCAGCATGCCCCTGCCCGCTTCGACCTGGTCCTTGCCCAGGTTTCCGCGCGCCATGAGCAGGCCCAGTTGAACGCGCGAGCGCAGGTCGCCGTGGTCAGCGTCCACCCGCAGCAGGCGTTGTGCTTCCGCCGCATCGTGGTCGATCGTTTGCGCATACACGAGCATGCTGGCCAGCCGACGACGTGCCTCGGCGCTGTTCTGATGTTGTGCTAAAGCCCGATATATATGCGCGGCGTCTTTCTCGTTTCCATCAATGCCCTCGCCGCCCTGCTGGTACAAGGCAGCAAGTTGCAGCGCGGCGTCGACGCTGCCCGTGTCCATCGCACTCTCCAACCAGCCTGCCTGACCGTGTCGCGTCTTCGCGGAAACCGGCTGGCCCGCATAATAGCGAGCCATCCAGAGCATCGACGGACGATCTCCACTGAGACCAGCTTCCGCGTACCACTTGCGCGCGGGCTCGGGATTCTTTTCCTTCCAACTGCCCGTTTCGTATGCGTGAGCCAGTGTCTGCTGCGCACCTGCATCGCCCTGTTCGGCCGCGCGCTCTATCCAAGCCGAGCCGTCTGCGGTCTTGCCTGCTTCGATCAGATACAGTCCGAGTATGGATTGCGCCGGGGCGATCCCCGCCTGCGCCGCATCGCCGAGATAAGCCATGTGCTTGGCGTCAAGCGCTTTGACTCCTTTTTCCTTGATTGCGATCGAGGCGGCGATTAGTTCGGCGGCAGGTTTGTGCTCGTCTGCAAGCGCCTCGACGGATTTCTTCGCCAGCGGAGTCACTTCATCGCGTAGGCCGGCGCGCAGCAGCGAGAGGGCGGCGAACTTCGTGGTGCCCCTGCCATCGCCGAGGCGGCGATCGGCTGCTTCGATCAATTTGCGCGCGTTGTCCGGGTTGCGTTTGACGCCGACGCCGGAATCATAGGCCAGCGCCAGCATGATTAGGGCCGACGAATACGATTTTTCCGCGTACGGAAGCAACAGGTCGACCGCCTTGGCGGCGCAGTCAATCGGCTTCACCAACAGGCAGGCGATGGAATACACCATCGCCGCGGAAAAATTTCCGTCGCGTGCACCGCTCTCGAGTTGCGCCATGCGCGCGGCGGGGTTGTCGCCATCCAAGGCTTGTTGCAGCTGCAACGCCTCCGCTGCCCAGGAACCCGGGGTCTTGCCGAGGGTCTGGATGAATCCACGTGCTACGCCCACGCGATATGCCGGAAATTGACTGTCCGATTCCGAACGCAGCAGACGCACGCGTGCGTCGAGATAATCGAAACGCAGCATGCGCTCGCGTTTGGCCTGCGGATCCCACAGGCCAAGGTTGATGGCCAGATAGCGGCCGACTATGGGCGGTTCGTAATAGACATACAGCAACTCCTGCCCCGATGCCTGGATGAACGCGACCACATCGAGCTCACTGAGCACGCGAATGGGCCGGTCGCTCAGGTCCTGCGGCGCAGCTTTCAGCGCATAACGCACTAGCTCGGAAAACACGGCGAGACGTTTCGCCGCTGTGCCCTCGTCGTGCAACGCGTTGGCGCATTGATATGCGGCGTACCAGATCGCGAGTCCGACGGTATTGACTTTCAGTGCGTCTTCAATCGCTTGTGCATTTGCCTTGCACGCCTGCTCATCGACCTTGCCGTCGCCTGTCTGGAGCTTGTTGACCAGCGCGAAGGTGTCGTAGATCGGGTGCGGATCCGCTTGTTCCAGGATTTGGCGCCAGAGTGCCGCCGCATCGATCGGCGCCGACGCCGGTACGGCAGGTTGAGGCGAAGCCTTTGCGGCTGTCGCGGGATCCTCTCCGGCAAGCACGATCGACGCTGCCAGCAGGAGAAACCCGGCATGCAGGAATTTTCCGACCATCATCCTAGTTGCCCCTTTGCTTCCGCTCTTGCCCATCGTCAAGAATGTTGCGCATCAGGCTTTCCAGCCGCTGATCGCGTTCACGCTCGCTGGCTTTTTCCGGCAATGCCAATGCCACGCGGCGCCCGAGCAGATCATTGGCTTCGCGCAACAGGGCAAAATGCTTGGGATATTCGCCGGGTTCGACGACATCGCGCCGGGTGCGCAGACGCTGGGTCACGCTGACCACGCGGCCCGACTGCTCCATCTTCGCCTCGTAGTCTATGGCTTCATTTTCCAGCTTGCGCTGCGCCGGTTCGCCGATCCACCTCCAGCCCTCGGGCAGATTCACGTAGCTCTTCTGTTCCATTTCCAAGGGATATTCGATACGCAGCGGCGCTGTCCGCGTGGCCGTCTTCGGCAGGGTCAGGCTGCTGCTCAACGCATCCGCATACAGATCGAGCGAGCGCTTGCCGACCGCGGGGCCGACCCATGGATCCTTCAACAGATAGCGCTCGTTGACCTTGAGGAGATTGCCGCTTTCGTCGTCGCTGACCGCAAACGCGGACGTCGCCTCGACGTTACCGTAGCGCCTGCGGTAGTACTCAAGGAATTCACGCCCGAGCTTCTCGCTGCCGGTGACCTTGATCCGCCGGCGCATGCGATCGGCTGCCGCTCCCGCATATTCGCTGTCGATTTCCAATGCGACGCCCTTCTCCGATGCGTTGGGGAGAAGATGCTCGACGACTTTCAAACGATCGATCGCGGCCTCGGGCATGGTGACTTTCACCAGGTCATGCACGCCATTGGCGACGGGCAGCGCCACGCCGAAATTCCCCGGCGCGCGTCCCAGCGGCGAGCCACGCTGCTGCGTGAGCGTCGCATCAAGCCATATCGTGGCGTCCTGCAGGCGCGCCATCACGATGACGTGATCGAACAGCGAAGCCGCTGGTGGCAGATCCGCCACGGCCTTGCCACGCTCGTACGACACCAGCGCCGGATGAGCCTCGATGTCGAGGCGCGTGAGCACGGTCGCAAGAAGGCGGGCCTTGTCCTTGCAGTCGCCGTAGCGGCGCCCCCATGTTTCCGCAGGCTCGGCGGGCTTGTGCGTGCTTTGCCCCATTTCCACGCCGAAATAGCGCACTTCTTCCTGCACGGCTTTCAGCGCCGCTATCAACCTCTGCATCGGATCGGACAATTTCTTCCACGTTTCGATGCGCTCCTCGAGATCGGCTGGCAGCGCCTTCGGCGCCGGATACAGCGCGCGTGCCCACGCGGCCACGTCGGCCCAGGTTCGGCTTTCGCTCACACTGGTCGCGGGAGCGGCGTCGTACCAGGGCGGGTAACTGCCTTCGTCGATGAAGCCTGCGACCATGTGCTCGTCGGCGGTCCATTCGAGCGCATCGCCCGACGATCTTTGAGTCGACTTGGGAGCACCGGCGTCTCGGTGTTCGATCAGTTTCGCCTTGGGATCGAACAGCACCCGTGCATAGCGGTCGAGAATGGGGTCGACCCATGCGTAGACGAAATCCTCGCCGACGAGGCCCGCGAGCACGGGGTTGTCGCCCTCGATCGTGTAACTCACCCTGACGATGTCGCCCGCGCGGACGTCGTCGAGCACGATCAGTGCCGACACCATGCCGTTGGCCATGTCGTGTTCGAAATCGCTCTCGCGTCGCGCCAGCGTCACGGCCTTCGGCGACAACCGGTTCGACCACACTCCATCCCGGCGGACTTCGACGCGATGGATCGTCAGCTTCTGGTGATCCGGACTGAACCAGATTTGGTACTTGCCGGCTTCCTGCACCAGTTCTCCGGAGACTGGCTCGTAAGCTCGGTCGTAATAGCGTACGCGCGCACCATGTCGGTGGTCGATCTGCATGTCGAACAGCCAGTTCCGCCAGCGCATTTCGCCCAGCGGCTGCGCCGCGTCCCAGCGAGCTGGAATATCATGTCTGGCAATCCAGGCCGGCGGAGGCGCGATGGTGTATTGATAGCCGCCGCTCTCGTAAACCTCGGGTTGAAGCGCGAAAGAAGCACTGGCGCCACAGCAACCGAGCAAGACCATTGCAAGCCACATGAACGGGCGCAACAACACACGTCTTTCGCGAGCGCAGCCAAACCCCGTGGACTGTGCCACTTCCCTGCATACCCCCATCGACATCACCCCTGACAACGCTGCTTCGGGCGGATAGTAGCATCCCGAAAGATGCAGCGCGCTCGACCGGCATTGGACCGATCGAGCGCGCAATCGGGTTCAGCCGGCCCCCGCCTGCACGAGCTGGGCGAGACGACGCACCGCGACCGAGACGATCGGATAGTCGGTCACGACCTGAGAGCGCATGTCGGCGAACATTGCCAGCGTGAACTTGAGCGAGGCATCGTCGCGGTTGAGCCACGTCGCGACGAGTTCGTTGCCCTTCGCGCCCTTCTTGCCGCCTTCGAGCACCTGCGCGGTCAAGGCGCGATGCTGCGCGTAGAGTTCGTCGCGCAGGCCGCCGCGCGCCTGTGCGTGCCACTGCGACTCGACCGGCAGCGCCTCGATCTTCTGCATGAGCCAATTGAGGTTGAGCGATTCGCCGAGGCCGAAATACACCTCGGCGGCCTCGCCGATCTTGAGCTTGTGGTCGCTGGCGACATGGATGATGTCGAGGCCCGAGCCCGGCGTGCGCAGGCCGGCAAGTTCGTTGCCGAGCGCGTCGGGGAAGCCCGCCTCCTTCCAGCGGCGCTGCTCGCTCTCGTAGATCGCACGTTCGCTCGGCGTGACCACGTCGTAGAGCTGCTTGCGCAGTTCCTGCATGCCCTTGTGGTACCTGGACACGGCAGCGGCGATGTCGAGACCTTCGTCGGCGTGGTTGAGCAGCCAGCGCGTGGTGCCGCGCAGGCACTGCCAGATCACGAGCAATGCGTCGATCTGTGCGTTGCCGTTGACCTTGCCGTCGAGCGACTCGATCTGCGCCCACATGTCGCGTGCGTCGAACACTTCGCGCGCGATGTTGAATGCGCGCGCCACCTGCGCCGGCGTCTTGCCGGTATCCTCGCCCATGCGCAGCACGAAGGTCGCGCCCATGCGGTTGACCATCGAGTTGGTCACCGCGGTGGCGATGATCTCGCGCTTCAGACGATGGCGCTCCATGTGCTCGGCGTACTTCTCCTGCAGCGGCACGGGGAAGTAGCGGCGCAGTTCCTTCGACAGATACGGATCTTCCGGCACGTCGGAATCGAGCAGTTGCTGGAAAAGTACAATTTTGGAATAGGATAAAAGTACAGAAAGTTCGGGACGCGTCAGGCCGATGCCGCGTGCCTTGCGCTCGGCGAACTCCTGGTCGGTCGGCAGGTATTCGATCGCGCGGTCGAGCAGGCCCTGCGATTCCAGCGTGCGCACGAAATGCAGTTTCGAGCCGAGACGCTGCACCGACATGCGTTCCATCAGGCTGATCGCCTGGTTCTGGCGATAGTTGTCGGCAAGCACGAGACGCTCGACCTCGTCGGTCATCGCCGCAAGCAACTTGTTGCGTCCATCCATCGTCAGCTCATTGCGCTGCACCGCGTCGCCGAGCAGGATCTTGATGTTGACCTCGTGGTCGGAGGTGTCGACGCCGGCCGAGTTGTCGATAAAGTCGGTATTCAACAGCACACCATTGAGCGCCGCCTCGATGCGCCCGCGCTGGGTGAAGCCGAGATTGCCGCCCTCGCCTATCAACTTGCTGCGCAGTTCCTTGCCGTTGATGCGGATCGCGTTGTTGGCACGGTCGCCAACATCGGCATTGGTTTCGACTTCGGCCTTGACGTAGGTGCCGATGCCGCCGTTCCAGAGCAGGTCGACCGGCGCCTTGAGGACCGCGCGCTTGAGGTCGTTCGGCGACAGCGCATCGACGCCGTCGTCGATACCGAGCGCGGCGCGCACTTCCGGCGAGATCGGAATCGACTTCGCCGTCAGCGGATAGATGCCGCCGCCCTTGGAAATCAACTTCGCATCGTAGTCCGCCCACGACGAGCGCGGCAGCTTGAACATGCGCTCGCGTTCGGGGAAGGTCTTGGCCGCGTCCGGGTTCGGATCGAGGAAGATGTGGCGATGATCGAACGCCGCGACGAGGCGCGTATGCTTCGACAGCAACATGCCGTTGCCGAACACGTCGCCCGACATGTCGCCGATGCCGACGCAGGTGAAGTCCTGGGTCTGGCAATCGCGACCGAGCGCACGGAAGTGGCGCTTGACCGATTCCCATGCGCCCTTGGCAGTGATGCCCATCGCCTTGTGGTCATAGCCGACCGAGCCGCCCGAAGCGAACGCGTCGCCGAGCCAGAAATCGTGCTCGATCGAAATCGCGTTGGCGATGTCGGAGAACGTTGCCGTGCCCTTGTCGGCGGCAACGACGAGATAGGGATCGTCGGCGTCATGACGAACGCAGTTCTGCGGATGCACGACCTTGCCGTCGACGAGGTTGTCGGTGATGTCGAGCATCGCATTCATGAACAGGCGATAGCAGGCGATGCCTTCAGCGAGCTGCGCGTCGCGGTCGCCGCCGACCGGCGGACGCTTGACGAAGAAACCGCCCTTCGAGCCGACCGGCACGATGACCGTGTTCTTCACCATCTGCGCTTTGACCAGGCCCAGCACTTCGGTGCGGAAGTCTTCGCGACGATCCGACCAGCGCAGGCCGCCGCGGGCGACCGGCCCGAAGCGCAGATGCACTGCTTCGACTCGCGGCGCATAGACGAAGATTTCGCGATACGGCCGCGGCTTCGGCAGGTCCGGCACCTTGGACGGATCGAACTTGAACGAGATGTACTCGCGGTGCTTGCCTTCGGGCGTCTGAAAGAAGCTCGTGCGCAGCATCGCGCCGATCACACCAAGGTAGGCACGCAGGATGCGATCCTCGTCGAGGCTCGCGACCTGGTCGAGCAACGACTTGATCGCTTCGACGATCGCCTTGTACTGCTCGTCGCGCGATCCCGCGCAGGCGGCGAGCGGCGCATCCACGATGACGGCGCGCTGTTCCTTGATCGATTCCGGCAGCAGCGTGTCGATTTCCTTGAGCAGGCGTTTCTTCTGCTGCTCGACGTCGGCCTTGCTCCACTTGTCGCGCGCCGGATCGAACTTGGTTTCGAACAGCAGATACAGCAGCGCCGCGATCAGCGGGTAGCGATTGAGCGTCTCCTCCATGTACGTCTGCGAGAACGGCACGCCGGTCTGCAGCAGGTACTTGCACAGGCCGCGCAGCATCGCGACCTGGCGCCAGTCGAGATTCGCGCCAAGGATCAGCTTGTTGAAGCCGTCGCTTTCGGTCTGGCCTCGCCAGATGCGCTCGAAGCTCTGCTGGAACATGTCGCGCACGGTGTCGAGATCGAAGTCGAAGCGGCCGGCCGGTTGCACCTCGAAATCCTGGATCACGATCGCGGTGTCGCCGACATGCATCTCGTACGGGTGCTCGGACAGCACCTTCATGCCCATGTTCTCGAGCATCGGCAGCACTTCGGTCAGCGTGATCGGCGCGCCGTAGCGGAACAGCTTGAAGCGCAGGTTGGTTTCGCCACGCGAGCGGTAGAGATTGAGGCGGATGTCGTCGGCGTTCTTCAGGCTCGCGGCCGCTTCGACGTCGGCCGCGGCGACCGCGGAAGATACTTCCTCGATGTAGCCGGCCGGCAGCGCACGGCCATAGCGGTTCGCGAGGCGGGAACCCTTGTCCTCGCCGTGTTTCTTCACCAGCGTTTCGCGCAACTCGTCGTGCCAGTTGCGCACGACCTGGCCGATCTTCGCTTCGAGTTCGGCAACGTCGTAGCTCGGCTTGTCGCCCGGCTTGGGCCGGATCACGAGATGCACGCGCGCCAGCGGCGACTCGCCCATCTGCACCGAAGAATCGACGCGCTCGCCGTGGAAAGCCTTCTTCAACAGCGCCTCGATGCGCTCGCGCACGTCGGTGTTGAAGCGCTCGCGTGGCACGAACACGAGGAAAGAGAAGAAGCGGCCGTACTTGTCGCGACGCACGAACAGGCGCGAACGTGCGCGGCCCTGCAGGTGCATGATGCCGCTCGCCGTATCGAACAGTTCGTTCTCGCTGGACTGGAACAACTCCTCGCGCGGCAACGTCTCGAGGATGTTGCGCAGGGTCTTGCCCGAATGCGAATCGCGCTTGTAACCCGAGCGATCCATCACCGCTTCGTACTTCTGGCGAACGAGAGGGATCTCCCAGGGCCGGCGCGCGTAGGCGCCCGAGGCGTAGAGACCGAGGAAGCGGTGCTCGGCGGTCGGCATGCCCTTGTCGTTGAATTCGAGCACGCCGATGTAGTCCATGTAGCCGCCGCGATGCACGGTCGAGCGTGCATTGGTCTTGGTCAGAATCACCGCGTCGCCCGTGCCCGATTTGCGCAGCTCGTGCGAGACCAAGGTCTTCAACGAACGCGGCGCAACCTGCTTCTCGCCGCCGCGCAGGATGCCGAGGCCGGTCTTCGGCGAGGCTTCGAGCACTTCGTCATCGCCCTTCTTGACCACCTGGTATTCGCGATAGCCGAGGAAGGTGAAATGGTCCGCCGCCGCCCAGCGCAGGAACTCCTGCGCATCGGCGACGCCAGCCGCGTCGAGCGGCAGCTTCCACTTGCCGACGTTGTCAGCCATCTCGAGCATCTTCGCCTTCATCGCCGGCCAGTCAGCCACCGCCGCGGCGACGTCGTGCAGCGCGAGCGCCATCGCCTTCTGCAGGCGCTCCATCTCGGCCGGCTCGCTCAGGCGATCGACTTCGAGATACATCACCGACTCGGGCTTGCCCTTGTTCGCATCGTCGGTGGCGAGGCTGAGCAGGTTGCCGCCCGGATCGCGCGCGATGAAGTACACCGGATGGATGACGCCATGTAGCGACAACCCCTGCTCGTGCGCGGCGATGCCGGCCGAATCGACCAGGAACGGCATGTCGTTCGTCGCGATCTCGACGACCGTGTAGCTCGATTCCCAGCCGTCGTTGTCGAGGCTCGGGTTGAACACGCGCACGCTTGGTGTGTTGGCGGCACGCACACGGATGAAGTCCATCAGCCCACGCAGCAGCGCGGCCCAGGTCTTCGCATCGCGTACGGCAACGTCGTCATCGGCAACGCGGCTGAAGAACTGGTTGACGAAAGTGCGCGCCTGCTGGACCTGCGCCGCGGAGGAAAGATGCGGCTGCAGTTCGGTGAGAATGGCGTCGATCGAGGCGTCGGCCGGTGCGAGTTTCGCGTTCATGGCGGATATCGGTCCCTGCGTATTGAGTTGCTCCGGCGCGATGCCGGATCGAACGCGAATTATAAGCCGCTTTGATTGCGGGCGATGGAGCCACTTCGGCGTATCTGCCGATCGATCCGCCTCAGCAAGCGTTCACGATCATTTCGGAATTTTTCGCCGCACCGCAGCATCTCGTTCGACGAATCCGCGCTTCATCCGGAAAATAAAGAAGGGCGCCAAGCGGCGCCCTCTTCTGCGAACACGAACGAACAGACGAAGCTATTTCGACGCCGGTGCGGCGACCGCGGCCTTGTTGTCTGTCTTGGTGAAATCTCCGGCCTGCGACCAGACGACGTTCTCCGGCTTGATCCATTTGCGGATCGCCGCATTGACCTGATCCAGCGTCAGATCGGCGACGGCTTTATGCAAGTTGGTGTAGTAGTCCATGCGCCGGTCGATCTGCTGCACGTCGGTGAGCATGCCCGCCTCGAAACCGCCCTGCGGCCACGAATCGGCGACTCCGGATGCATAGGCTTTCTTCGCACTGGCCAGTTCCTCGGCGTTGATGCCGTCGCGCGCGAAGCGCTGGATTTCCTCGTGGAAACCTGCCTCGACCTTGGCCCGGTTCTGCGGCGCGTAGATCGCATAGAAACCGAAGCCGCCGGAGGGCTCGAACTGACTGGCCCAGAGATTGCCGCCGGCGCCGTAGGAGAGCCCGTCCTTGATGCGCAGGCGCGCGATCAGGCGGTTGTCGAACTGGTTCTGGCCAAGCACCTCGGCCGCGGCGAGCAATGCAGGATAGTCCGCGTCGGTGTCCTGCAACGGCAGCGGCAAGGTGCCCTGGGTCAGCGCGTTGGCCTTGTCCGGCGTTTCCGCGGTCAGCGTCGTCGCCTTGGCCTCGCTCATCGGGCTGGGCACACGTTGATAGGCGGCCTTCGATTTCCAGCCGTCGAACAATCTGGTCACCTGCGCCTTCACCGCGGCGGCGTCGAAATCGCCGACGATCGCAAGCTCGGCGTTGTTGCCGCCGTGGAACTCGCTGTAGAAGCGCTTGACGTCGTCGAGCTTGAGCGCGCCGACAGCGGCGATGGCCTCGTCGAACGTCGCGGTATAGCGCGGATCGTCAGGCGAACGCGGGTACAGATAGCGCGTGAGCGCGCGGCCGGCGATCGCGTTCGGCTCCTTCGAATCGGCTTCGAGCTTGCCTGTTTCCTGGTGCTTCAACTGCTCGAATTCTTCCGCCGGGAACGCCGGCTCGCGCAGCACTTCGGCGAGCAGCGCCAGCGTGTCGGCCAGATGCTCGCGCCGCGTTTCGACATCGGCATGGACCGCGAACGCGTTGCCGCGCACGCCGATCGTCGCATGCTGGGCATCGGCAAGGTCGGCGATCTGCGCGCGCGTGTGTTTGGTCGTGCCGCGCATGAGCATGTTCGCCGCGAATTGCGCGGCGAGGCGCTGGCCTTTCAGATTCGCCTCGTTGCCGAAGTGCGCCTGCCATTGCAGGTTGACCGTTTCGCCGCGCGTCTTCTTCGGCAGCAATGCGACCTTGAGGCCCGAAGGCAAGGTGAAGCGCTGCGTGCGCGCATCGATGTTCGCCGGCGTCGCCTCGAACGCCTCGCCCGCGGCGATGGCCTTGCCGCCCTTGAAGTCCTTCATTGTCGCGGCGACGTCGACCTTCTGCGGATTCGGCACGCGATCGGGCTTCTCGGTCGGGACGAACTGGCCCAGCGTTCGGTTGGACGGCTTGAGCCAGGTCTTCGCCACGCGATTGACGTCGTCGAGCTTGAGATTCTTCGTGCGATCGCGGTCGAGGAAGAACAGGCGCCAGTCGCCCTGCGAGATCGACTCCGAAATCGCGATCGCGAAATTCTGCGGATCGTTCATCGTCTGCTCGAAATCGTTGGCTGCCTTCTGCTGCGCGCGCTTGAGTTCCGCCGCCGTGATCGGCTCGGCCGCGAGGCCTTCGACGGAATCGAGCAGGATCTTGCGCGCGGCGGCGAGATCGTCGGTCGGCCGCAACAGCGAGCCGATGACCAGATAGCCCGGCTCGGCAAGGCCGAAACCGTAACCGAACACGTTGCGCGCCTTGCCCGCTTCGACGAGGCGCTTGTGCAGGCGCCCGTTCGGCGTATCGGTGAGCGCGTTGAGGACCGCACCGAACGCCGCGGAATCGGCCGCGGGACCGGCCGGCGTGTGGTACAGCAGCGCGACCGCCTGCTCGGCACCGACGCGGCGCAGCGTCACTTCGCGCTCGCCGTCCTGCACCGGGTCGAGCGTCCAGGTCGGCTCGAGCGTGCGTGCCGGCCGCGGGATC
>NZ_DASVOK010000224.1:0-2642 GCF_036383415.1 Rudaea sp. | reverse complement strand
GAAGCTCGGAGGCATGAGCTGAGCGCCGTGCTGCATCCGTTGGAAGTACATCGGACTGATGTTGAAATAACCCTTGTACGGCAGGCTGAAGCCGAACTGCAGACCGGCAAGCACATCGTAGTTGCTGGATGCGGTGAAGATATTCGAGAGCGAAGCGTCCGCCCCGACGAGAAACGAGATGTTGGTC
This sequence comes from Rudaea sp., assembly GCF_036383415.1. Lineage (GTDB taxonomy): Bacteria > Pseudomonadota > Gammaproteobacteria > Xanthomonadales > Rhodanobacteraceae > Rudaea. The sequence goes on along the minus strand of NZ_DASVOK010000224.1, from coordinate 2,455 downwards.
AGCGGGCCGACGGAGAACGCATTGGTGTCGAACAGTTCGTTCCAGCCGAATGTGCTGCGGATCGACGCCGAAGCCGCCACGCCGCCGGCGCATAGTCCGGTCGGCGCGAGCACGGATCCGAGGCACGGCGCGGTGGCCGCCCCGTGATCGTATTTCGACGTCAACAGCGAGAAGCTGTTGCTGCCATAGGCCCAGGTGTCATAGTGCGTGTAGGCGAGCGTCGTGCTTTGCGAATTCTTGGCGTAACCGGGAACGCCTCCCGAAAACTGCGAAACCGTGACGCGGTTGTCGTTGACCAGGAAGAACGGCTTTTCAACCGGCGGCGGCGCCTTGAGCGTCGCGGCCTTCTTCGACATCTCGCGCGCCGCATCGGTCGTTTGATCGGCGGCCTGCGCCGCTACCAGCATGCAGAACAGCCCCGCCACTGCGCCGGGGAGTACACCCTTCCGCATCATCCCTGCCCCCTTGTCGTTATTGTTATTGATCCGCCCCTGTCGATCCCTTCGGATCGTCGAATGCTCTAGCCGGCGGCCTCCCGTACCGGAGGCAAACGCCAGCGTCCCGCCAACATCTCCTGACGCGGTAGATAGCAGCGCATGATCAGGCTGAACGGTCCGCGCTTCGGCGCCGGCAGCCAGTTGGCGGTTCGATCGCCTCCGGGATCGCCGCCCCCGATCCAGATGGTGATCGATCCGTCCGCATTGCGCCGAACGCCGTCCGTGCGATCGCCGATGGCGTAGCGCCCCAGCGCGTTCTCGGTGAGGAACAACTGATTGTCGTCGGCGACTTCGTACATCGTCAACGACCAGAAACCGTTCAACGGCAGTCTGGCCGGCAAGTGAAGCCGATAGTCGGCCGTACCGTCGAAGAAGCCGTTCTCCAGATTTCCCGCGGCGCGCATGTACATCGCCTCGGCAACCGGCAGCGCGCCGATGCCCCACAAGGCCACCGCGGCGCGGTAGCGATAGTCCTGATCGAAATTGCCGAGGTTGGCGCGCGGATAGCTCCAGCCGTCGACAAATTCCAATCGCTTGCCGCCGGACACCAGTGCCGTCCGCGCTGCGGCAACACCTCGGGCAATCGCCTCCGACGCCGCCGGCACCGGCAGCTGGAGCGCGGCTGCGATGCGACGCAGAATGGCGGTATCGGTCGCCGGGGCCGGGTCCGACGCCATCAAGCCCTGAATGCTGGCGAACAGCGCCGGCGCAGCCGCATTGCGCTCCACATGGTCGTTGGGAGGGCTAGCCGACGGGCCGTCCAATTTGAAGCCATCCTGAATCCCGCGTGCGGCTGCGAGATCCGCGGCGCCATCGACCAATGTTCTGATCAGGAGCCACGCATGCGGGGTCGCGACACGGACGACATCGGGGCCCGAGCCGGTCTGGTCCGGTCCGACGATCGTGAACGTGCCGCCGGCATTGCCGATCGTCCTGGTGCCGAGCACCGCATTGTTGTTGGTGTACATGTCCATCAGCGCGGCGGAGAAATAGCGGTCTCCGGTCGGCGGGATCGTCAACCGGACGGCACCCTGCGTCAGATCGAGCCACGCGACCGAATACAGCGTGTCGTTGTTCGGCGTCGTGACCCAGCGTGCCCGGTGATCGATCAGGTCGCGCTGATGCGACAGCGTATTCTGCAGCCCGGTGCGGCCAAGCGAGTTGCGGCGAACCGCGGCCATCTCGATCAGGGGCAACGCATAGACGAAGGCCTCGCCCGCCGCAGCGGCCAGGCTCGCGTCCTCCGGCATCGGCTGGGAAAGCGGTGCGCCGGCAGATGTCTGCGGCAAATCCCTGAGGGTCATCTTTCGTCTCCAGTTAGCGCCATCGATCCAGGCTCATGTCAGCGCGACGGCGAGGTTTTGGACGCGCTCGGGCGTCGCCCGGTAGCGGCCAAGCGACAGGAACAGCATCACCGGGACGATCTGCACGGCAGACAGCAGCAGCAACGGCAACACCACGCTATCGCCCAATGTCGAAAGCCAGACGAACGCGACCGGGCCGATCGCCGCGCCGATGCAGAATGCAAACAGCAACCAGCTGAAGACCTTCGAGACTGATCGTGTGCCGAAATAGCGCCCGGCCAGATAGGGCATCAGGTCCGCCTCCCCGCTGATCGAAAACCCCATCAGGATCGAGGCGAGCACCATCGGGGCTACTGCATCCGCGGTGGCATTGATCAGCGCCGAGAGCGCCATCAGCAGAACGGTCAGGATGCCGACGACGCGAGCGTGCAACCGGTCGAGCAAATGTCCGACCACAATTCGCCCGAACAGCGCAGCGACGGCGCCGGCCGTCTGAATCCAGGCGACATCGGCGGCGCTCACGTCGGCGCGGCGCTTGAGGATGTACATAACGTTCGGCGCGATCGCATAGAACGACATTCCGATCACGGCAAAGCAAAACGCGAGCTTCCAGAAGGTCGGGGTGCCGATGATCTCGGCAGCGCTGATGCCGGC
>NZ_DASVOK010000223.1:0-7813 GCF_036383415.1 Rudaea sp. | reverse complement strand
GTCGCCCCAGACGCCGTTCATCCAGTACAGATCGGCTTCCTTCGATTCGGGCGAAGCGTCGTTGCGGATGTACGGCTCGGCGAAGGACTTGTACTCGCCGACGCGGAACAGGTGCACGTCGACGCCGAGCCAGTCGAGCGCATCCTTGTAGTAGGTGCGGTAGCGGCCGAGGCCCTCGAGCAGCAGGTCGCCGTCGGGATGCAGTAGGATCTGGTTCGCGTGCGCGGCGAGCAGGTACTGGCTCTGGCTCATCGCGTTCGACACGGCGACGACGTCCTTGCCCGCGGCCTTGAAGCGCTCGATCGCGGCGCCGATCTCGTGCAGCGTGGAGATGCCGGCCGAGGCGATCTGGTCGGGTTCGATGACGAGGCGCTCGACGCGCTTGTCTGCAGCGGCGGCGTCGATCGCGCGGATGATGTCGCGCAGTTGCACTTCGCGGTTCTTCTGTCCTGTCGCCGCGGCGAACGCGCGCTGCGCCGGATCGGACGAATATTGCTCGACGATGCTGCCTTTCGGGTCGAGTACGAGTGCGGTGCGATCCTGCAGCACGACCTTGCCGCCGCCTGCACGCAGCGCGACGAGGAAGACCAGCAGCAGGAACAGCGCAATCACGCCGAACACGAAGCGGCGGATGAAGTTGAACAGGTTCCATGCCCAGACGAACAGGGTGGCGAATACGCCGCGGCTTTTCTCAGCCATAAAAATCCTTTATTTGTGCATTCGTCCCTGCATGCGAAGATCACGAAGCGGCCATCCTTGGCCGCACTTTTCAATAAAAGACAGCGTACCCGAAATGCACGCGGCCGGCATACGGCCTTAAGTCATGCCCTGTGTACGCGGCTCGCGCGCAGGAAACGCAGGGTCAGCAGCACCGCGGCAGCGGTCAGCCCGGCGGCGAGGCCCATCCACATCCCGCGCGCGCCGAGGCCTTGGCGGAAGGCGAGCAAGTAGCCCACCGGCATGCCGATCGCCCAGTAGGCGAGGCCGGTGATGATCATCGGCATCGTTGTGTCCTTGAGCCCACGCAGCGCGCCGCCGGCGGTGACCTGGATGCCGTCGGAGAGCTGGAAGATCGCGGCGAGGACCAGCAGTTGCGCGGCGAGCGCAGCCACGGCCACGTCGTCGGTGTAGAGATGCGCGATCGCGTGCGGGAACACTGCCATCGCGGTCGAGGCGACGAACTGCGTGGCCAGCGACAGCGTCACGCCGGCCAGACCGGCGGCACGCACACCTCGTGCGTCGTTGCGTCCCACGGCGTTGCCGACGCGCACGGTCGTCGCCATCGCCAGGCCGAGCGGCACCATGAACGTGATCGAGGCGACGTTGATCGCGACCTGATGACTGGCCACGGTGACCGCACCGAGCGAGGCGATCAGCAGCGCCGTGCACACGAACAGGCTCGATTCCATGAGCAGCGCGATACCCATCGGCACGCCGAGGCGAAGCAGCGCACCGATCTCGCGCCAGCGCGGCGCTTCGAAATGCGCGAACGGCGCGATGTCGCGATAGTTGCGATGGCGGTGCAGGTACAGCGCGAACGCGACCGCCTCGATCCAGAGCACGAGCGCCGTTGCTTCGCCCGAGCCCTGCGCACCGCGAGGCGTAAAGCCGAGCTTGCCGTACATCAGCGTGTAGCCGATCGGTGCGAGCACGACGAGGCCGAGCAGGCCGAAGTACATGGTCGGCCGGGTCAGCGACAAGCCTTCGGACAGGCCGCGCATCGCGAAATACAAGGTCAGCGCCGGCGCGCCCCAGGCCACGGCGCGGATGAACTTCGTCGTGTCCTCGACGATTCCCGGATCGACGCCGAAGCCACCGAGCAGCAGCGGCCCGACCTGATGGATGAACAGCAGCAGGCCGATGCCGAGCAACAGCGCCAGCCACAGCGCCTGGCGGAACAGCGGCCCGATCTCGGCGCGGCGCCCGGCACCGGCGAGCTGGGCCACGCTCGGCGGCACCGACATCATCACGCCGATGCCGGTGACGATCGCGAGCGACCACACGCCTGCGCCGACCGCGACCGCGGCGAGCGTGTGTGCGTTGTAGTGGCCGGCGAGCAGCGTGTCGACGACGTTCATGCCGATCGCTGAAAGCTGGCCGGCGATCAGGGGCAGGGCGAGCACGAGCGTATCGCGCAACTCGCGCCGGAACGTCGCCGGAGTGGTGCCTGCCGGAGTGTTGACGGCGGGAGGGGAAAGCATGGAAGACGCTTGCAGACTGCGGCCGCACAGTCTAGCCGAAGCGCTTGTCGAACATTGCGTGATTCGCTCGCGCTACATGGCTGTCGATCCGGGTTAGCATTGCGCGCCATGACCACACCCGCCGTCGATCCCGCCCCGCTCGATCCCCTTCCACCCGTGCCGCTGATGCCGTCGGATGCAGCCGCAGCCGATGCGCAATTCGGCACCCACGACGAAGGCGGCGAATCCGCGCACGCGCCCGTGCAGGCAACCTGCGCCAACTGCGGCACGACGCTGCTCGGTCCGCATTGCTACGCCTGCGGCCAGCCGGTCAAGGGCATGGTGCGGCATCTGTCGAGCATCCTTGCCGACGCGGCCGACACGATCCTCAACATCGACTCGCGCATCTTCCGCTCGATCCTGCCGCTGTATTTCCGCCCCGGCTATCTCACCAACGAATACTTCGAAGGCCGGCGCGTACGCTACGTCACGCCGTTCCGCCTGTATTTCTTCCTCAGCATCCTCGCTTTCTTCCTCATGCAGATCGCGATCGGCGATGCCAATTTCGGCAACGCGGGCGATGACGGCAACGATGCGATTGCGACGGCGAAGACCGCACAGGAGGTGACCCAGCGCCGTGACGAGGCAATCGCGGGCCTAAAGCAGGCCCAGTCGGTGACGCCCGATGCAGGCAAGCGCGGCATCGACAAGGCGATCGAGAAGATTCAGAAAAAGGCCGACAAACGCCTGCAGTACCTGAAGAAAGTCGAGGACGCCAAGGCCAAGGGCGAATCCGCGCCATCCGATCCAAGCAGCGAAGATCTCAACTTCAACATCGCAGACAAAACCTGGGACCCGAAGGCGAATCCGGTGCATCTGGGCGGACCGAAATTCCTCGACGACAAGATCACCCAGATGCTCGGGCATGCCAAGGACAACATGAACAAGCTTGGCAAGGACCCCAAGCCGCTGATCCTCGGCGCGATCGGCTCGCTGCCGCAGGTGCTGTTCGTGCTGATGCCGCTGTTCGCGCTGCTGCTGAAGATTTTCTACGTGTTCAAGCGGCGCCTGTACATGGAGCACATGATCGTCGCCCTGCACAGCCACGCCTTCATCTTCCTGTCGCTGCTCCTGCTCGTGCTTGTCGGCATGGCCAAGGCCTGGGCGCAGGGCGCGGCACCCTGGCTCGAGGGCATACTGAACCTGCTGCTGTTCGTGATCGGCTGGTGGCTGCCGATCTACCTGTTCGTCATGCAGAAAAAAGTATACAAACAGGGTTGGATCATGACCATGCTCAAGTACGCCATGATCGGCACCTGCTATACGGTGCTGATCGCGTTCTGCGCGGCGGCGGCGTTTCTGGTCAGCCTGGCGACGGTGTGAATTATTTCGTTGTTGCGAACTGGGGTTTGAGTTCGCCGCTGCGCACCGCGGCGCTGACGTCGACAAAAGCACCGTTGCGGTATTCGAAAAAGATCGCGCCGGCCGGCGGCGCAGTGCGCAGGTCATCGCCCATGGTGAAGTACAGCGCCTGGGTGTCGCCGATTTCGAGTACGGGGAACGGCTTGCCGGCCACTTCGAGCGGATGCAGCGGACGATAGTCATCGGCTTGCACGCTGCCCTTGCGCACGAAGTAAGTCCACGCCGGCTGTTCGGTGCTGATCAGGCAATGGGCAAGGCGCTCGGGCTGCGCGGCGAGGCCCTTGGCGATCGAGTCGCTCAAGCCCGCGAAGCCCCACAGCACGGAAGTCTGCAAAAAGTATACTTGGCAGCCGTGCTGCGGCAGCGCCGCCTGCACGAGTGCGGTTTCGGCCGCGGCGAACGCGGCGGCCTGCCTGTTCGTGCTTTCGGCGTAGTCGCGTGCGACCCGCTGCGACAGCGGCACGAGCGCGAGCAGGGCCAGCAGGATGCCCGCGGCCGACAGGCGCAGTGCCGATGACGTCGCCGTCGCCCGTGGTGGCGTCGTGATCAGCGCGAGCGCGGCGATCAACCCGGCAAGGCCGAGGTGAAAGAAGCGCGAGGGCACGATCAGGTTGAAGAAGAACGGATCCGAGCCGATGCCTGCGGCGAGATGCTTGGCCGCGACCGGCGCCTGGACCAGGCCCGGCAGCAGGATCAGCACGAGCAATGCTGCGGCCACGTGCAGGCGCGGTCGCGAATCCGTCGAGCCGCGGCGCGCGAGCAGCGCCGCGGCAAGCCAGGCCGCCGTTGCCAACACGATGCAGACGCAGGTCCAGCGCGGCGCGCGCGGATCGGCGAACAGATAGACGGCGCCGGCGCGCAGCCAGTTGCAGAATCCGTTTGCGAATGCAGCTAGTGCGGGCAGGGGCATCGCACCGTCGCCGATCGGCACGTACAGCATCGCGCGCCGATACGCGAGCCATGCCAGCGTCAACGCGGTGATCGCGCCGAGTGCAAGCATGCGTTGCTTCGCGTCCACGCGTGCGCGCGGCGCGAACGCGATGGCGGCGAATGCCGCGGCCGCACCGACGATGCCGAGCTCCTTGCTCAGGAATGCAGACAGCAAGGCGCCCAGCAGACCTGCCAGGGTCGTCGCGCGCGGCCGTTCGGCGTAGGCCAGTGCCGCGGTGACGGCGAGCTGCGAGAACAGCGTGGCGAGCAGGTCGAAGCGATCGGACAGCCACAGTGCGGTGCCGATCGCGAGCGGGTGCACGGCGTACAGCGCTGCCCACAACGCATTCAACGGCGCATCGCGGCGCAGGCGTTGCAACAAAGTATACAAAGCCGCAACGCAACCCAGATGCAGGGCGAGATTGAGCGCGTACTGCGGCCATGCCGTGTCGGCGGCCACGGCGGCGACGAGCCACCAGAGCAGCACGCCAAGCGGGCGGAAATACGCGTAGTCGGGGAAATGGTTGTACACGAACAGCAGCCACGGCTGGTGCAGCAGGCGCACGAGGGCGAGGAAAGCGAAATCGTCCTGGGCGAAGAACGCCTGCAGTCCCGGTGCATAGCACCATGCGCCGAGAACAAGCGCGATCAGCAGTCCGGCGATGCGCCAGCGACGCGGCAGATTGGCCGCGGAGTTCGGAGAAAAAACCGTGTTGCGCATGCGCCAGGGCGTGTCCTGCGGATCGACGCGCGACTATAGCCGCATCGTGCGGCGCATGCGAAACGACTGGTGGTCAGGGCTTGGCTTGTAGCGCAGCGCTGCGTTGCTCGGGCGACATGAGCAGCATCTGGCGACGATAGCCGTCACGCTGGTCCTCGGGCAGTCCGCGCCATCCCTTGGCGAAGGCCTGACGCTGCTCGGGCGTGAACGTGTCGAACATCTCACGCGTCGCACGGCGTTCGGGTGCGGGCACGGTCTGCAGCACTTCGCGCACGATGCCGACATGGCCGGCCATGCCGGCGCCGGCGAGAAAGGCGTTGCGCTCGGCCGGGCTCATGCGTTCGAACTGTTCGCGCAACTGCGCGCGCTCGGCTTCGGGCAGTGCGTCGAAGCGCTTGAACGCGTTGAGCATGCGCGTCTGCTGCTCGGGTGGCAACTGGTGGAATTGGCGATAGCGTTCGAGCAGGCGGATGCGCTGCGCCGGCGGCATATCCGCCCATTTCTGCATGCGTTTGCCGATCTGCTCGCGCTGTGCTTCGGTCAGCTTCGGCCAGCGGCGGGCGATTTGGGCGAGATTCTGCTGCACGTCGGGCGCGAGTTCGTCCCAGATCGCGTGCACTGGCGTGAGCACATCACGTTGCGCATCGGTCAATCCGGACCACGGTTGCGCCGGCAACGCCGCTTCCGCCGGCGCGGTGTTCGTCGAAGAAGGAGCCGGCTGCGCGGCATGCAACTCCGCGCCGACGAGCAGCATCGCAGCGATAACGAACACGCGCATCGCGTTCAACCGTCGCCACCCTTGTTCTGCGCGTCGAGCCAGGCGTAGAACTCGAGGTTCTGATAAAACTCGGCCGAGGTTTCCTCGCTGTCGCCGTCGTCGATAGTCGCGATGGTGCCGGTCGCGATCGGCGCCGTCGATTGCGTTTCAGTGCGGTGACGCGGCTGCCATACGGCGACGGCGAGCAGCATCGCGCAGGCGCTGGCGAGGCCGGCGGGCAGCAGCCACGCACGCGACGCACGCGGACGCTGCTGCGCCAGCGCCGCCTGGCGCGCGCGATTGAGGCGCGAGAGCGTGGCCGCGTCGAGATCGCGCACCGAGTCGTCAAGCACCTGGTTCGCCTGGTTGATCCAGGCGGGACGGTCGTTGGAATGGATGTCGTTCATTGGTGATCCTCCAGCGCGCGCCGCAGTGCGGCGAGCGCACGCGACAGGTGCGTCTTCACGCTGCCTTCGCTGCATTGCATGACCTGCGCAGTCGTCGCCACGTCGAAGCCTTCCCACATGCGCAGCAGAAACGCCTGACGCTGGCGCAATGGTAGCGCTTTCAACGCCGCGTCGAGCGCCTTGCCCGCTTCGCTGCCGGCCAGGCGCAGCAGCGGGCCGGGGTCTTGCGTATCCTGCGCCTGCTCGATCGGATCGAGCGCGTCGTCGTCGTCGGATTTGCGATCGAACACCGCCAGCCAGCGGCTGCGCACCGTGCGGCGGCGGTGGAAGTCGTTGAGCCGGCTGTCGAGCACGCGATGGAACAGCGGCGCCCAGTCGGCTTCCGGCTTCGCGGCGTAGTTCCTGACGAACGCACACATTGCGTCCTGAACCACGTCGAGTGCGTCGTCGCGGCTGCCGCAGGCGAGCTCGGCCATGCGCAGGGCGCGCCGTTCTACGCCGCGCAGGAACTGATCGAGTGCGCGCTGATTCGTGCTGATCGCATCCACGCGTCGGGCGAATTCCAATTGCGAGCCTGTCATTGTGCCAGCGATTTCGGCCATGATCTCGAACCTTGCTGTGTGCCGCGAAGGAAGCAACGCGCCAGCGCAGCGACGGTTGACGGCGCGCGGACTTCATGCCTGTGCGGGCCGCTCTGTACACAAGCGGTGCGGTCGAGGACGGGTGTTGCGAGGCGGCCGGTTGCGGCTTGGCGATCGCGCGGGAAAACAAACGCAACCAATTGATTGAAATGATATATTTCAAACTGGTTAAAGATTGTCCAAGGCGAACGGGGGCGCGCTACGATGCGCCTTGTGTGGCTTGGTTCACCCTCTCTTCCACAGACTTATCCACAACTGCTGTGGATAAGCAAAAAAGCTCAACAGGAGCAGCGACTTGCCGCTCAAAGTTGAGGCTTGGATCACGTTCTCCCGGCAACTGATGATTGCACAGCAAAAGCCTCGTTTTTACCCGTGCGGGAGACCGGCGTGCCGGCCATCCTGCAGGTAGCGATTCCGGTGCCGCTGGCCCAGGGCTTCGACTATCTGCCACCGGCGGGAGTCGAGGCAGGCGCGATCGCGGTCGGCACGCGTCTGGCCGTGCCGTTCGCCGGCAAGACCCGGGTCGGCGTCGTCATCGGTCACGCCCGGGACTCGACCGTTGATACGCGCAAGCTCAAGCCCGCCTTGCGCGTGCTCGACATCGCGCCACTGCTGTCGACCGAGCTGTCGGCGACGCTGGCCTGGGCGGCGCGCTACTACCAGCACCCGCTCGGCGAGGTGTTCGAGACGGCATTGCCAGTTGGCTTGCGCACGTCGAAGCCGCTGCCGTCGATCGCGCCGGGCGCGCGCGCGCT
>NZ_DASVOK010000222.1:0-3249 GCF_036383415.1 Rudaea sp. | reverse complement strand
TGATTCTTGATCTCTTTCGGTACACCGATACGCATGACTGATCTCCCTCGCTTGATTTGTTGGTCTGTTGTGCGCGCCATTGCGGCGGCGCTGCCGGTGCGGCAGTATGATTGAGATATCGAGCAATTGATCGCCTATTTGGCGGACATTTGCATTTGATTGTCGAATATCTAACGTTTAAATCGAGATTTTTAGAATTATTATGCTGATTCAGAATGGGGTCCTCGACGAACGCGACCGCGCGATCCTGCGCCTGCTCCAGCAGGACGGGCGTTTGACCAATCTGGAACTCGCCGCGCAGATCAATCTCTCGCCCTCGGCCTGCCTGCGCCGGGTGAAGCTGCTCGAGGAGCGCGGACTGATCTCGCGCTACGTCATGCTCGTCGACGAAAAGGCGGCGGGCTTGCCGGGCACCGCATTCGTGCTCGTCACGCTCGATCAGCAGGGGCGCGCCGCGCTCGACGCGTTCGAGGCCGCCATCCAGGGCCACCCCGAGGTCACCGAGTGCTGCCTGCTCGCCGGCACCGCCGACTACATGGTGCGCGCGGTTTACGCGAACGCCGCGGACTTCGAGCGCATCCACACCGAGATCCTGACCCAGTTGCCCGGCGTCGTGCGCGTGCAATCGACGCTGGCATTGCGCACGGTGAAGCGAACCACGGCGTTGCCGGTTTGACGGACGGTATCGCGCCGTAGTACGAAGCTGTATGCGGGGCGTTCGTCTTTATATCTGCGCTGCCGCCGCGTGCGGCGAAAAGGAAACGGTAAAGTGAAAAAGTATACAATGTTGATCGACACCGACCCGGGCGTCGACGATGCGATGGCGATCCTGATGGCGCACGACCGCGCCGAAGTGATCGGCCTGTCGGTGGCGGCGGGCAACGTCGGCCTCGAGCACACGGTCGCGAATGCGCTCAAGCTCGTCGAGGTGATCGGCGCAGCGACGCCGGTGTATGCCGGCTGCGCGACGCCGCTCGTGCATGCGGCCGCGGATGCCGCCGACGTGCACGGCAGCGACGGCTTCGGCGACACGGGCTATGAGCCGAGTGCGCACGAGGCGGAAAGCGAACACGCCGCGCTCGCGATCCTGCGTGCCTCGCATGAACATGCCGGCAGCCTCGTCCTCGTCGCGCTCGCGCCGCTGACCAACCTCGCGCTCGCGCTCAAGCTCGATCCGGACTTGCCGTTGCGCGTCGCGCGGCTCGTCGTCATGGGCGGGGCGGTCAGCGGGCGCGGCAACTACGGCACGGTGCCCGCCGAGTTCAACGTCGGTTTCGATCCCGAGGCCGCGCACGTCGTGTTCTCGCAGTGGCCGCGTTTCACCCTGGTCGACTGGGAGGCGACGATGCGCCACGGCCTCGACTTCGAGCGCTTCGAGGCGATGCTGGCCAAGGGCGATGAGCGCGCGAAGTTCTACGATTCGATCACTTTGAGGACGCGCGCCTGGTCACGTGAGCGCGGCCGGCCGCAATTGCTGATCGCCGACGCGCTCGCGATGGCGGTGGCGTTGCAGCCCGACATCGTCGTGCGCGCCGAGGAACACCATGTTGGCGTGGAACTCGGCGGCGCGCTCACGCGCGGTGCGACCGTGGTCGACTGGCAGGATCGCCTCGGCCACGCGGCGAACGCGCAGATCGTGCTCGAAGTCGATCACGCGCGCTTCGAAGCGCTGCTCGCATCCGCCGTCGGCGCAGGCTGATTCGTCTCCAGTGCATTGCGAAACCACACGTCGCGCGTCGGGTAGGCAATCTCGACGTCGTGTTCGCGGAACACCTCGGCGATGCGCATCTGCAGTTCGTTGCGCACGAGGTTACGCTGGTTGATCTCGGCGACGTAGACGCGCAGCTCGAAATCCTGGGTCGAATCGCCGAAGCCGGTCATCCACGCGAGCGGTGCGGGGTCGCGCAGCACGAGCGCGTGTTGCTCGGCGACCCACAGCAGCAGCTTCTGCGCGAGGCGTGCGTCGTTGCGGTAGGCGACGCCGACCTTGATGACCACGCGCGTGGTCGTGTCGCTCAGCGTCCAGTTGACCAGGCGCTCGGTGATGAAGGCCTTGTTCGGCACGATCACTTCCTTGTTGTCCCAGTCGAGGATCGTCGTCGCGCGCGTGCGGATGCGCGTGACCGTGCCTTCGATGTTGCCGATCGTGATGATGTCGCCGACGCGGGCCGGGCGTTCGAACAGCACGATCAGCCCGGAGATGAAGTTGGCGAAGATTTCCTGCAGGCCGAAACCGAGACCGACGGTGAGGCCGGCGGCGAGCCACTGCAGGTTCGCCCAGTGCAGGCCGAGCAGACCCAAGCCGACGAGCACGCCGCCAAGCACGATGAGATAACGCACGACGCTCGTGATCGCGTAGCGCGTCGGCGCATCGATGCTGAGCCGGCGCAGCACACCGATCTCGAGCAGTCCAGGCAGGTTGCGCGTGGCGATGAAGGTCATCGCGAGCAACAGCGCGGATTCGAGCACGTGGCGCAGGGTCACGTTGAGTTCGACCGCCTTGCCGTCGGCGCCGCTCGAACTCGATTTCCACACCGTGATGCCGTCGAGAAAGCTCAGCGCCGGCGCGATGTCGGACCAGATCGCGAGCAGAACGGCGACGAACAGCAGCACGGTGACGAGGCGCAGCACGCGGCGCGTCTGCGCGCCGAGATCGGCCAGGGCCATTTCCTCAGGCTCGACCTCGGGCAACGCTTCACCTTCCACCGGCGGGCCGACCGATTCGAGTTCCGCGAGTTGGCGGTCCTCCGCGCGCTTGAGCGCGAGACGACGTTCGCCGAGTGTGAGCCAGCGCACCGCGAGGCCGTGGATCACGCTGATCGCGAGCAGCGCCATCAGCGACAGCAGCAGGTGTTCGGTGAACAGCGTGGCGGTGAAGAAGTAGCCGATCGCGGCGAGCGCGGCGAGCACGACGAAGGTCGCGCTGAGACCGAAGCGCGTGAACTGGCGCAGGCGAATCGGTTCGTCATCGAGCTTGGCGCCACGCTGTGCCCATACGCGCCCCGGCGCAAGCAGATGCCAGGCGATCGCGGCCAGGCCAAGCGTGCCGGCAATGAACAGCGCGCGGCCGATCGTTGAATCGGTTTCGTTGCCGCTGGTCTCGCGCAGCCAATTGTGGATGAAGATCGGCACGATCACCGACAGCGCGATCCACGGTACCGCGCGACGCAGCGACACGCGGCGCGCGCGCAGCCAGCGGAAATGCGCGTGGGCGAGACCGTCGTCGCGATTGAACCAATGCAGGAAGGC
>NZ_DASVOK010000221.1:0-11549 GCF_036383415.1 Rudaea sp. | reverse complement strand
TCCGATGTCGGGGTCAGGCGCGCAACCGATTCGCGATGCCATTGACCGCGGCGAATGCGGTGCTGCCGCATTCCGCGATGCGACGCTGGAGCAGGCGCCGCTCGGTGGCGTTTCGCGCCAGTCGCATTGCATCGGTGAAATGAGCGCGCGCGGCGCCCAGGTCACCGAGGCGCAGATGAAGTTCACCGAGCGCGGCCGAATAGAAGGGATATTCCGCAAGCCGATCGCGATCGGCAATGCATTCGATTTCCGCCAGCCCGCGGCGCGGTCCGTCGCGTTGCGCAATCGCCAGGGCGCGGTTGAGCCCAACCACGGGCGACGGGCGGATTTGCATCAGCGCATCGTAGAGCGCCACGATCGATTCCCATGGCGTCTCGTTCGAACTCGAGGCTGCGGCATGAATCGATGCGATCGCCGCTTCGACATGATAAGGACTGAGCGTTTTTCCTTTCGCCGACAGGTCCATCAAGCGCTGGCCGTCCGCGATGAGGCGCGCATCCCAGCGCGAGCGATCCTGGTCGAGCAGCATCGTGAAGTCTCCCGCCGAATCGATCCGCGCCGGCAGGCGCGCCGCGTGCAGGCACATCAAGGCGAGCAGCGCATGGGTCGCGGGGACTGCGGTGGATTCGTTTTCGCACAACAGCGCGCCGAGCCGGATCGCTTCGTCGCAGAGTTCCTTGCGTACGGCGAATTCGGCGGAGGCGCCGTGATAACCCTCGTTGAACAGCAGATAGAGTGCGCGATGCACCGAGGACAGGCGTTCGCTGGAATCGCGACGCGTCAGTTCGAACAGTCGGCGCGAACTCGCGAGCAATTTTTTTCCGCGCAGGATCCGCTTCTTGATCGCCTCCTCGTGGCTCAGGAACGCGGCCGCAATCTCGGCGGTGCTGAAGCCGCAGAGAATATGCAGCACGAGTGCCACACGGACCTCCTCGGCCAGACGCGGATTGCAGCACGAGAACATCAGCCGCAGCTGGTCGTCCTGTATCGCCGCGGCGCCGAACAGTTCGTCGACGGTCGATTCGGCGCCACGATCGTCCTGTATTGCGCGCGCGATCTCGGGCGCGAGGTCCTGTACCCTTTTTGCATGACGCAGCAGATCCAGCGCGCGATGCTTCGCCGTCGCCATCAACCAGGCGCCCGGATTGTCCGGCGTCCCCTGGATCTTCCAGACTTCCAGCGCACGGCAGAGCGCATCCTGGGCGACGTCCTCGGCCAAGGCGAGATTGTGCGCGCCGAAAATGCGCGTCAGCGCGGCGACCATGCGTCCGGATTCGTGGCGGAACAGATGGTCGAACGCGTTCATCACGGATTGAAGGCAATGATCGGCCGCACTTCGACCACCATCTGCGTGGCCAGACGCGGGCAACCGGAGGCGATCTCGCAGGCTTCGTCCAGATCGCGGGCCTCCACCAGCATGTAGCCCATCACGAGGTCCTTCTCGACATAAGGACCGTCGGTAACTCCCTTGCCGGAACCGCGAACCACCTTGCCGCCGCGCTCCAGCGGATTGCCCGGGTCCTTGAGATGACCTTGCTCGGCAAGTTCCTTGAACCACGCCTGCCATTTGGGCAGGGTGTCCTGCAACTGTGCGGGCGAACGCGGCGGCTGATCGTGCGGAAGACGAAAGACGAACATGAACCGGGCCATGGTGCCTCCTGAGTGATGGAAGGATACGACTCGGCGGGGAGTCGCAGCATTTCGACGTTCGAGCGTGGCACAAAAGGACAAATATTTTTGTTCGTCGAAGTCACGCGGCAGCGACGCATCGCACGCGCGTCGCGGGACGACATCTTTGCGCGACCGCATCGTGCGCCCCAAAAAAATGTCCCCCGGGTGATCGTTCGATCGTCGTTCCATCGAACCGTCGTCCAAGGCGATTCCTGTCGCCGAGGACTTCGCGGTGATGGCAAACCACTCCAGAACTCTACACCGAACGAGGAACCTCACATGATCCTGAAAGACAAGATCGCCGTGATCTACGGCGCAGGCGGCGCAATCGGCAGTGCCGTTGCGCGAGCCTTTGCAAACGAAGGTGCCAGGCTGTTCCTGACCGGACGCACGCGAGCACCGGTCGAAGCATTGCGGAAAAGCATCGTGGCCGCGGGCGGATTCGCCGAGGCGGCGCAGGTCGATGCGCTCGACGAGCGCGCCGTCGACGATCATCTCCGCTCGGTGATCGACAAGACCGGTCGCGTCGACATCTCCTTCAACGCGATCGGCAATCCCTGCGCCGACGTGATCGGCGTAGCCTTGGTCGACATGGATGTCGAGCACTTCTCGCGGCCGGTCACGGCCTACGCGACTTCGTATTTCCTCACTGCGCGTCTCGCCGCACGGCGCATGATCGCGAACAAGTCGGGAGTGCTCATGACTCTCTCCGCCCTTCCCGCGCGGACCGGCACGCGCTTGAACGGAGGTTACGGTGCCGCCCAGGCCGCCAAGGAAGCGCTCACCCGCGACCTGTCCGCCGAACTCGCTCCGCACGGGATTCGCGTCGTCGGCCTGCGTCCGCACGGCATCCCGGAAACGGGCACGATGCGCGAAGTCTACGACCTCAAGGCCGAGCAGATGGGTCTGAGCTGGGAGCAGTTCCAGAGCTATCTCGCCGGCATGACCCATCCGCGCCGGGTGATGATGCTCGAGGAAGTGGCGAACATGGCTGCCTTCATCGCCTCCGACAAGGCAAGCGCAATGACCGGCACGACAGTCAACATGACCATGGGCAGCCTGGACGATTGAGCCGAGGGTGCATGCCCGACGATCGGCGCACCGTTTCGAGGTGCGCCGATCCGGACAGATTCCGTCTGCACGCGAGCGCGAATCGCGCGAATGAAATTGTATAACCCCGCGCGGGGAAGCTAAGGTGTGGCCCATGATCGGTCGCTCGCCACCTTTGATCGCGCGCTTGCGTCGCCACCTTGCGGCGGTGATGTGGCTTGCGGTCTTCGTCATGCTGGCGAAGGTGAGCATTGCCACGGCATGCCTCACGGATGGGCCGCGCGCTGAGCCTTCGTCGTCCACGGCCGTGGTTGTCGCAGATGCGAGCGCAGCCGGCTCTTCCGCCGATGACGATGCCGCGTTTGCCTGCTGGCATGCTGCCCAAGGTGGCTGTCATTGCAGCTGTGCGCACGGCTCCGCGTTGCCGATCGCCGATGTCGGTTTGGTCCCGATGCAGTTTCGCGGCGTGGTTTTTTCCGAGGCCGTGCCCGCGCCGCTTCTGACCGCGCGCGAGCCCGTGCTTCGCCCTCCGATCGCCTGAAATCCCTCATCGCTTGAATTGAGCGTTCGTCGGCGCGTTCTGCGCCGCGCATAGGATTTCAGGAGTTTTCCATGTCGCTTTCTGCAAAGGCGCGATCTCGCGCCTGTTGGCTGTCGCTGCTCGTCGGTACGGTCATGTCCACACCCGGTCGATTTGCCCACGCCGAAACGATCGAGCCCGTTGCGCTGGATCGAGCGCCGCTCGCGCTCACGCAAAGCCTGCGCACGATCTGGCAACGCAATCCCGCGGTCCAGGCCGCACAGGCAAGGCTCGCCGCCGCGCAGGCGCGCGCGGACGCGGCGGGCAGGCCGATCTACAACCCCGAACTTGAACTCGCGGCGGAGAACGCCGATGTGGATCGGCGCAGCGTCGGTATCAGCCAGACCATCGACTGGTCCGGCAAACGCCGCGCGCGCAGCGGCGCAGCAAGCGCCGAAGTGCTCGCCGCCAGCGCCGAGCGCGATCTTGTGCGTCAGCGCGTCGCGCTCGAATGGATCGGCGGATTCGCCGCATACCGCGTCGCCGCGGATCAGGTCGAGCTCGGTCGCCAACGCCAACAACTGCTGAGCCAATTCGCGACGCTCGCGCAACGTCGGTTTGTCGCCGGTGATATTCCGCAGCTCGAACGCGATCTGGCCGAATTGGCCTTGCAGGAAGCACGCGCGCGGCAAGCCGAGCTGCTCGCCGATCAGGCCAAGGCACGGCGGACGTTGGCGAATGTTTCCAGCGGAGAAATCACTCTGCCCGAACTGCCGCGCGGTTTACCTGCAGCCGTTGTGCTGCCGTTACCAGCCGCCGCGATTGAATCGCTGCCGGCGATACGCCAGGCGCAAGCGGAGACCGAAGTGGCGATGGCGAAAGTCACCGTCGCCGAACGTGACCGCCGCCCCGACCCGACGCTGAGTCTGACTGGCGGCCGCGTCCGCAGCGGACCGGTCAGCGACAACATCATCGGCCTGAGCCTGCGCATTCCCCTGTTCGTGCGCAACGACTACAGCGCCGAAGTCAGCGCGGCGCGCGCCTCTGCCGATGAAGCGGATGCGAACTTTCGCGATCTTCGCCAGCGCGCCGCGGCCGAGGCGGAGCAAGCGGGCGTCAGCTACAACGCCCTGCATGACGCCTGGCAGGCCTGGGAACAAAGCAAGGCAGCGCGCATCAGCGACCGCGCAGCGTTGTTGCAGCGCCTCTGGGAAGCCGGCGAGTTGTCGACGGCCGACTACCTCGTGCAGCTGAAGCAGAGCATCGAAACCGAACTGACCGCCGTTGGTCTGCGCGCCCGGGTATGGCAGGCCTGGGCCGATTGGCTGGCCGCCTCGGGCGCAGCCGAGCGCTGGCTCGGTATGGAGGCGCCATGAACTCGAAGGAATTTTGCATGAAGTTGAAAATCGTGTTGCTCGCCTCGGGCCTTGCGCTCGGATCCATTGTGTTTGCCGAGGAGAAAAATTCCGCCAATTCGGAATCCCATGAAGCAAGTCCGCTGGCCGTGGATGCCACTGCGCAGAAACAACTTGGAATCGTCACCGCGACGGTTGCAGCGCGCACCCTGCAAGACGAGATTCGCGCGCCCGGCGAAGTCAAAGCAAACGGCTATGCCACGGTGCTGGTGAGTCCACGCATTGCCGCACAGATCGTCAGGCGCAACGCGAAACTCGGCGACGAAGTCAAAGCAGGCCAAGCGCTCGTCACGTTATCGAGCATCGAGGTGGCCGAAGCGCAGGGTCAACTCATCGTCGGCGAACGCGAATGGCAACGCGTGCGTTCGCTCGGCGCCGAAGCCGTATCGGCCAAGCGCTACACCGAGGCGCAAGTGGCCCGCGATCAGGCGCACGCGAAGCTGCGCGCCTATGGCGTCGGCGTCGGCGAAATCGCCAGCCTGCTGCGCCAGGGTTCAGCGCGGGCCACGGGCGAATTCGCGCTCATCGCGCCGCAGGCCGGGCGCGTGACCTCGGATGACTTCATCGTCGGCGAGCGCGTGGAATCGGGCAAGGTGTTGTTCACCCTGGTCGACGAAAGCAGCGTGTGGATCGAGGCGCAACTGCCGCCTGGCGATGCGGAACGCATTGCACTCGGCGCGGCCGCGCGCATCGTCGATCGCAATCAGGTGCTGCCGGGAAAAGTGATCCAGCTGGCTCACCGCAGCACGGAGAGTTCGCGTACCACGCCCGTTCGCATCGAGGCGGCGAATCGCGACGATTTGCTGCATGCGGGCGAGTTCGTCGACGTCTTTGTCGCCACGTCGGCGGCGACGCAGGTCGTCGCAATCCCGAACGAGGCCATCGTCCAGATTCAGGGGCAAAACGTCGTGTTCAAAATCGCAAAGCAGGAGCACTTCGAAATCGCCCCGATCGCCACTGGCGAAACCCGCGGCGACTGGACCGTCGTCAAGCAGGGCCTCAGCGCCGGCGACGCGATCGCGGTCAAGGGCAGCTATGCGTTGAAAGCCCGCCTGCTCAAATCGCAACTGGGAGAAGGCGATGCTCATTGACGCAAACTCCCTGCGCAGCGGGGGCGTGTCATGCTGAATCGCCTCGTCGAAATTTCGCTGCGCTACAAGGTACTGGTCCTGATCGCCT
The DNA here is from genome assembly GCF_036383415.1 of Rudaea sp. Taxonomy (GTDB): domain Bacteria; phylum Pseudomonadota; class Gammaproteobacteria; order Xanthomonadales; family Rhodanobacteraceae; genus Rudaea. Next base: position 5,714 of record NZ_DASVOK010000221.1, on the reverse strand, counting down.
TCTTGGTGATCGCGTTCCTCGGCTATCGCGCGGTGCGCACCGTCCCGATCGACGCATTTCCCGATGTCACCCCGGTGCAGGTGAACATCTATACCGAGTCCGCGGGACTCGCAGCCGAGGACGTCGAGCAGCTGTTGACGTTTCCGGTCGAATCCTCGCTCGCCGGCCTGCCCAAGGTGCAGGAGATCCGCTCGGTCAGCCTGTTCGGCCTGTCCTATGTCTCGGTCTATTTCGCCGACGACATGGACATCTACTTCGCGCGCCAGCTTGTCAACGAACGCCTGCAGGAAATCGGTGATCGCCTGCCGACCGGCTACGGCAAGCCCGAGATGGGGCCGAATGCCTCGGGCCTCGGCCAGGTGTTCTGGTACACGATCGAGCGCAACGACGAGAAACTCAAGGACAGGATCAGCGACATGGACCTGCGCAGCCTGCAGGACTGGAGCGTGCGCCTGATCCTGCGCACCGCGCCCGGCGTCGATGACGTGACTTCGTGGGGCGGTGGTGAGCGCCAGTTCCAGGTGCGCATCGATCCGCTCAAGCTGATCAAACATCAGCTCGGCTTCAAGGAGGTGATGACCGCGATCGAGGCAAACAACGGTCAGGTCGGCGGCAACTTCATCGACGTCGGCCGCGAGCAATATCTCGTGCGCGGCCTCGGACTCGTGAAGAACGCGGACGACCTCGGCCGTATCGTGCTCAAGAGCGAGGATGGAACTGCGGTGTATGTGCGCGATGTCGCCGAAATCACCCAGGCGCCGGCACCGCGCTTCGGCGCGGTCACGCGCGACGGCAAGGAAGTGGTCATGGGTCAGGCGCTCGCGCGTATCGGCGAGAACGCAAAGAGCGTCGTCGATGCGGTCAAGGCCAAGCTGGACACCGCGCGTTCCGCACTGCCCGCAGGCGTGACGATCAAGCCGATCTACGAACGCACCGAACTGGTGAACAAGGCGGTCGGCACGGCGGTGCGCGCATTGATCGAGGGCTCGTTGCTGGTCGCAGTGATCCTGTTCCTGTTTCTCGGCGAACTGCGCTCGGCGCTGGTCGTGATCGTCGCCCTGCCGATGGCGATGCTGATGGCATTCATCGGCATGGGCGAAGCCGGCCTGTCGGCGAACCTGATGTCGCTCGCCGGCCTCGCGATCGGCATCGGCATGATGGTCGATGGCGCCGTGGTCATGGTCGAGAACGCGTTCCGCATCATGGCCGAACGCAAGGCGCACGGAGAAAAAGTCGACTGCACCGCCGCCGTTCTCGCTGCGGCGCGCGAGGTTGCGAATCCGATCACGTTCGCGATCGGCATCATCGTCGTCGTCTTCCTGCCGCTGTTCAGCCTCGAGGGCCTTGAAGGCAAGATGTTCAAGCCGATGGCGTTCAACATCGCCTTCGCGATGGCCGGCTCGCTGATCCTTTCGTTGACCTTGATCCCGGTGCTTGCCGCGCTGATTCTCAAACCCAAGGAAGAGAAGGATACATGGCTGGTCACTTGGCTCAAGCGCGCGTACCGGCCGATTCTCGCCTGGGCGCTGGAACGCAAGAAACGCACGCTCGCGATCGCCGGTGGCGCCCTGGTCTTCGCACTCGCGCTGTTCCCGTTCCTCGGCAAGGAGTTCATGCCGCAGTTGCAGGAAGGTTCGATCATGTGGCGCGTAACCTCGATTCCGTCGACCTCGCTCGACGAATCGATCGAGGTGTCGAAGAAGATCGCCGAAGCCTTCCAGAAGTTTCCCGAGGTCGAGACGACGCTGGCGATGATTGGCCGCGCCGAGAAAGGCGAGACCGCCGACGTCAACTACATGGAAATCTACACGGCGTTGAAGCCGCAGAGCGACTGGAAATCCGGGCGTTCGATCAAGCAGCTCGATGTCGACATGCTCGAAACCTTGGAGCGGGTCGTTCCGACGACGGTGCCGAGCTTCACCCAGCCGATCCAGATGCGCGTCGAGGAGCTGATCTCGGGCGTGCGCGCGACGCTGGCGCTGAAGCTCTACGGCGAGGATCTCGCCGAACTGGATCGGCAGAGCCAAGCGATCAAGAACGTGCTCGCGAAGGTTCCCGGCGTCGCCGATCTTGCGCTCGAAGCCAATGCCGGCAAGCCGCAGATCCGCATTGCGGTCGATCGCGATGCGCTGGCGCGCTATGGCCTCAACGCGGAAGACGTACTCACGCTCGTGCGCAACGGCATCGGCGGTGAGCCCGTGTCGACGCTGCTCGACGGGGTCAAACGTTTCGACATCGCCGTACGGCTTGACGATGCGTCGAAGGCCTCCGTGCCCGCGATCGAGCAAGTCCCGCTACGCACGCCGAGCGGTGCGCTCGTTGCATTGAATCAGGTCGCCAAGGTCAGTGTCGGCGAGGGTTATTCCTTCGTCCGGCGCGAGCAACTGCAGCGCTATGCCGTGATCCAGATGGACGTTCGCGGGCGCGACATCGACGGTTTCGTCAAGGACGCCAACGCGGCGATTCAACAGCAGGTGAAACTGCCGGCCGGCTACTGGGTCGAATGGGGCGGCGCGTTCGAGAATCAGCAGCGCGCGATGGCCAAACTCGCGCTGATCGTGCCGGCGACGATCTTTTTCATTTTCGTCCTGCTCTACACGGCGTTCAATTCGATCCGACACGCGGGATTGATTCTTGCCAACGTGCCGTTCGCCACGATCGGCGGCATTCTCGCGCTGGCAATCACGCGCCAATACCTGTCGGTGCCATCAGCAATCGGATTCATCGCGGTGTTCGGCGTGGCGATGCTCAACGGCATCGTGCTCGTGAGCTTTCTCAACGAACTGCACGCGTCGGGGCTGTCGATCCGCGAGGCCGTCGTCCGCGGTACCGCTTTGCGCCTGCGTCCGGTATTGATGACCGCGAGCGTCGCGATCCTCGGCCTGGTTCCTATGCTGCTGTCAAGCGGCGTCGGTGCCGAGACGCAACGGCCGCTCGCGGCCGTCGTCGTAGGCGGCCTGATCACGTCGACCTTGCTCACGCTGCTGCTGCTGCCCGTGCTTTACGAGTGGATGGAGACTCGCGCCGAACGGCGCGCTTCCGCGCGGGAGACGTCATGAACGAAATCGAAGCCCGGGTGCGCCGAAGCTGCGTGAATGCCGACAACAGCAGTCATCGCGACCTCATGGAACGACGATGGCCGTGTCCGTCTTCACGCGATCCAGCGCGACGAGGGTTCGGAAACTCTCGACCAATTCGTTTTCGGCGAACAGGCGGCGGGTCAGTCCCTCGTAACTGCGCATGTCGGCGGCGATGATGATCAGGATGAAGCTGATCCCGCCGGTGACGTAGAAGCACTGCTGCACTTCCGCTGTTTCGCGGAACAACGCCTTCGCGCCGTCGACCGTGGCGGCGCGCTCGTCTTTCAGGTGCACTTCGACGATGGCCGTGATCGTCGCCGACACCGCGTTCGGGTCGACGATGGCCACGTTCGCGGCAATGATTCCGGCCGCTTCCAGCGCGGCGATGCGACGCTGCACGGCCGCGGCGGAGAGATTCACTTGTTCGGCAATGCTCCGTTGCGGGATCTTGTTGTCGCGCTGGACGATGCGCAGGATGGCGCGGTCGTGGCGATCCAGAATAAAACCGTGATCAGGCGTCTTTTTCGGCATAAGGAACCTCTGAATAAACTACTGCGCTCGTCAGCTCACGCGCCGGCGGTGCTCGGACTGCACAGGCAGGATGCCGGAGCGAACATTCGCGCAGCGAATGACCTGCAGGGTGAGCCGCGGATGCGGCGAGTCATCCTCATTTACTGTTTGCAAACTCCGGTTCCTGCGCTTCGGCGTCGCGCGATCTGCCTTCGCTCGCTACGTCTATGCAGAGGTTCCATAAGTGATTATTTGTTTCGTCTTCAGCCCAAAGATCGAGCGCAAATATCGGTTTACCGAGAATAATATTCTCGAATGACCACGACAACGATCTCGCCCGCACTCGCCTCCGCTGCCTTGGGACAACGCAACCGATGGACCGGAATGGCCTGCGGCATCGGCGCCGGCGCGCTGTGGGGGCTGGTATTTCTCGCCCCCGAATTGGCGCGCGGATTCAGTCCGCTGCAGCTGAGCGTCGGCCGCTATCTCTGCTACGGACTGATCGCGGCCGTGCTGATCGCTCCGCGCTGGCGCGCGCTGACGCAACACATTCACCACCGCCAATGGTGGAACCTGGTCTGGCTCGCCTTCGCCGGCAACACGCTGTACTACATCCTGATGTCGAACGCGGTGCAGACCGGCGGCATTGCGATGACTTCGCTGGTGATCGGCTTTCTGCCGGTTGCGGTCACGATCATCGGCAGTCGCGATCGAAATGCCGTGCCTCTGCACAGGCTGCTGCCGTCGTTGCTGCTTTGCGCCGCAGGTGCAGTTTGCATCGGCTGGCAGGTGCTTGCGCGACCAACGATCGCCGCGAATGGCCAGCAAATGATCGGGCTGCTATGTGCCATCGGCGCACTGGCATCATGGACGGCCTATGCGGTCGGCAATGCCCGTTGCCTGATCCGACTCCAACACGTTTCGTCCCACGACTGGAACCTGCTCATCGGCATCGTCACCGGCCTGCAGAATCTGGTTCTGCTCCCACTCGCACTCGTCCTCGAAACGGCGCAGCACAGCACAGGCGAGTGGATGCGTTTCGGCGCAGTCTCGATCGGCGTCGCGGTTCTGGCTTCCATCGTGGGCAATGCGCTATGGAACCGGATGAGCCGCCTGCTGCCGCTGACGCTGGTCGGCCAGATGATACTTTTCGAGACGGTATTCGCGCTGATCTACGGTTTTCTTTGGGAGCGGCGCTGGCCAACCTCGTTGGAAATGGCAGCTTTGGCCCTCGTGGTCATGAGCGTCTTTTCCTGCCTCGCCGCTCATCGCAGACCGGCAGCCATCGAAAGATCGAGTTGAGTGTCCGCATCGTCGCCATCCGGCAAGGGCCTGGCGTATTCACCTGGCGAGCAGCCGACGAGTTTCTTGAAGTCATTGATGAAATGCGCCTGGTCGAAGTAGCCCAGATTCTGCGCAAGCTCTGCCCATCCCGTTTGCGCCGCGACGCCCACGCTTTCGAGCGCTTCGTAGATTCGATAGCGCTTGATCACCCAGCGCGGGCTGGCACCGACGTAGCGGTCGAACAGCCGTTGCAGTGACCGTTCATGGATATCCCATCGCACGGTGAGATGCTCCACGCGCGTGATGCTGCTGTCGCGAGCGATCTCCTCGACCATCCGCCGCGCGCGCTGCGCGTGTGAGTCCCTTGGCGGAAGTCTGGCCACGAGAAAACGCGTCGCAGCCTGCACCATCTCTCCATCATCGCAACAGGCCAGCACTTCTCTTTCCGCATCGGCGGCATCGGGAAATACCTCCGTCGCCAGGACGGAAGTGTTCGCCATTGCCGAGACCGGCTTGCGCAAAAAAGGATGGAATGCTCCCGGGCGAAACTTGATGCCGAAAATTCGGTCGTTGCCCGCCAGCTGGCGAACAAAGCGCCCCAGCTGCACGCCGTAGATGCGCGAGCGGTTCGCAGCAAAAACCATCTGGACACTGGGATGCGGAAGCACCTCTCTCGTCTGCGGCACCGACGAATCGAACCGCCACTCTTCCAGCCAGAAATGTTCTATCCAATCGGCAAGCTCGATGGGCGGTGCGTAGCGCCAATGGCGATAGACGCCCGGCGCCGCAGAATGGCGCAGAATCCCGCAGCCTTGTCCGAACTCGGTGCGAGGTCTCGGC
>NZ_DASVOK010000220.1:0-2009 GCF_036383415.1 Rudaea sp. | reverse complement strand
CCTCGCCTTTGCCTGTCTCACGCGCATCGCGCTGCTCGTCACGCTCGCCCATTTCGCGCGCATGGACGACAAGCACATGCCGCTGTTCAGCCTGTTCGGCAAGGTCATCTCGGTGCGCGACCTCATCCTCGGCGGCGGCGGTGTCTTCCTCATCGTCAAGGGCATCATGGAGATCGTCGATGCGATCAGCGGCAAGCACACCGAGGTCGTTGCCAACACGGCGGCGGCGAGTTTCGCCTGGGTCATCGCCCAGATCGCGATCATCGACATCGTGTTCTCGATCGACTCGGTCATCACCGCGGTCGGCATGGTGCGCAACATCCCGGTCATGGTCGGTGCGATCATCCTTGCGGTCGCGGTGATGCTGTTCGCCTCGAACCCGGTCGGCGAGTTCATCGACAACAATCCGGCGATCCGCATGCTCGCGCTCGCGTTCATCGTGCTGATCGGCATCGTGCTCGTCGGCGAATGCCTCGACGTGCATATCCCGCGCGCCTACATCTATGGCTCGATGGCGTTCTCGGCCATCGTGGAAGTGCTCAACCTGCTCGCCGCCAAGAACCAGAAGCCGTCGGCCTGATCCGCCGGGATGCGGCGGTGCCGCTTGCGCTGCGTGTGGGCGCATTCGGTATGATGCTCCCGTTGCCATCCATCGGAGGGGTAAGACCATGCACCTGCAACGCATCGTATTGCTGTTGATCGCCGCGTTCGTCCTGTCCGGCTGCGGCTATAACGCGTTCCAGTCTAAGGACGAAGCCGCCAAGGCTGCCTGGTCCGAGGTGATCAACCAGTACCAGCGCCGCGCCGACCTCGTGCCGAACCTGGTCAACACGGTCAAGGGCTACGCCGAGCACGAGCAGTCCACGCTCGAGGCGGTGACCAACGCGCGCGCCAGCGTCGGCAAGATCACGCTGAACGCCGAAGACCTCACCGACGAGAACAAGATGAAGGCGTTCCAGCAGGCGCAGGGCGAATTGTCGAGCGCGCTGTCGCGGCTGATGGCCGTGTCGGAAAACTATCCGAACCTCAAGGCCGATGGCCTGTTTCAGAATCTGCAGGCGCAGCTCGAAGGCACCGAGAACCGCATTGCCGTAGCGCGCAACCGCTACATCACGGCGATCCAGGACTACAACACGTTCGCCCGCAGCTTCCCGCAGAACCTCACTGCGATGATGTTCGGCTACAAGCCCAAGGCCAACTTCACCGTCGACAACGAGAAGGCGATTTCTACTGCGCCGACCGTCGACTTCAACAAGCCCGCGGCGCAGCCGGCGCAACCACCGGCACAACCCGCACATTGATCGCCGCGGTGTGAGAAGCACCAGGGGACACGGATGAACACGGATTTCCTTTCCGCTGTATCCGTGTCCTTCCGTGCTCGTTCGCGTCTGAAAAAATTTTTCTTCATCCTCGTTGTTGGCTGGATCGCGGCCTTCGCCTTGCCGGTGGCGGCGGCAGAAGGTGATCCGCAATCGATCCCGCCGCTCAAGGCGCATGTCACCGACCTCACCGGCACGCTCGACGCACAACAACAGCAGCAACTGGAAAACGAGCTGACTGCGCTCGAGCAGAGCAAGGGCTCGCAACTCGGCGTGCTGATCGTGCCGACGACGCAGCCCGAGGACATCGCGCAATACGGCATCCGCGTCGGCGACGCCTGGAAGCTCGGCCGCAAGGGCACCGATGACGGCGTGATCCTGATCGTCGCGAAGAACGATCATCGCGTGCGCATCGAAGTCGGCCGCGGCCTCGAAGGCGCGATTCCCGATGCCGCCGGCGCACGCATCATCCGCGAATACATCACGCCGAAATTCCGCAGCGGCGATTTCTTCGGCGGCATCCACGATGCGACCGACGCGTTGACCAAATTGATCCAGGGCGAGCCGTTGCCGCCGCCGTTGACCGACGAGCACAAGTCCTCGTCCGGCAACAGCGATCCGTTCAACGCGGCCATCTTCGCCGTGTTCGCGATCCTGTTCGCGCGCTCGCTGTTCGGCGGCCTGTCGGCG
>NZ_DASVOK010000219.1:0-7455 GCF_036383415.1 Rudaea sp. | reverse complement strand
ATCCTGCTCAATGCGCACGCGCTGCGCTGTGCCGACCGCATCGGCCTCGATGCCGGCGAGCGCCTGTTCACGCGCATGCGCCGGCGCGACTGGTGCGGGCAGCTGGCGACCTGCCTGATCTCCATCGCCCTGGCGTGCTGGCTGCCAATGCACAGCGTCCTCGCGTTTTCCGCGCCCGGATTCGCCTACATGCTGACCGGTGTCTGCGGCGCGTTGTCGGGCCGCCGCTACCGGCGCCAACTCGCGCGCCTGCAGCCGTCCGGCGCATGAACCGCGGCGTCTACGTCACCGGCACCGACACCGGCGCCGGCAAGAGCCTCGCCGCGGCGACGCTGCTCGCCGCACTGAACGCGCACGGCGTGCGTTCAGTCGGGATGAAGCCGGTCGCGAGCGGTTGCGAACGCACGCCGGCGGGCCTGCGCAATGCCGACGCCGAACTGCTGATCGCGCACAGCGCGGGCACACCGATCTACGCGAACGTCAATCCCTACGCCTTCGCCGAGCCGATCGCGCCGCACCTCGCCGCGGCCGATGTAGGTATCGAAATCGACCTGGCGCGCATCGATGCGGCATTTGCCGCATTGTCCACAAATGCACAATTCCTCGTCGTCGAAGGCGTCGGCGGCTGGATGGCGCCGCTCGGGCCGCGGCTGATGCAGGTCGATCTCGTGCGCGCGTTGCGCCTGCCCGTGGTCCTCGTCGTCGGCTTGCGTCTGGGTTGTCTCAATCATGCGTTGCTTAGCTCGCGCGCGATCCGCGCCGACGGCGCCGAGTTGATCGGCTGGATCGCGAGCAGCACCGATGCACAAATGGCGCGACGCGAGGACAATCTCGCGACGCTGCGCGAGCGCCTCGATGCACCGTGCCTCGGCGTGCTGCCGCACAGTGCTGCGCCCGATCCGCCGGTCCTCGCCGTACATCTCGGCGCCGCCTGCAAGCGCCTTCTCGTCTAGGCACATGTCGTCCGCATACGATACGCGCGCATCCTGGTGGCCGTTGGCGCTGATCGCGTTCCTCGGCATCGCGTTCTGCGCCGCGTGCTACTACCCGGGCGCGATGTCGCTCGACAGCGCGGTGATCTGGTCGCAGGCGCGCGGCGCGCCGAGCACGAATATCTATGGCGCCGGGCTGCGTTGGCTCTGGTGGCTGACCGACAAGCTCTGGCGTGGGCCGGGTCCGCTGTTCCTGATCCAGCTTGTATTGCTCTGGTCGGGACTCGCGCTGATCGCACGCGCGCTCGACGGCGGCTTGGTCGTGCGCATCGCATTCATGCTCGTCGCGGCGGCAGCGCCGGTCGTCTTCGTCCTGCTCGCGCACGTGTGGAGCGACGTGATGTTGATGGCGACGCTCGCCTTCGCGGTCGGCGCGCTGCTGCGCTGGCGCGACGCGCGCGTACCCGGCTGGCTCACTGCGTTCTGGCTCGCGCTGATCTTCGCGATGACCTTGCGCCACAACGTGCTGCCAGCCGCGGTACCGCTGGTCGCCTACGCGGGCTGGTTGCATCGGGATTCGCGCGTCCCCGCGCCGCGGTACCGACATGCGTGGCTGATCGCCGGCGTGGTTGCGCTCTGCCTGAGCCTGCAGGCGCTGGCCATGTTGAGCGCACACTCGGCGCAGCGGCGTTACACGCTCTGGCCCGGAACGGGCATGTGGGATCTCGTCGCGATCTCGCTCGCGGCGGACGAGATGCTGCTGCCACCCGCGACTCACAAGCCGGAGCTGACGCTGAACGATCTGCGCGAAGCCTACGTGCCCTGGTCCAACGTGCCGGTGTTCACCGCGACGAAGGGGCGCGTGATCGGGCCGTTCTTCGCGCTCGACGACGCGACCGCCACGACGCTGCACACGACATGGGTCGACGCGGTGAGCGCGCATCCCGGCGCCTACCTCGCCCACCGCTGGCGCCTGACGACTGCGCTGTTCGGCAGCAAGCCGCGCGAATGGCCGCACGAGCTGGTCTACGTCGACGAGGAGCAATCATTCCGCGACAACCCGCCGGTGGCGCCGAACCGCTCGACCCTGCACCGCGCGTGCATCCGCCTCACCGAAACGCTGCGCGACACCGTGGTGCTCGCGCCGTGGCCGTATCTCGTGCTCAGCGTTGCCGCACTCGCCCTGGCCTGGCGTCGTCGCGCACGCGCGAATGCGCAGGCCGCGCTCGCCATGCTCGCAAGCGGCCTCGCCTATGCAGCGCCGTTGCCGCTGATCGCGCCGTCGGCCGAGTTGCGCTACCTCGGCTGGACCTGCCTCGTCGCCGTGATCGGCGCGGCTTTGGCGCTCGCCGCTGCCGGGGACGATGCGCCAAACTGATAAACTTGAGCATTCCGCAGAAACAGGAGTGGCCCATGCCCGCCTCGAAGCAGACATTCTTCATCGTCGTGTCCGATCTCGCCAAGGCGCGTGGGCAGATTCCGTCGCTGTCCTACAGCGGCAATTCCGCCGAGGGCTTCGCCGCGCAATTGCAGACCGCGCTGCGCGAGCCGAGCCTGTGGGAGCGCTGGCGCTCGATGCAGCCCGACCCCGACGCGGTCGATCCGCTGCTCGGCGCAAGCGATGCCCAGGCCATCGTCGATGCGCACCAGTCCGACCTGCATTGCGACGTGAAGATCACCACGGTGCTGCCGCACGCCGTGCTCAAGCATCGGCTCGGCCTCCTGATCGGTGCGAACTGGACGCTGCGCGACGTGAGTTGATTTCTGCGCTCGCCCCTGATCGCGAAAATCAAAAACGGCCTTTCACGGCCACAGTTTTCAACGAAATCTAGCCCAAACGGCACATGCCCACCGCATCGCAACCTCGTTACGCTGCGCGTCCGTCGCGCGCGTGCGCGCGTGCTTTTCCTTTCATTGCAACCCTGTCTGGGGACATTCCGACATGCTTCGACTCCGACCGATCGCCCTCGCCATGACCATCGCTTTCACCGCCCACGCGCAAGCAGCGCAGAAACCCGCCGAGCCGGCCAAGGCCGCGGAAACCGCGACCGCAGTCAATCCGTTCTTAGCCGCGAGTACTCTGCAATACCAGGCACCGCCGTTCGACAAGATCCACGACAGCGACTACGCGCCGGCATTCGACGAGGGCATGAAGCAGCAGCTCGCCGAAGTCGACAAGATCACCGACCAGGCCGACGCCCCGACGTTCGACAACACGATCGTCGCGATGGAAAAAACCGGCGCGACGCTGACGCGCGTGTCGAAGGTGTTCTTCGCGCTCGCCCAGGCGAACACGAACGACAACATGCAGAAGATCCAGGAAGAGTTCGCGCCCAAGCTCGCCGCGCACCAGGACGCGATCTTCCTCAACGCCAAGCTCTACGCGCGCGTGAAGAAGCTTTACGACAGCCGCGAATCGCTCGGAGCCGATCCCGAATCGCGGCGCCTGCTCGACCGCTACCACCTTGCCTTCGTGCGCGCGGGTGCGGAGCTGTCCGCGGCTGACCAGGCCAAGCTCAAGGAGTTGAACAAGGAAGAGTCCTCGCTCTCGACCGCGTTCCAGCAGAAGCTGCTCGCCGCAACCAAGGGCGGCGCGCTCGTGCTTGGCGACAAGGCACAGCTCGCCGGCTTCAGCGACGGTGACCTCGCCGCCGCGCTCGAGGCGGGCAAGGGCCGCAAGCTCGACGGCAAATACGTCGTCGCGCTGCAGAACACGACCCAGCAGCCCGCGCAGGAATCGCTGACCGATCGCGCCACGCGCGAAAAACTGTTCAAGGCCTCGATCGACCGCGCCGAGCACGGCGACGCGAACGACACGCGCGCGACGATCCAGCGCCTGGCCGAGCTGCGTGCGCAGAAGGCCAAGCTGCTCGGCTTCAAGACCTATGCCGACTATAGCCTCGCTGACCAGATGGCGAAGACACCGGACAACGCGATCAAGCTGATGACCGGCATCGTCCCCGCCGCGGTCGCCAAGGCCAAGGACGAGGCCGCCGGCATGCAGAAACTCGTCGACGCGCAGAAGGGCGGCTTCAAGCTTGCGCCGTGGGACTGGCAGTTTTACTCCGAGCAGGTGAAGAAGAAGGACTACGATCTCGACCAGAACGAGATCAAGCAGTACTTCGAGATCGACAACGTGCTGCAGAACGGCGTGTTCTTCGCCGCGAACAAGCTCTACGGCATCACGTTCAAGGAGCGCAAGGACATTCCGGTCTACCAGCCCGACGTGCGCGTGTTCGAGGTGTTCGACGCCGACGGCAAGTCGATGGCGTTCTTCTACGCCGACTACTTCAAGCGCGACAACAAGTCCGGCGGTGCGTGGATGGACAGCTTCGTCGACCAGAGCGGACTGCTCGCCACCAAGCCGGTCGTGTTCAACGTCTGCAACTTCGTCAAACCCGCGCCGGGCCAGCCGGCGCTGATCAGCCACGACGATGTGATCACGATGTTCCACGAGTTCGGCCACGCCCTGCATGGCCTGTTCTCGAACGTGAAATACCCCTACCTCGCCGGCACCAACGTGCCACGCGACTTCGTCGAGTTCCCCTCGCAGTTCAACGAACACTGGGCCGACGAACCCTCGGTGTTCGCGAACTACGCCAAGCACTACAAGACCGGCGCGCCGATGCCGGAAGAATTGCTCGCGAAGATCAAGCGCGCCGGCACCTACGGCCAGGGCTTCGCCACGACCGAATACCTCGGCGCCGCGCTGCTCGACCAGGCTTGGCACAGCCTGCCCGCGAGTGCGGCCAAGCAGGATGCCGACAAGTTCGAGGCGGCCTCGCTCAAGCGTTACCAGGTCGACTACACGCTCGTGCCGCCGCGCTACCGCACGAGCTACTTCGCCCACATCTGGGGCGGCGGCTATTCGGCCGGCTACTACGCCTACCTGTGGACCGCGGTGCTGCGCGACGACGCCTACTACTGGTTCAAGGAGCACGGCGGCATGACCCGTGAGAACGGCCAGCGTTTCCGCGAAATGGTGCTCTCGCGTGGCGGCACGCAGGAAACCGATGCTCTCTACCGCGCCTGGCGCGGTCGCGATCCGTCGGTCGAACCGCTGCTCGAAGTGCGCGGGCTCAAGGCGACGAAGACGGCAGAATCGAAGTAGACTTTCCTTCGGCAACATCCATTCATCGATCGCGCCGCTTTGCGGCGCGATGTTTTTTGCGAGAGGCAATCCATGTTCCGCACCCGCATTCTTCTTCTCACCGCTGCCGCCGTGCTGGCGTCTTCCTGCTCGACGATGACGGACAAGTCGGCGTCCGCGAAGAAGGACGCCGTGGTCAGCGACGTCACCGATCCGCTGCCCGGCAATCCGTTCGCCGAGCCGAGCACGCTGCCATTCGAGGCGCCGGCGTTCGACCACATCCGCGACAGCGATTTCCAGCCGGCGATCGAGGAAGGCATGCGCCGCCAGATCGCCGAAGTTCAGCGCATCGCGAACAACAAGGAGCCGGCGACGTTCGACAACACACTGGTCGCGTTGGAGAAGACCGGCGCGCTGCTGACGCGCGTGCAGCGCGTGTTCTCCGCGCTCGCGCAGGCGAACACGAACGACATCCTGCAGCGCGTGCAGAAAGAAGAAGCACCCAAGCTCGCCGCGCACAACGACGCGATCTTCCTCGATGCGAAACTGTTCGCGCGGGTCAAGACCATCTACGAAAAGCGCGAATCGCTTGGGCTCGACGCCGAATCGCTGCGCCTGACCGAGCGCTACTACCGCCTGTTCGTGCGCGCCGGCGCGCAGCTTTCGGCCGGCGACCAGGAAGTCCTGCGCGGGCACAACAAGGAGCTGTCCTCGCTGGCCACGCAATTCCGCAGCAAACTGCTCGCCGCGACGCGCGACGGCGCGCTCGTCGCCGATGACAAGGACGCTCTGGCCGGCCTTTCCGAAGCCGATCTCGCCGCCGCGCTCGAAGCCGGCCGCGCGCGCATGACGCCTGGCAAGTACGTCGTCCCGTTGCAGAACACGACGCAGCAGCCTGCGCTGGCTTCGCTGCAGAATCGCGACACGCGCGAAAAATTGTTCACCGCCTCGATCGGGCGCGCCGAGCAGCATGACGACAACGACACGCGCAAGACGATCACGCGCATCGCCGAACTGCGCGCGGAGAAGGCCCGACTGCTCGGCTACGACACTTGGGCCGCCTACACGCTCGACGATCAGATGGCGAAGACGCCCGAGCGCGCGATCAAGCTGATGACCGACATGGCCGCCCCCGCCATCAACAAGGCGAAGGGCGAGGCGCGCGAGATGGAGAAGCTGGCGAAGAAGGACGGCATCCGCTTCAAGCCTTGGGACCTTTCGTACTACTCGCCGAGCGCGAAGAACGAAGGCGGCGCACTGCGCCCCTGGGACTGGGACTATTACGCCGAGCAGGTGCGCAAGCGCCAGTTCCAGCTCGACTCCGAAGAGATCAAGCAGTACTTCGAACTCGATAACGTGTTGCAGAACGGCGTGTTCTACGCCGCGAACCAGCTCTACGGCATCACCTTCAAGGAGCGCCACGACATTCCGGTCTACCAGCGCGACGTGCGCGTATTCGAAGTGTTCGATGCGGACGGCAGCTCGCTCGCGCTGTTCTACGCCGACTACTTCAAGCGCGACAACAAGGCCGGCGGCGCCTGGGCGACCGCGTTCGTCGGCCAGTCGGGATTGCTCGGGCAGAAACCGGTCATCACCAACACATGCAACTTCACCAAGCCCGCGCCCGGCCAGCCCGCGCTGCTCAGCCACGACAATGTGATCACGATGTTCCACGAGTTCGGCCACGCGCTGCACGGCATGTTTTCGAACGTGAAATACCCGCTGCTCGGCGGCACCAGCGTGCCGCGCGACTTCGTCGAGTTCCCCTCGCAGTTCAACGAGCACTGGGCCGAGGAGCCTTCCGTGTTCGCCAACTACGCCAAGCACTACAAGACCGGCGAGCCGATGCCTGCGGAACTGATCGCGAAGATCAAGAAGGCCGGCACCTATGGCCAGGGCTTCGCCACGACCGAAAATGTCAGCGCCGCGCTGCTCGACATGGCCTGGCACACGCTGTCGCGGTCGATGACCATCGTCGACAACGTCGATGCCTTCGAGCGCAGCGCGCTGAAGAAATACGATGTCGACTACCCGCTCGTGCCGCCGCGCTACCGCACGAGCTACTTCGCCCACATCTGGAGCAACGGCTACGCCGCCGGCTATTACTCCTACCTGTGGACCGCGGTGCTGCGCGACGATGCCTTCTACTGGTTCAAGGAGCACGGCGGCATGACTCGCGAGAACGGCCAGCGTTTCCGCGAGATGGTGCTCTCGCGCGGCGGCACCGAGCCAACCGATGCGCTCTATCGCGCCTGGCGCGGCCGCGATCCGAGCGTCGAGCCGCTGCTCGAGGTGCGCGGGCTCAAGGCCGCTCGCCACACTCCGTGATGCTTCGCGGGGGAAACTGAAGACACCTGTTCCGCCCGCACATCATTTTTGTGAACTCCGCAGCTGGCCGGCGGGCCTTATTGGCGTAACATGTCAGGGT
This sequence comes from Rudaea sp., assembly GCF_036383415.1. Taxonomy (GTDB): domain Bacteria; phylum Pseudomonadota; class Gammaproteobacteria; order Xanthomonadales; family Rhodanobacteraceae; genus Rudaea. Next base: position 5 of record NZ_DASVOK010000219.1, on the reverse strand, counting down.
CGCGC
>NZ_DASVOK010000218.1:0-5940 GCF_036383415.1 Rudaea sp. | reverse complement strand
TTGCTGCGCACGGCCTCGGCGAACAGCGTTTCCTTGTCGCGATAGTGGCTGTAGACGGTGAGCTTGGACACGCCGGCCTTGTTGGCGATCGCGTCCATGCTGGTGCCCTCGAAACCCTGCTTGACGAACAGTTGCTTGGCCGCATCGAGGATCGCGGCGCGCTTTTCCATGTCCTTCGGGCGGCCGGGGCCGGCGGATTTGGTTGTAGCTAAGGTTGACATGACATCGACATCTTCGGGACTCGCAATGGGTCCAGCAAGCGGATGCACCGGGCATCAAAATATACTGGACAGTTCAGTTTAGTAATTGTAAGATAGCACAATCCGGCGTTCGTGGGGCAGAAAAACCGCCTTTTCCCTGCAAAAAATTCCTGCTGCGACACGTACTTTTGCGCGATTCGCCGGTTCGCGCAACCCGTCAGCAACGATGTGCATATTCCGCCCAGAGGCACCAGGCCATGTTCGACACGTTCATCGCTTCCCCGATCCGCATCGCGACCGCGACCACACTGCTGCTCGGCACATTCGCCCTCGCCGGCTGCGGCAGCCACGCCGCCGCACCCGCACCGCCGCGCAGCGCGATCGTCGCCCATCCGCAGGCCGCCGACGCGATCAGCGCCGAGGTGTATTCAGGCGAGGTGCGCGCGCGCTATGAAAGCCAGCTCGGCTTTCGTGTCAACGGCAAGATCCGCGCACGCAAGGTCGACGTCGGCAACCATGTCGAAGCGGGACAGGTGATCGCCGAGCTCGATCCAGCCGATCTGCAATTGCAGGCCGGCAGCGCGAGCGCGAATCTGGCTGCCGCGAAGGCGAACCGTGATCTCGCCCAGGCCGACTACGACCGCTATCACAAGCTGCTCGACAAGAACTACGTCAGCCAGACCCAGGTCGATGCGCAGGCCAACGCGCTCAAGGCCGCGCAGGCGCAGGTGCAGCAGGCGCAGGCCGCGCTCGCGGTCGCCGCGAACCAGACCGAATACACGAGCCTGCGCGCCGACCATGCCGGCGTGATCACCGCGCTCAACGCCGAGGCCGGCCAGGTCGTCGCCGCGGGCCAGAGCGTTGCCACGCTCGCCTGGGATGGCGCCGTCGAAGTGGAAATCGCCGTGCCCGAGAACCGGATCGGCGCGTACAAGGTCGGCGCACCGTTCGCGATCGAATCGTGGGCCGATGCCGGCAAGCAACTCGGCGGCCACCTGCGCGAAATCGGTGCAGAAGCCGACCGCACCACGCGCACCTACCGCGTGCGCGTCAGCTTCGACGACGCCGGCGCCGCGCCGCGCCTCGGCCAGACCGCGCGCGTCTACTTTGCCGACGGTGCCAATGCCGGGCAGATCGTGATTCCGCTGTCGGCTCTGCACGAACTCGGCGGCAAGCCGGCCGTGTGGATCGTCGATGCGAAGACGCGCCAGGTGAAGCTCGCCCCGGTCAGCGTCGCCGCCTATCGCGAGCAGGGCGTGACCTTGTCCGGCGGCACCGGCACGCAGGACTGGATCGTCACCGCCGGCGTGCACAAGCTGCGCGAAGGCGAGGCGATCGCGCCGGTCGACGCGCTCAATCGCCCGCTCTCGCTCTAAGGAACCCGCGTCATGCTGGCCTCGGCTCTCGTCGCCTTCGTCCATCATCTCGCCGCGTTCGCGATAGCGACTGCGCTCGCGATCGAACTCGTCACGCTGCGCGGCGAACTGAGCGTCGAGAAGGCACGCCGCCTGATCAATGTCGATGCGGTCTACGGCATCGCCGCAATGACGCTCGTCGGCGGCGGCATCGCGCGCGTGATCTGGTTCGAGAAAGGCAGTGCCTACTATCTGCACAGCGCTCCGTTCATCGCCAAGATGATCCTGTTCGCCGCGATCGGCCTGCTCTCGATCCGGCCGACAGTGACGTTTCTCTCCTGGCGCAAGACGCTGGCCAACAACCGCGTGCCCGTGCTCGCCGCGGACGCGCAGCGCAGCCTGCGTCGCATCGTGCATCTCGAACTCGCCCTGCTCGCGCTCGTGATCCTGTGTGCCGCGCTGATGGCCAAGGGCATCGGCTTCTTCGGAGGATGAAATGAACCACGATTCCGCAACCCCGGCCGCGGGAGCTTCGGGCGGCGTGCGCCTGTTGCTGCGCCTCGAAGGCCTCGCCGCTTTCCTGATTGCGCTCGCCTTGTACCACCAGACCGAATACGGCTGGGGCATGTTCGCGCTGTGCTTCCTCGCCCCCGACCTGTCCTTCCTCGGCTATCTCGCCGGTGATCGCGTCGGCGCGATCGCCTACAACGCGGCGCATTCCTATCTCGGCGCGGTCGCCGTTCTCGTCGCGAGCGCCTACTTCGCCGCGCCGCTGCTGTTCGCCGCCGGCCTGATCTGGTGTGCGCACATCGGCTTCGATCGCGCGCTCGGCTACGGGCTCAAGTACGCGGCCGGCTTCGGCCACACCCATCTCGGCCGCATCGGCCGCCGCGCCAGAACCACTTCGTCGCCCACCACGGACGCCGCCACATGAACCGCTTCAATCTTTCCGAATGGTCGCTGCGCAACCAGCCGCTGCTGCGCTACTTCATCGTCCTGCTCGCCGCGCTCGGCGTGTGGTCGTACATGGGCCTGGGTCAGTCCGAGGATCCGCCGTTCACGTTCAAGGTCATGGTCGTGCAGACGCAGTGGCCGGGCGCGACCGCGGCCGAAGTCACCGAGCAGATCACCGAGAAGATCGAGAAGAAGCTGCAGGAACTGCCGCAAGTCGACTACCTGCGCAGCTATTCGCGCCCGGGCGAGTCGATGGTCTTCGTCGTGATCAAGGACTCGCTGCCGGCGAGCGACGTGCCCGACTTCTTCTACCAGGTGCGCAAGAAGATCGGCGACATCCGCTACACGCTGCCGCAGGGCGTGCTCGGTCCGTTCTTCAACGACGAATTCGGCGACACCTTCGGCAACATCTACGCGTTGAGTGGCGAAGGCTATTCCGACGCGCAGCTGCGCGACTACGGCGAGCGCCTCAAGCTCGAAATCCTGCGCGTGCCCGATGTGGCCAAGGTGCAGTTCGTCGGCCTGCAGGACGAGAAAGTCACGATCGAATTGTCCAACGCCAAGCTCGCCACACTCGGCGTCACGTTCGACCAGTTGCAGCAGACGCTCGCCGCGCAGAATGCGATCACGCCGGCCGGCAGCTTCGAAACCGGCAGCGATCGTATCTATTTGCGTCCCACAGGTGCATTCGATTCGGTCGACCAGATCCGCAACATCTCGATCCGCGCGAACGGCAACCTGTTCCGCCTCGGCGACATCGCCAACGTCACGCGCGGCTATGCCGATCCGGCGAATCCGCGCATGCGCTTCATGGGCAGGAATGCGCTCGGCCTCGCTGTGTCGATGCGCGCCGGCGGCGACATCATCCATCTCGGCAAGAATCTCGATGACACGATCGCGCGCCTGCAGCAGACGCTGCCGGTCGGCCTCGAGCTCGAACGCGTCACCGACCAGCCGCGCGCGGTCGCGCGCTCGGTCAGCGAGTTCGTCGATACGCTGGCCATCGCGGTCTTGATCGTGCTGCTCGTGAGCTTCTTCTCGCTCGGCCTGCGCACCGGCCTCGTCGTCGCGCTGTCGATCCCGCTCGTGCTCGCGATGACGTTCGCGGCAATGAAGTACTTCGGCATCGACCTGCACAAGATCTCGCTCGGCGCGCTCGTGCTCGCGCTCGGCCTGCTTGTCGACGACGCGATCATCGCGGTCGAGATGATGGCGATCAAGATCGAGCAGGGCTACGACCGCATCCGCGCGGCCGCGTTCGCCTACACCTCAACCGCGTTCCCGATGCTGACCGGCACGCTGGTCACCGCCGCGGGATTTCTGCCGATCGCGACGGCGAAGTCGGGCACAGGCGAATACACGCGCTCGATCTTCGAAGTCGTGACGATCGCGCTGCTGATTTCATGGGTCGCAGCGGTGATGCTGATCCCGTATCTCGGCTACAAACTGCTGCCCGAACGCGACCAGGCGCCGCCGCCGGCGAATTCGTGGCTGAACAAGCTGCCGCCGCGCCTGCGCCGCATTGTCACCGGCGAACATCCGCCGCATGCCGACCATGATCCGTACGCGACGCCGTTCTACAAGACCTTCCGCGCCCTCGTCGACTGGTGCGTGCGCCGCCGCTGGCTCGTGATCGGCGCGACGGTCGGTGCGTTCGTGTTGTCGATCGCCGGTTTCGGCCTCGTCCAGCAACAGTTCTTCCCCGACTCGACGCGACCCGAGCTGATGGTCGATTTGAAACTTACCGAAGGCGCCTCGCTCAACGCGACCGAAGCGCAGGTGAAGAAACTCGAAGCCTGGCTGGCCAAGCGACCCGAACTCGAAAACTACGTCAGTTTCGTCGGCAGCGGCGCACCGCGTTTCTATCTGCCGCTCGACCAACAGCTGCCGCAGGCCAGCTTCGCCGAGTTCGTGCTGCTGACGCGCTCGCTCGCTGACCGCGAAAAGATCCGCGCCGACCTGATCGAACTGTTCGACAAGGACTTCAGCGAGCTGCGCGCGCGCGTCGTGCGCCTCGAGAACGGGCCGCCGGTCGGCTATCCGGTGCAGTTCCGCGTTTCCGGCGCCGACATCGCCACGGTGCGCGGGCTCGCGCGCAAAGTCGCCGACGTGATGCGCAAGAATCCGACCCTGCGCAACGTCAATCTCGACTGGGAAGAGCCGTCCAAAGTCGTCAAACTCGACATCGACCAGGAGCGCGCGCGCGTGCTCGGCGTGTCCTCGCAGGACCTCGCCAACTTCCTGCAAAGTTCGCTGTCGGGCGTGCCGATCACCTACTATCGCGAGCGTGACCAGCTCATCGAGGTCGACCTGCGCGGCCCGACCGACGAACGCGCACGCCTTTCGCTGCTCGAAAGCCTTGCCGTGCCGACGCCGTCGGGCAAGGCCGTTCCGCTCAAGCAGATCGCGAACGTGTCCTACGGCTTCGAGGAAGGCATCATCTGGCGGCGCAACCGCCTGCCCACCGTCACCGTACGCGGCGACATCTACGGCGACACCACGGCGCCAACGGTGACCGCGCAGGTATTGCCGCAACTCGATGCGATCAAGGCCTCGATGCCGGCCGGATACCTGCTCCAGGTCGGCGGTGCAGTCGAGGAGTCGGCCAAGGGCCAATCTTCCGTCAACGCCGGCATGCCGCTGTTCCTGATCGTCGTGCTGACCGTGCTGATGATCCAGCTGCGAAGTTTCTCGCGCGTGCTGCTCGTGTTCCTGACCGCGCCGCTCGGCCTGATCGGCGTGACCCTGTTCCTGCTGGTCTTCCACGTGCCGTTCGGCTTCGTCGCGATGCTCGGCACGATCGCGCTGATGGGCATGATCATGCGCAACTCGGTCATCCTTGTCGATCAGATCGAGCAGGACATCGCCGCGGGACACGAGCGCTGGACCGCCATAGTGGATGCGACCGTGCGTCGCTTCCGCCCGATCGTGCTGACCGCGCTCGCCGCGATCCTGGCGATGATCCCGCTGTCGCGCTCGGCGTTCTACGGGCCGATGGCGGTGGCGATCATGGGCGGCCTGCTCGTCGCGACCGCACTCACGCTGCTGTTCCTGCCCGCCTTGTACGCAGCGTGGTTCCGCGTGCGACGCGGCGAGCCCGTCGCGCATCCTGCCAGCGACACGGGCACCGGTGCAGTAGTGGCGAGCGCAGGCAGCCATTGAATTCCGTGATCTGTGCCCAACCGTATTGACGCAACCGTTACCGATCGTTAACATCGGCATCGTTACTGATCGGTAACATCGTTTCGCATCACCGACGTAGGCTTGCTGTCAGCGACGATGCGGGAACATGCACGAAGGTTTGAATGACTTCCGGCACTTCGGACGCCGCCGCGAACTGCGGCATCGTACGATTGCCGGCGCAATCCCCAGACTTTATCCTTTGATTCTTTTCGTGAACGCCGGAAACCCCGCCATGTCGCTCAACGTCG
>NZ_DASVOK010000217.1:0-2304 GCF_036383415.1 Rudaea sp. | reverse complement strand
CGCAGCGCTACGCCGACGCGGCCCGGGCCGACCTCGCCGCACTGCCGCCGTCGGCCGCGCGCGACGCACTCTCGGCCCTCGCCAACTACGCATTGCAGCGCGACCACTGATTCCGTCGATCGACCGGCGACATGTGCGTTGTCGCCGGCTTCGCCAAACACGAATCGCCGCTCGGCGGAAGATGTGTCCTATTTTGCGGCAAACACCTCGCCGAAAAACTCGTGCATCTGTGCGAACGCGCGCTTGGCCGTGCGCGCGTCGTACTTGCAGCCCGGTATCTTGCCGTCGGCACTGGGAATCGCAAAGCAGTGCATCGCACCGCCGTAGCTGAGGAACTGCCAGTCCGCGCCGGCGTCGCGCATCTCCTGCTGGAAGCCGGCGATCTGCTCGGGGGATTCGTACTTGTCGTCCGCGCCGTGCAGCACGAGCACTCGTGCCTTGACCTCGTCCTTGAACGCCGGATCACCGGCAAGGTTGCCGTGGAACGAAACGACGCCCTGCACGTCGGCGCCGCTGCGCGCGAGGTCGAGCGTGGTCGCGCCGCCGAAGCAGAAGCCGATCGCGCCCCAGTGCGCGCCGTCGAGCGGTGCCTTGACACCCTGCGCCTTGAGCTGGGCGAGCGCGGCATTGATGCGCGCGCGCAGCTCGCCGCGATGCGCGTACATGTTGCTGGTCGCCGCGCCGGCTTCGTCCGCATTCTTCGGCCGCGCATCGACGCCATACACATCGGCGACGAGGATCACGTAGTCCTTGCCCGCGATCTGTTTGGCCAGCGCGATGTTGTCGGCGTTGATGCCGAGCCAGTCCGGCGTCATCACGATGCCCGGCCGCGGCGCCTTCACCGTATCGTCGTAGACGAGCACGCTCTGCATCTTCTTGCCGCCGACGTCGTAGTCGAGATTCTTCGTCACCATCGCGGCATGCGCGGCGTTTTCCACGAAGCAGGACAACAGGCAAAGCGAAAGCAGTCGTTTCATCGCAGGACTCCTTGAAGCAGCGCAGTGAAAAATCGACGTCGGCACGCTCGCCGATCGTCCTGCCATGATAGCGCGACATGACGCGCTAACCGGTTGCCGCGTTTGCTACACTCGACCGACATTCCGCAACCCTCGTGAGGCCACCATGTCCAGGTTCCGTTTTTTCGTCGCCGCTTCCGCCCTCGCCGTTTCGGCCATCGCTTTCGCCCATGACAGTGCGAAACCGGAAGACGTGATCGACTACCGCCAGGGCCTGATGACCGTGATCGGCTGGAACTTCGGCCCGCTCGGCGCGATGGTCAAGGGTAAGCATCCGTTCGAGGCCGCGGAATTCGCCAAGCATGCGGGCCGCATCGCCAACCTGAGCGATCAGATTCTCGAAGGCTTCGCCAAGGGTTCTGACAAGGGCAAGACCGACGCCAAGCCCGACGTCTGGGCCAACTGGGACGACTTCCAGTCCAAGGCCAAGGACCTCGACACGCAGGCCAAGCTGCTCGCCGAAGTCGCCAAGGCGAACGACGAAGCCAAGGACAAGGAACAGTTCAAGAAAGTCGCCGAAGCGTGCAAGGCCTGCCACGACAAGTACAAGAAGAAGGATTAATGCGGCTTTGGCCGCATTGATTTTCGGCGTTCGAGCGAACCGAAGGCCGCTCAACGCCAAATTTTGCGTACACTATTCTCCGAAGCGGCTCAACGCCGCGACTGCGGCGACAGCAACGGCAAACAGGAGCAACGCGCGCCAGCTGCTGACGAAACGCATCGGCGCTGGCACCGCCGCCGGCTTGCGTCCCGTGATCATCGGCGTGATCAGATTGTCGTGCTTGAGTGCCCAGTGCAGCAGCACGGCGGCGACATGCAGGGCGATCAGCGCGATGAGCACCGTTTCGCCAAGGTGGTGCAGCTTCGTCGCGAGCTTCACCGTCGCGCTCGACACCGAATCGACGAATGGGCCATCTTCGTCGATGCCGTCACTCGTGAACAGGCCGCTGATCGCCTGCACGAGCACACACAACAACATCGCCGCGACCGACCAGCCGCCGAGCGGATTGTGGCCGACATGCACTTTTCCATTTGTGGAATTTGCGGCATTTTCAGCGCCAAGCCATTGCGCGCGCACATAGCGCACCACGGCGATCGGACCGCGCAGGAAGTCGGCGAAACGGCTGGTCTGCGAACCGGCGAGGCCCCACAGCAGACGGAACACGATCAGCGCCAGCGTCGCCCAGCCGAAGCGGTAGTGCCATTGCATCGACAGGAAACCGAACTCGGCCGTGGCGAACTGCAGCACGATCAGCGCGACCAGCGTCCAGTGGAACAGCCGCGTCGG
>NZ_DASVOK010000216.1:0-3659 GCF_036383415.1 Rudaea sp. | reverse complement strand
ACATGCAGATACGTTGGCTGATCCCATTGGGCGCCGCGGCGGCGAGCCAGGCCGCGTTCGCGACTCAATACCTGAGCGTGCAGCAGGCGCAGCAGGAAGCGTTTCCCGCCGCGGGCGAGTTCCGCGCCGCGCCGGCGCCCGATGCGGCGACCGCGGCTTCGATCGGTGCACCGGCCGGCTGGGCGCCGCAGATCTTCGAGGCGCGCGCAGGCGAGAAAAAACTCGGTTGGCTGATCGTCGATCAGGTCATCGGCAAGAGCGAGGCGATCACCTACGCGCTTGCGCTCGATGCGGCCGGCGCGGTCGTTTCGCTCGAAGTGCTCGAATACCGCGAGTCGCACGGCGGCGAAGTGCGCATGCCGGCGTGGCGCAAGCAGTTCGTCGGCAAGACCGCAGGCGAGGCGGCGGCGCTCAACCGCGAGATCAAGATCATTTCGGGCGCGACCTTGTCGTGCCGCCATCTCACCGAAGGCGTGCAGCGCCTGCTCAGGTTGTACGAAATCGCATTGAAGGCATCGGCATGAGTGCAATGCTGCAACGCGCGCGGCCCTGGCTCGGCACGCTGGTCGAGATGCGCGTCGAAGCGTCCGACGAGGCGTGCACGCGCGTCGCGATCGAGGCCGCGTTCGCCGAAGTCTCGGCCGTGCATGCACGCATGAGTTTCCATGCGGCGGACAGCGACCTCTCGCGCCTGCATGCGGCGCAGGTCGGCACGCAGGTCGAAGTCGATGCGCGCACGTTCGAGGTGCTGCGCTGCGCGCTCGATCTCGCCGCGCGATCGCAAGGGTGCTTCGATCCGACCATCGCCGGACGGCTCGTCGCGCAGGAATTCCTGCCGTCGCCGCGTTCGCCGTTCCTGCCCGATGCTCGCGCGAGCTGGCGCGACGTGGAGTTGACCGACGACGGCCGTGTGCGCCTGCACCGCCCGCTGTGGCTCGACCTCGGCGGCATCGCCAAGGGCTACGCGGTCGATCGCGCTGTCGACGTGCTGCTTGAACATGGAGTGACGCAGGCGCTGGTCAATGCCGGCGGTGATCTGCGCGTCACTGGCCCGCGCGAAGAGATCGTGCACCTCCGCGGCGCGGGCGATGCGGGCATTGCGGGTGCGGTTGCGCTGCGCGATGTCGCGCTTGCCTCCAGCGCCGGAGCGGCGACCCGGCGATATCGCGAAGGCCGCTGGACAGGCGTGCATTTCGATGCGCGCGCCGGAAAGACCGTGGGCCTCGACTCTTCTGCCAGCGTGATCGCGCCGAGCTGCATGATCGCCGATGCGTTGACCAAGGTCGTTTTCGCTGCGTCGCCGGCGCTTGCGCGACGCGTGCTCACGGACTACGGCGCGCAGGTCGCCACCCACGACGCGCAGCACGGCTGGCGCACGCAAGGCAGGGTCGCATGAACGGCGCGGGACACGAACGTCACGCACACCATCGCCGCGCTCATGGCGAGTACGGCCTGCGCCTGTCGCCGCGCTACCGTCGCATCGTCTATGCCGCATTCGCCGCGATCTGGCTCACGGGTATACTTTGGCTCATTTTCCACTATTTCCTGCAACGCCTGGGTGAGTTCGGTGCCGAGCCGCATCCGCTCGAGGCCTGGTGGCTGCGCCTGCACGGTGCGGCCGCGTTCGTCATGCTGTGGTTGGCCGGGCTGCTCTGGGCCGTGCACGTGCGCCACGGTCTCGCGCGACCGAAGCGGCGTGTGACCGGCATCGTGTTGATTGCGATGTTCGCCGTGCTCGTGCCCAGCGGCTGGCTGCTCTACTACGCGAGCGATGACGCATTGCGCGACGCGGTGCGCCTGATCCATTGGCTGGTCGGTCTGGCCTTGCCGCTGCTGCTCGTCGTCCATGTCGTCCGCGGCCGGAAACGAACGGCGGCGAGAACATGACTCGCGGCAACCGCCGGCTGCTTCACTGCCGTTCGCGTCGCCATCATTTCAAGACAACAAAATCATCCCATTGCTCAGCGAACATCCCCGTCCAGCGGTGCGGCCTTCCTGCCGCTCAACATTGCGGCGACGAGGTTTTCGCGATGCTGCCAGCTCGAGAACAGCACGCCAGCTAGATGCAGGCAGACGAGTGTGACAAAGGTCCAGCCGAGGCCAGCGTGCAGCTCGGCGAGCCAGGCATAGCCCCATAGCCAGTCGGTCGTGGCCAGCCAGCCGGTTAGTCCGAGCGCGGAGACACAAGACAGCAGGGCGAGGATCATCCAGCCGCCGAGCGGGTTGTGACCAAGATGACGCGGTGCGCGGCCGGTGGCAATTTCGCGCAGATAGCGCAGGCTCGCGCGCGGCGCGCGCACGAACTGCGCGAAGCGCGCATGGCGGCTGCCGATGAAGCCCCAGACGATGCGCAGCGCGACGATGACCAGTGCCGCGTAGCCCAGCCATTCGTGCCACGAGTCCAGACGCCCGCGCGTGAACCACGCGGACGCGACGGCGAGCACGAGCAGCCAGTGCATGATCCGCACCGGCTTGTCCCATACCTCGACCTTAGTCTTCGACACGCTCGAACGTCTTGGGGTCGAAGAACGCTTCGATGCGGTTGCCCTGCGGATCCTTGGCGTAGACCTCATAGCAGGTCGGCGTCAGCTCCATGCGGCGTATCGTCCATCCATCCTTCTCCAGCTTGCGCTGCAGTTCCTCGTGCGAGCGCCATTCTTCCTTGGGATGTTTCGGGCATTGCACGTCGCCGTGCGCCCATGCGGCGGAGGACAGCACGAACAGCAATGCGGTGATCGCGGCTTTCATTTTGGCTCCTCAAGTCGCGGCGCAGCGCCGCAGCAGGTTGTGGTAGACGTGGGTCAGGCGCAGCAGAGCCGGATCCTGCGCGGACATGTGTGGCGCGAGCTGCTGGATGGACCGGTCGAGATCGAACAGCAGCGCGCGCGCCTGCTCGTCGCCGACGAGGCTTTCGATCCAGAAAAAGACCGCGAGGCGCGCACCGCGCGTCACCGGCGCGACGCGATGCAGGCTGCTGGCCGGATAAAGCACCATGTCGCCGGCGTCGAGCTTGATCGTTTGTACGCCGAAGCCGGCTTCGATTTCCAGTTCGCCGCCGTCGTAGTCGGCGGCGTCGCACAGGAACAGCGTGGCGGCGAGATCGACACGCAGGCTGTCCTGCGTGCCGGGCAGCCGCATCACGGCGCTGTCGACGTGTGCGCCATAGTTGCCGCCGTCACGATAGAGGTTGAAGCGCGGCGGATGGATCTTGCGCGGCAGCGCGGCCGAGACGAACAGTGCATGGTTGCCGAGCTTGCGCAGCAGATGGTTGCCGAGCGCGACCGCGGTGTCGCTGTGCTCGTCGAGCTGCAGGTTGCGCTTGACCTCGCGCGCGAGCGTGCCTGCGGTGGCGGTGCCGTCCTGCCACTGCACCTGTTCGAGGCGAGCGCGGAACTGGCACACTTCGTCGTCGTCCAGAACTTTCTCGATCACGTTCAACATTGAGGGCTTCTCATAGCAGCGGCATCGCGGCTGGCGCCAGCGCGTCGCGGCCGATGTCGTCCAGAGTCGCACAGCCGGCCAACGCCATGCAGACTTCGAGTTCTTCGCGCAGCAGCTTGAGCATGTGCGCGACGCCGAGCGCGCCGGCCGCGGCGAGCGCGTAGAGTTGCAGCCGGCCGACCAGAACCGCATCGGCGCCGAGCGCGAGCGCCTTGCGC
>NZ_DASVOK010000215.1:0-4100 GCF_036383415.1 Rudaea sp. | reverse complement strand
GAGACGATGAATCTTCAAGGCAAGCGGATCGCGGTCACCGGCGCAGCAGGCAGCCTCGGCGCCGCAGTCGTACGCGCGGCGCTCGATGCGGGCGCCACGGTGGCGGCGATCGATCATGCTCCGGTTGCGGCCATGGATTCGAGGAACCTGCACGAGTTCGGTGGTGTTGACCTGTCCTCGGCGGAGGCGACGGAAAAGGCCTTCAACACGATCGGCGAAAAGCTTGGTGGGCTCGACGCACTGGTCAATGTCGCCGGCACGTTCCGCTGGGAGAAGCTCGAGGGCGGCAAGCTCGCGACCTGGGATCTGCTGTTCAACGTCAACCTGCGCACCGCGGTCGCGGCCAGCATGGCTGCCCTGCCCCTGCTCGTGCGCAGCGGGTCCGGGCGCATCGTCAATGTCGGCGCGGCCGGTGCGATCAAGGCCGGAACCGGCATGGGCGCCTATGCCGCGTCAAAGGCCGGCGTGTTCAAGCTGACCGAGGCGCTTGCCGAGGAACTCAAGGATCGCGGTGTCACCGTCAACGCGATCCTGCCGACCACGATCGACACGCCGGCCAATCGCAAGGACATGCCCGAGGCGGATTTCTCGCGCTGGGTGAAACCTGCGCAGATCGCCGAGGTCATCCTGTTCCTGCTCTCGGACCAGGCGCAGGCCGTCACCGGTGCGCTGATCCCGGTCGCGGGCCGCACTTGATCGGCACAAAGGACGATGCCGCCCGCGCGTCGCCGCGGCTAGAGTAAAGCATCGACTTTTCCGCCGTATTTTTCCCCTCCCCCTCGCCACCCAGGACTTTCATGGCCTCGCCTACCCTCCCCGCCGGCGTTGCGATCAACGCGCCATTGCATCCACGTTTCGACGAGATTCTCAGCCACGACGCGCTCGCATTTGCCGCCAAGCTGCACCGCGCCTTCGAACCGCGCCGCCAAGAGTTGCTCAAGGCACGCATCGCGCGTCAGGCGCGCATCGATGCCGGCGAAATGCCGGACTTTCTGCCCGAGACCAAACACATCCGCGAAGGCGACTGGAAAATCGCGCCGCTGCCGAAGGCGCTGGAACGTCGCCGCGTCGAGATCACCGGCCCGGTCGAGCGCAAGATGATCATCAATGCGTTCAACTCGGGCGCGGATTCATACATGACCGACTTCGAGGACTCGAACAGCCCGAACTGGTTCAACCAGATCCAGGGCCAGGTCAACCTCTTCGACGCGATCCGCGGCACGATCAGCTACACCAACGAGGCCGGCAAGGTCTACAAGCTCAACGACAAGATCGCGACCCTGCAGATCCGCCCGCGCGGCTGGCATCTCGACGAGAAGCACGTGACCATCGACGGCCAGCGCATTTCCGGCGGCATCTTCGATTTCGCGCTCGTGTTCTTCCACAACGCCAAGGAGCAGATGGCGAGCGGCTTCGGCCCGTTCTATTACCTGCCGAAGATGGAAAGCCATCTCGAAGCGCGGCTGTGGAACGACATCTTCTTGCTCGCGCAGAAGGAACTCGGCATTCCGCAGGGCTCGATCAAGGCGACGGTGCTGCTCGAAACCATCCTTGGCACGTTCGAGATGGAAGAAATCCTCTACGAGTTGCGCGAGCATTCCGCAGGCCTCAACGCGGGTCGCTGGGACTACATCTTCAGCGCGATCAAGAAATTCAGGAACAAGCCGGGCTTCTGCCTCGCCAACCGCGTGGCGATCAACATGGAAGTGCCGTTTATGCGCGCTTACGCATTGGCGCTGGTCCAGGCGTGTCATAAGCGTGGCGCACCAGCGATCGGCGGCATGGCCGCGCTGATTCCGATCAAGGGCGACGCCGTCGCGAACGAGAAGGCTCTGGCCGGCGTGCGCCACGACAAGAAGCGCGACGCCAACGACGGCTTCGACGGCGGCTGGATCGCGCATCCGGGTCTCGTGCAGATCGCGATGGAGGAATTTGTCGCCGTGCTCGGCGACAAACCGAACCAGTGGGGCAAGCAGCGCGATGAGAAGATCGCCGCGGCCGACTTCCTCAACTTCGTGCCCGAGGCGCCGATCACCGAAGCGGGCCTGCGCAACAACATCAATGTCGGCATCCACTATCTCGGCAGCTGGCTCGCGGGCAACGGCTGCGTGCCGATCCACAACCTCATGGAAGATGCCGCGACCGCGGAGATCTCACGCTCGCAGGTCTGGCAATGGGTGGTCAGCGACAAGGGCGTGCTCGATGACGGTCGCAAGGTCGACGCCGCACTCGTGCGCACACTGATTCCCGAGGAACTGGCCAAGGTCAAGGCATCGGTTGTCGCGCAGGGCGAAAAGGTCGATACCTACGAGGCGGCTGCGAAAATCTTCGAGGAAATGGCGTTGTCGAAGAACTTCCCCGAGTTCCTCACCCTGCCCTTGTACGAAGCGATGGCATAACGCCGAGGCCGCGTGGCCAGACGCGGCGCGGCTTTCATCACGCCTTGTCGTCGGCCGTGCCGATTACGCGGTAGTTGCCGGACTTCTCCTCTCGTTCGAGCTGGAGAAGTCCGCGCTTCCTGCCTTCCTCGAGTAGCGCGCCGAACGACTTGAAACCGTAGTAGCTTTCGTTGAATCCGGGCTTGCGCCGCTTCACCGCCTGCTTGACCATCGAGCCCCAGATCGTTTCGTCCTCGCCGCGTTCCTCGATCAGTGCTTCGACGGTTTCGAGGACGAGGTCGAGCGCCTCCTGCCGCTTCGCCGCTTCGCGATCCTGTGCGGCCGCTGGCGCCGTCGCTTTCGCCGTCTTTTCTTCGGCCTTCTTCCTCGGCGCCTGGCGCTTCTTCTGCACGCGCACCAGATCGTCGTAGTAGATGAACTCGTCGCAGTTCGCGATCAGCAGTTCCGAGGTCGAGTTCTTCACGCCGACGCCGATCACGAGCTTGTTGTTTTCGCGCAGCTTCGACACCAGCGGCGAGAAATCCGAATCGCCGCTGAGGATGACGAAGGTATCGACGTGCGCCTTGGTGTAGCACAGGTCGAGCGCGTCGACGACCATGCGGATGTCGGCCGAGTTCTTGCCCGACTGGCTGACGTGCGGCACCTCGATCAGCTCGAACGAGGCATAGTGCATTCCCGGGCGGAATTCCTTGTAGCGCTCCCAGTCGCAATAGGCTTTCTTCACCACGATGCTGCCCTTGAGCAGCAGGCGCTCGAGCACCTTTGTGATGTCGAACTTCTCGTACTTGGCCTCGCGCACGCCGAGCGCGAGGTTCTCGAAATCGCAGAACAGGGCGAGGTTGCGCGATTCGGTCTGCATGGCGTCCTCCGCAAGAGCCGGCCTGTATGCCGACGAGTGTCGACACTGTGCACACTCGACCGCCCGGCATCAAGCAGGATTCGGCACGAGTAACGGAGGCAAGCCATCACCCGGGCTCCGCGCTGACGGCGTTTCGGACAATCGGGTCGAACGCATTTCCCAGCCGCCCAGCGAGCCATACCCGTATACGCCTTCGCCGGCATGACCTTTGGCAGGGATTTTTCGACTATTGATATGATATATCATCTCATCCACGCACCTCTGGCGAGGCTGCGTTCGCGTGAACACAACATCGGCCGATGCGCATTTGAAG
Organism: Rudaea sp.; assembly: GCF_036383415.1. Taxonomy (GTDB): domain Bacteria; phylum Pseudomonadota; class Gammaproteobacteria; order Xanthomonadales; family Rhodanobacteraceae; genus Rudaea. Next base: position 529 of record NZ_DASVOK010000215.1, on the reverse strand, counting down.
AGCGAGAAAAACAAGGGCGGGTGCGCAGGACGATCCGGGCCGGTCGCCGGTTCGCCGCTGTTGAGCGCGGCCGCCGCCTTGACGTGCCTGCTGAGCGCCGGCTGCACAGTAGGCCCCGACTTCAGAAAGCCGGTGGCTCCGGACGCCGGCGACTACGCTGACCACCCGCTCACCACGACCGTCGCCACCGATGGCGTTTCCGGCGGTGAAGCGCAGCGCTTCGTCGAAGGCAGCGACATCGCGGGCGACTGGTGGACGCTGTTCCATTCCAGGCCGCTCAACGATCTGATCGAGCAATCGCTTGCGAACAACGCCGACTTCAAGGCCGCGCAAGCTGCGCTGACGGTGGCGCGGGAAAACGCGCTCGCGGGACGCGGTGTCTTCTACCCTTCCGTCTCCGCCGGCTTTTCGGCGAGCCGGCAGAAGGATCCATCGGCATCGCTGGCGCCCGTACCGAGCGACAACGCCTCGTTGTACAACCTGTTTACCCCGCAACTCAGCATCTCGTATGCGCTCGATGTGTTCGGTC